>CALLXF010000006.1 GCA_938015805.1 uncultured Saprospiraceae bacterium | reverse complement strand
TATGAGTGATATTATAAGCTCTTGAGATGGAGAGGTTAAACGATTATAATTCAGCTTTGAATAAAATTTTATAGATTTATAAAACATACTTTCATAGAGGGCTAAACAAAAATATCATTGTATCTTTCGGCCTGATATGTTTGATATTATTTTAGCCTTTATAACTGCCTTTACTCTTACTTTTTTGGCGATACCATCGATTATTTCGGTTGCTATTAAGAAAAGATTAATGGATGAGCCTGGTGATAGGCACAGTCATACTGTGAGTACGCCCTCTCTTGGTGGAATTGGTATTTTTGCGGGATCTATTTTTTCTATCATTTTGTGGACTCCTTTTACGTATTTTGGAGACTTACAGTATATTCTTTGTTCATTTATTATTATTTTCCTAATCGGAGCAAAAGACGATATAGATCCAATATCACCTTATAAAAAGCTATTGGGAGAAGTTTTTGCTGCGTTGATCCTTATTTTTAAAGCTAAAGTGATCATTCCTAGTTTTTATGGAATCTTTGGGATTTATGATATTCCTTTTTGGATATCCGTTCTGATCACCCTTTTTACGATTTTGGTAATTATAAATGCCTTTAATCTTATAGATGGTATAAACGGTTTATCAGGGAGCATAGGGATTTTGATTTCTGTGGTTTTGGGTGTTTGGTTTTATCAGATTGATCATATCGAGATAGCGATAGTTGCATTTTCTTTAGCTGGGTCTGTACTCGCTTTTTTAAGATATAATATCACACCAGCTAAAATTTTTATGGGAGATACAGGATCACTTTTATTAGGATTAGTCTGTTCGATTCTGGCCATAAAATTTGTAGAGTTACATCATAACATAGTCGATGAGAAAATAGCGGCTCATGCATTTCAGGCAGCTCCTTCTATAGCGTTTGGGATTTTGATTTTGCCGCTTTTTGATACGCTGAGAGTTTTTACGATGCGGATTTTAAAAGGTAAATCACCATTTTATCCAGACCGTACTCATATACATCACTTGCTCATCGACCTCGGTATGTCACACATGCAGGCGACGAGTACGCTTGTAATGGTAAATATGTTTTTTATTTTTATCGTGGTACAATTGCAACATATCGGTGCTCTTAATCTTCTGATTTTAATTCTAGGCCTCGCTGTCATTTTATCAGCAATCCTTTATTTTTTAGTGAACGGGAAAAAGAAAGCATCATCTAATCCATAAATTATGTGGACATGGGCTAGTATTTTTATAGGTGGAGGTTTAGGAAGTTTATGTCGATATGGCATCGGAAGATTAGTAAGTATGCAAGGGTTTCCTTTGGGTACGCTTACAGCGAATGTAATGGCATGTCTCATCTTAGGATTTCTCATGGGATTACAAGCGAGAAAAGGCTTGTCAAACAATTATACTTTATTACTGATGACAGGTTTTTGTGGGGGATTTAGTACGTTCTCTACTTTTTCTGCGGAGACCTTTATATTAGTAGAGCAGTCCCAATATGGAACTGCTCTGGTCTATATTTTTTCTAGTCTACTATTATGTGTAATCAGTATAGCAGCTGGATACGCTGTATCTAAACTTTTTTAACATCGATCGTTACAGATAGATCATCGTAAATATCTGTTGCTTCTCCAGAATTATCTCCAGTCGTAATACTTTTTGCAAGAACTTCTGCTTTTATATAGTCGCCATACTGATTGATCGCCTTTTCTATTCTTACATGATCTGATATCGTTACATTGATTTTATCAGTAACATTAAAATCGCTGTTTTTACGAATATTTTGTATTCTATTTACGAGCTCTCTTGCGACCCCTTCTGCTTTTAGATCATCAGTAAGACTGATGTCTAGTGCCACTGTAATATCTCTATCATTTGCCACTTGCCATCCTGGAATCTCATCAGAAGAAATTTCAAAATCGTCAGTATTTAGCTCATAGTTTTCTCTATCTATGCTGAGATTATAAAAACCTGTTTTTTCTATATTCGAGATATCCTCTGCTGTAAACTGACTGATTGCTGCAGCTGCTGCCTTCATGTGTTTACCCAGTTTTTTACCTAAGGTTTTAAAATTGGCTTTGATTTTTTTCTTGATAAACCCATCATCTTTTAAGTACTCTATTTCTTTAATGTTTACTTCTGAAAGAATCAGATTTTTTACAGCCTCTACCTGTTCTTGATAACTATCATTAAGGACAGGTAGTAGTATTTTTTGTAAAGGCTGTCTTACTCTTAGCCTTTCTTTTTTACGGAGAGATAATACCAAAGAGGAGATACGTTGAGCATAGTCCATCCTTTCTTCTAGTGCTTTATCTACTTTAGACTCATCGGATGTTCCAAATTCAGCTAAGTGGACTGATTCATGGCTTTCTAACCCTGTGGCCTCATTTAAATTTCTAAATAACCAGTCTGCAAAAAATGGAGCGACTGGAGCCATCAATTTAGTTACAGCAGTCATACACTCATACAAGGTTTGATAGGCGGCAATTTTATCTGCTGTATATTCTCCTTTCCAGAAACGTCTACGACATAATCTTACATACCAGTTACTAAGGTGATTTTCTACAAAGGCTTGTACTTTTCTGGTTGCAGCCGTTGGTTCATAATCATTATAATCACTATCCACTTCTGCGATTAGTGAATTTAATTTGGAGATAATCCATCGATCAATTTCTTGTCTTTCCTTTAATGGTATTACTGCCTCGTTGTAAGTAAACCCATCAATATTCGCGTAAAGCGAAAAGAAAGAATAGGTATTATATAAAGTCCCAAAAAACTTACGTTTTACTTCCTCGATTCCTGCTGGATCAAATTTTAGATTGTCCCATGGTGGTGCATTAGAGATCATATACCATCTCGTAGCATCAGCCCCATATTTTTCCAATGTTTCAAAAGGATCAACGGCATTACCTAATCTCTTAGACATTTTTACGCCATTTTTATCTAGTACCAATCCGTTAGAAACTACATTTTTATAGGCAACACTATCAAAGGCCATCGTAGCGATAGCATGTAAGGTATAAAACCATCCTCTTGTCTGATCTACTCCTTCTGCAATAAAATCTGCAGGGAAATTATTTTTGAATTTGTCTTCATTTTCAAAAGGGTAATGCCACTGTGCATACGGCATAGAACCGCTATCAAACCATACATCGATTAAGTCTAGTTCGCGGATCATTTTGTTCCCATTATCATCTACTAGTATTATATCATCTATGTAAGGTCTGTGTAAATCTTTGGGCACTTCCTGAGATAACCCTAATGCAACATTAGCTTTTTTGATCTCTGTATCTAGCTGCTCTATGGAGCCAATACATATATCCGTTACTCCATCTGTTGTTCTCCAGATAGGTAGTGGGATTCCCCAGTATCGAGATCGAGATAGATTCCAATCTTGTAAATTTTCTAACCAATTACCAAAACGTTTTTCTCCTGTATGAGATGGTTTCCAGTTGATTGTTTTATTGAGTTCTTGCATTCTTTCTTTTACAGAAGATGCTTTTATAAACCAGCTATCGAGAGGGTAGTAAAGTATCGGTTTATCAGTCCTCCAGCAATGAGGATAGTTATGACTATATTTCTGTACGTTAAATGCCTTGTTTTCTGTTTTTAGCTTGATGGAAATATCTACATCTACATTGGCGTAAGCCTCGCCCTCCTCCTTATAATCTTTTACATATCGTCCAGCAAAGTCAGTAACCTCATCTACAAATTTACCTTGCTTATCTACAAGAGTCAATGCTCCGATTCCATATTTACGAGCCACTCTCATATCATCTGCCCCGAAAGAAGGAGCTAAATGTACGATCCCTGTACCATCTTCTGTAGAGACAAAATCTCCGATCAAAACCTTAAAAGCATCACCATCTTCTGGCTGTACATAAGGTAATAATTGCTCATAAGAGATCATTTCTAAGTCACTTCCCTTCCACTCACCAGTGATCGCATATGGGATCAGTTTATCTTCAGGATTATAGGCCTCAAAATCTAAATCTGCTTGTTCAGGCTTAAACCATTTTCCTAATAAGGCTTTTGCCAATATGATATTTACAGGAATCTTAGTATATGGATTATATGTTTTTACTCTAACATAGTCTATCTTTTTACCTACTGCAAGAGCAGTGTTAGAAGGTAGTGTCCATGGTGTAGTCGTCCATGCGATAAAGTAAACATCTCCTTGCTTTATTCCTTCAAAAAGGAAGGCTGATTTTTTATCATTTATGATTTTGAATTGGGCAACAGCGGAGGTGTCTTTTACATCTTTATAACATCCTGGCTGGTTTAATTCATGCGAACTGAGACCTGTTCCTGCCGCGGGAGAGTAAGGCTGGATCGTATATCCTTTATAAAGTAAATCTTTATTATATAGTCTCGAGATTATGTTCCATACGGACTCTATATATTCGTTCTCAAAGGTGATGTAGGGATTATCTAAATCTACCCAGTAACCCATCTTACGGGTGATATCATCCCATAGATCTTTATATCTCATTACTGTGGTACGACATTGATTATTATAATCATCTATGGAAATCGACTTGCCGATATCCTCTTTTGTAATGCCTAATTCTTTTTCTACAGATAGCTCGATAGGAAGGCCATGAGTATCCCATCCTCCTTTTCGTTCGACACGGAATCCTTTCATCGTTCTGTATCTACAAAATAGATCTTTTACGGCTCTGGCCATAACATGATGGATCCCTGGTTTTCCGTTTGCTGATGGTGGTCCCTCGTAAAATACAAATGGTTTTTCTGATGGTTTTTGTTCCACTGATTTTTCAAAAATCTTTTCTGATTTCCAGAATTCCAGCATCTCTTTATCGATGCTCGGTAGATCTAATTGTTTAAACTCTTTATATTTACTCATAAACTACTTGTGCTATGCTCAAAAAAAAAGCTCCGATGCAATCATCAGAGCTTTATAATATATCTACTCTTCCGATTACGGACGGTTCTTTGTAATTATAATAATATCTATAATACTAGTTCTCATAAAGTGCAAAAGTAATGAATTATGTGTTATTAGAAAATCAAAACGGTAAGGCATGGAACAATACTTAGGTCTAGAGAAGACTTAATTTTTTGTTTCCATTTTTGAAGTGAAGTATAAAGTAGATAAAGATAGTTGTGAATCAACCTGAAATATCCTCTCAGTGCAAATTTTTTGAAGGGCATTAGTTTGAAATCTAAGACCTCTTTCTTTAAATCATTATTAAGATTAGATATCGGATACAGGAAGGGGATTAGCGAAGTGCATTATCTGCAAAAATGACTTGACTCATTCTAATTTTTTAGAGATTCCTAAATATTCGCATTTATCTCCAAAACAGCTGATGTATTTTCCAGTAGGATAAATGATGACATGATTTATAGTTACTTCGGGATGTTTAAAAAAAACTCTTTTCAAGAGGTCATACTTGTCCACATATACGTCATAAATTTCCTTATCAAATGGATAATCTGAGCTAGCAACGTGTATTGTTTCTTTTGGAAGATGATCATTGTCTGTTTTTTGAGTGCTTTCCAGATTACGACGAGTATGTAAAAAATCATCTGTTTCGACTTTCGCGAAATATTGATAATACACAATCCTAATATTATTAGTAAAATTTATTTTTCTACCTATAGAATTTTCTAATTGCGTTTTAAATGTATCAAAATGACCAGATTCAATCTTCCCAAAATCCAATCTTTCAGCTAAGGTATATTTTCTATATCCGTTTTCAAAAGTGAAAAGATCGATGAGGTATTTATAATCTAGTTTTGCATAAAACTCAGCGGCTGTGATTTCCGTTTGATCCATATCAAAATACTTAGTTTCAGCCATTTTTTTTGTAGTCTGACAGCTAGCTAAAATTAAGAGGGAAAAGAGAAAAATGAGATATGGTTTTTTCATAAAATTCCAAACTAAAACTTACTCGCTAGCAAAAGATCTAGGCTCGTATACTTCATTTTAAAACGCTTGCTGAGGTACTCGTTAGTTAGGCACGCTTTATACATATATACGCCATTGCGGATTCCTTTTCGTTCGTACAGAATTGATTCCATATTTAACGTCGAACCGATTCTTAAAAGTAAAGGCATAATGACATTACTGATGGCAATAGAGCCTGTTCGAGAAACCTTAGAAGCGATATTAGGAACACAGTGATGTATTACGCCATGTTTTACAAATGTAGGGTTCTCTAATGTGGTCAGCTCTGATGTCTCGAAAACACCGCCTTGATCTATACTGATGTCTATAATGACAGAACCTTCCTTCATGTTTTTTACCATCTCGTCAGTAACGAGGACGGGGACACGACCTGTTTTAGAGTGGAAAGCACCGATGACAACATCCGCACTTACCAGCTGGTATCCTAGATAGACCGGGTTGATCACAGATGTATGTAATTGCCTGCCTACACTAGATTGTAAACGCATAAGTTTAGCAATATCATTATCGAAAACTCTAACGGATGCTCCTAGCCCCAATGCTGTTTTTGTCGCAAATTCCCCAACCACTCCCGCACCTAGGATCACAACTTTAGATGGAGGTATTCCTGATATTCCGCCTAGTAATGTGCCTCTTCCACCTTTGGTTTTAGAGAGTAAATCTGCTGCTGTAAGGATCGATTGCATCCCTGCTATTTCACTTACTATACGCACGACTGGATAGCTGCCATCTTCTGCTTGGAGGTATTCCATAGCAATGGCCGTGACCCTTTTTTGCTTTAGTTTTTGAAGGTATTCCTGAGAGAGTATCGGGAAGTGCAACGGAGATATTAGTATCTGGTCAGAACTAAACAGATCTATTTCTTGCAGCGTAGGAGGAGCTACTTTGAGTACTACATTACATTTAAAAATTTCGTCTTTACTATGAACGATTTGGGCTCCAGCCTCAGAGAAATCATGGTCTGTAAATTTAGAATGATCACCAGCACCTGACTCGATCATAATATTATGACCGTAACCTATTAGTGTTCTTATAGAATTAGGGACTAATGGCACTCTATATTCGCCAGCTGTTATTTCTGATGGGATCCCTATGGTAATAGATTCTTTTTTTTGACTTACGTCCAATGTTTCGACTTGTGTCTCAAACTGGCCCTCAGAAAAGAAGTCTGAGAAAGTAATTTTCTTTCCAAAATCAGTCATACAGAAATATTGAGTTTACTCAAAAATTATTTTTCGCTTGTTATCGTCC
Organism: uncultured Saprospiraceae bacterium; assembly: GCA_938015805.1. Taxonomy (GTDB): domain Bacteria; phylum Bacteroidota; class Bacteroidia; order Chitinophagales; family Saprospiraceae; genus JAHDHU01. Next base: position 87,524 of record CALLXF010000006.1, on the reverse strand, counting down.
AAGATATGAATTTCTAGATTGTGATGCTCATTAGGAAGGATGGGTTTTATCAAATCTGGCCACTCTATAAAACAATTATTACCACTGTGTAGATAATCTTCTATTCCGATATCTAGGGCTTCCTCTATCGTATTTAATCTATAAAGATCGATATGATACATTTTGTGTTCTGATCCGGTATACTCATTTATGATGGAAAAGGTTGGACTGGTTACATTATCGGTACTTCCTAAACAAGCAATTAAGGATTTGGACAAAGTGGTTTTCCCAGCTCCTAAATCTCCACGAAGTAAAAATAGAGTATGTTTTTTTGCCTCTAATATTTGTTGGGAAACGGATTGTAAATCTTCGTTTTCTGCTACAATAAATTCCTTCATATCGTAAAGATATTCTCTTTAATTTTAACTAAAAGCATAGATATTATATTTGATAAAAAAATAATTATAAAACACCCTCATTATGAGTAAGTTATAATCAAAAAATACTGACATAATAGATGTATTTTTTGTATCTTTGCAGCCTGAAAAAGAGACATAGTTATGAGCGAAAATAAAGGCAATTATAATGCTAGTAATATCACAGCTTTAGAAGGTCTAGAAGCTGTAAGAAAAAGACCAGGGATGTATATCGGGTCTACCGATACCAAAGGTCTGCATCATCTCGTATGGGAAGTAATCGATAACTCGATAGATGAGCATCTTGCAGGGCATTGTTCTCAAATAGATATCACCATAAACGAAGATAATTCTATTACGGTAAAGGATAACGGAAGAGGGATTCCTACTGGGATGCATGAGAAATTACAGAAGTCAGCTTTAGAGGTTGTGATGACGGTATTACATGCCGGAGGAAAGTTTGATAAAGACACATATAAAGTTTCTGGTGGTCTACACGGAGTTGGGGTATCTTGTGTAAATGCATTGTCTTCTTATCTTAAGGCAGAGGTACATAGAGATGGAAAAGTATTTGTTCAGGAATATAGTATCGGTATACCTAAGGAGAGTGTAAAACAAATCGGAACTACTGATATCACTGGAACCTTCATAAGCTTTAAGCCTGATGCAGATATATTCGAGTCTCTAGAGTACAAATACGATACCCTTGCAAATAGGATCAGAGAGATGTCATTCCTAAATTCTGGACTGACACTGACTCTTACAGATAAGCGTGATATCATTGATGGCGAACCAAAATCAGAGACGTTTTTCTCCGAGGGAGGACTGGAAGAATTTGTAAAGTTCTTAGATTCTGGGCGTACACCTCTGATAGAAAGACCGATCGTAGTAAAAGGTAAAGAAGAAAATGTAGAGGTAGAGGTAGCATTACAGTACAATACGAGTTATAGTGAGAACATTTATTCTTTTGTAAATAATATAAATACTCGAGAAGGTGGAACCCATGTAAGTGGATTTAGAAGAGCAGTAAACAGGGAGTTTACAAAATATGGAGAAGAAGGGGGACACTTCAGCAAACTTAAATTTAAGATTGCTGGAGAGGATTTTAGAGAAGGGCTAACCGCAATAGTATCGGTAAAAGTCCCGGAACCACAGTTTAAAGGTCAGACCAAAGGAGAATTAGGGAATTCAGAAGTAACAGGTATCGTATCTCGTGCAGTTGGGGATGCTTTAAAAGTATTTTTAGAAGAAAACCCTAAGCTGTCTAAACGTATAATCGATAAAGTTATCCTAGCCGCCACGGCGAGACACGCAGCTCGTAAGGCGAGGGAAATGGTTCAGCGTAAAAATGTACTTACAGGAACAGGACTTCCTGGAAAACTATCAGACTGTAGTTCTAAAGATCCTGTGGAGTCAGAGATATTCCTAGTGGAGGGAGATTCTGCCGGTGGAACTGCAAAGCAAGGAAGAGATCGTTTTTTTCAAGCCATTCTTCCATTGAGAGGTAAAATTCTGAATGTAGAAAAAGCGATGGAACATCGAATTTATGAGAATGAGGAGATAAAAAATATGTTTACCGCACTAGGTGTAAGTATAGAGGAAAAAGATGGAGAGCGACATCTTAATATGGAGAAACTGAGATATCACAAAGTAGTCATCATGTGTGATGCCGATGTTGATGGTAGCCACATTTGTACATTGATCCTCACCTTCTTATTTAGATACATGAAACCTCTAGTGGAATCAGGTTACGTTTATATTGCAACACCTCCTTTATATATGGTAAAAAAAGGAAAGCAATTTAGATATTGCTGGGATGAGGATGAAAGACAAGAAGCTATAGATTTATATTCAGGTGGTAAAGAAGATGCTAATATAAAAACGCAGAGATATAAGGGTCTAGGAGAGATGAATGCGGAGCAGTTATGGGAAACCACAATGAATCCAGAGGAACGAATTCTTAGACAGGTCACCATAGATGATGCGGTAAGTGCAGATATTATTTTCTCAAAATTAATGGGAGATGAAGTTCCACCTCGTAGACAGTTTATAGAAGAAAATGCTCGATATGCAAATATCGATGTATAGAAATATGTAACTAAACAAGTTTATAAAAGCCGAGAGAAATTTTCCTCGGCTTTTTTATTGATGCCAAATTACATCCATGTGTATTTACAGTTATAAAACACCACAAGTTTAACCCCTACAGTATAAGAATAATTATAGTTTCAGGATGTCCTAACAATTGCCTAAACCTTAGGAGAAATTCTACCGATTATAAAAAAAGGACGATTTTTAAGTTGATTGCAATCGATCCAATTGCATAACATTTAGCAGGTTTTATTCGAAGTTATACCGTACCTTTGCACCATATTTCAAAAAAATACTTAAATGCAAGCAACAGATACTAAATTAAACTACAAAGTCAAAGATATTAATCTTGCCGATTGGGGAAGAAAGGAAATGGATCTAGCGGAAGCTGAGATGCCAGGTTTAATGGCTCTTAGAGAGGAGTTCGGGGATTCTAAACCGCTCAAAGGTGCAAGAGTCGCTGGATGTTTACACATGACTATTCAGACGGCGGTACTTATCGAAACACTTGTAGAATTAGGAGCTGATGTTACTTGGTCATCCTGTAACATATTTTCTACTCAAGATCACGCTGCCGCTGCAATTGCCGCTGCAGGTGTACCCGTGTTTGCCTGGAAAGGAATGAACGAAGAAGAGTTTGACTGGTGTATTGAGCAAACGCTTACAGCATTTCCTGATGGAAAGCCGTTAAATATGATCCTTGATGATGGAGGTGATTTAACTAATATGGTATTAGATCGATTTCCTGAGTTAGTTTCTGATATTAGAGGAATCTCTGAAGAAACAACTACTGGGGTTCATAGATTATACGAAAGAGAAATTAATGGAACACTTGCATTACCTGCAATAAACATTAACGACTCCGTTACTAAATCAAAATTTGATAACAAATACGGTTGTAAAGAATCTTGTGTCGATGCAATCAGAAGAGCTACAGATGTAATGATGGCTGGAAAAGTTGCTGTTGTTGCAGGATATGGTGATGTAGGTAAAGGATCTGCGGCTTCATTAAGAGGAGCAGGATGTAGAGTAATCGTTACAGAGATCGATCCTATTTGTGCATTGCAAGCGGCTATGGACGGATTTGCAGTAAAGAAAATGTCTACTGCACTTCAAGATGCGAATATTGTAGTTACAGCAACAGGAAATAAAGATATTATTAGACCAGAGCATTTCAAAGCGATGAACGATAAAACAATCGTTTGTAACATCGGTCACTTTGATAACGAGATCGATATGAACTGGTTAAATAATGAGTCAGGTGCGGAGAAAGTAGAGATTAAGCCTCAAGTAGATAAGTATAATTTAGACGGAAAGGACATTTTAGTTCTTGCGGAAGGAAGACTAGTAAACCTAGGATGTGCTACCGGTCATCCATCTTTTGTAATGTCTAACTCATTTACTAATCAGGTGTTAGCTCAGTTAGAATTATGGGAAAATCATGGTACTGATAAGTATGAAAACAAAGTATACATGTTGCCGAAGCACTTAGATGAGAAAGTAGCAAGATTACACTTAGAGAAAATCGGTGTCGAGCTAGAAGATATGTCTAAAGATCAAGCTGATTATATCAATGTGCCTCTAGAAGGACCATACAAGCCAGAATACTATAGATACTAGCAGATAAAAATTTTTATTGTTTGCCTTTCGGCGAATGGTAAAATAACTATCAAACTAAAAATCCTGTTCTCTGTATTGAGGCAGGATTTTTTTATTCTTTCGTTTCAAAAATGAAGGATAAATCTTTAGCCTAAATACCTAATAGGAATTTTTCCTTTTCTCATTGGATGAATATAAAATGTAAAAAAAAACTATTAGTCACTAGTTCTATATTGGCGAAAACTAAACCTGAAAGAAGCTTTCTCTTTAACACAGTTAAATCGAAATATATAACTTAGTAGAATCTAATAACGTTTATATCAAGTGAGATTTATACTAATCCTAAGTATTATATTTTTATCGATGTCAGTATCTGCTCAATCCAAAGAGATGTGGGCAACACTTTCAATGGTTAAGACTGAGAAAAACTATGATGAGTTTATGGGTATGGAAGTAACTAAATCTAAACCGATGCCTCCAGCCGTAGCGATGGATGGTCGGGAAATAGAAATAAGTGGATATATGATTAGCCTTACTGCGGATCCTAAGCCCCAGTCTCATTTTATGTTCTCTCGATATCCACAAAATATGTGTTTTTTCTGTGGAGCAGCCGGGCCAGAATCCGCAATGCAAGTATTTATGCAAAGCGGTACTAAGGCAAAATACCAAAAGGAAAAAGTGAAAGTAAAAGGTAGATTACAGATCCAAACTAACGACTCTAGTGGCCTTATTTACTTTTTACAAGATGCCGTTATAATAGAGTAGCTTTACTAAAATGTAAAATAATTTACATTAATACCTATATCAAGGTAGGGGAGACAGTGTAGAAATTTGTCATATAATAGACAAAAACTTACCAAACCAGTTTTTCAGCAGGATCAAACAAATCCAAATATTATTTCCCTATTGCTGATAATCTGATTTTTACATATTTTCATTTTACACCTTATGTAATTGACACATTAATAGTGCAAAAGATGTATATTTGCACTTCGTATTTACATAACGTTTAATACGTAACAGAATAAAGTTTTTTACAATTTAATAAGTTCCGATTAAAATATTGTATTAAATCTTATTCTAATGATCGATTTTAAAACTAATACCATGAACAAAATATTAATTGCTGCACAGCGATGTGTAGTAATCATATGTTTGCTATGTTCTGTTTTTATAGCCACGTCTCGGGACGAGGTTACCCCTTTGATAGCACTTACTACAGAGGAGGATCATAATGTTTTAGATAGATTAAATAATCTAGAGAGCATTGTGGATATTAAATATTCAAAAGAAGTAAAAAGTCGAATTAAAAATTACGTACAGACTTACCCTCGTGGTTCTGAGATAATACTCGGTAGAGCTTCTATCTATTTCCCGATCATAGAAAATAAAATAAGAGAACGTAATCTTCCTGAAGATCTAAAATTTCTAGCAGTCGTAGAATCCGCTCTAAAGGCTGATGCCTTATCTAAATCTAGAGCGACCGGTCTATGGCAGTTTGTAAAAGGAACTGGGAGAATGTATGGTCTGGAGATCAGTCGTACTGTGGACGAACGTAAAGACCCTATAAAATCGACAGAGGCAGCACTAGATTATCTGACTGATTTGCATAATAATTTGGGGGATTGGACATTGGCCTTAGCTGCTTATAACTGCGGGCCTGGTAATATGCGTAAAGCGATACGTAAGTCAGGAGGAAAACGTAATTACTGGGAAATAAGGAAATATCTTCCGCAAGAGACGCAGGAATATATTCCGCGATTAATAGCTGCCACATACCTTATGAAATATTATTACGAGTATGAGTTGCAGCCAGATCTACCTAATCAAGATTATGCAAATACGACTTCGGTTAAGGTTTTTCATAAAATGAGTTTTAATGATATCCGTAATGAGGTAGGCATTAGTTTGGAAGATTTAAAATTCCTAAACCCATCTTACCTTAAAAATTATATTCCGGAAAGTGACGGTGAGCATTTTTTAACCTTACCAGAATTAGAGATGATGACCTATCTAAATAGAAGAGGAAATCATCATGATATAGTATTTTCTACATCTACTAGGCGATCTATAAATAAAAGAGAGTCTAAAAGGCGGACTGATAGAATGATTGCTGCATTAGATGCACTTCCTAGCGGAAATAATGGTTTTGCTATTCCTATTGAAGATCGTGTTTTTCCGTTACGAACGACCCTTGCCTATCGTTCCTCTGGTACAAAGAATGATCATTATACATATTATAAACTAGGTAAAAGAGAGTCTCTTTTTGAGCTTGCAGGGAAATTAGATCATATGAATATAGATGATCTCCTAGCCTTAAATGATGTGGATACGACTAAGCCATTAGTGCCAGGTAGTGTTATAAAGATTATAAAGAATTAATAAACAATACACCCTTATATTTAAAAAGAGACTATGGATTATCCATGGTCTCTTTTAATTAAACGCTAGGTTTACTTTACGTTTCTCTTATTGGTAATTTAAGGTTTTCTCCATTTAAGTCGGCAAAACCACATTCTGGAGATTATTTCTGAACAGTCGGTTCGACATTTACAGCTGTAGGTCCCTTAGGTCCTTGCTCTATTTCGAAAGTAACTTTATGATTTTCTTTGATAGATGAGTATGCATTATTTATGTGTACAAATATGCTGTCTCTAGTCTCTTTATCAGTAATAAATCCATATCCTTTTTCCTCATTAAAGAATTTAACTCTACCATTACGGACTATATTTTCTGATGCTCTATCTCTAGGACCATTAAGTTTGATGTCCTCCGCTTTTATGGTAAATTTCTTAGCAGGATCTGGCTTTTCGCTTACGATGTGCCCGTTCTCATCTACGTATGAGATCTGCTCTTCGAAAGTAAGTTTACCTTTGTCTAGTTTTTCTAGCTTACGCTGTTCTCTTCTTTCCTCTTTTTCTTTTTTCTTTTTACGACGCTTTTTTTCTCGTTCGCCTTTGTTAAATGTCTGTTGTGATTTTGCCATAGAAAATTTTAAAATGAAACAATGCTATAATGTAACACAAAATCCTTCAAAATGATTCCACAAATCAGGACTTCTTTTATGCTGGTGCAAATGTACAATTTTCTTTTTTTTAGAGAATAGCCATTTTCTATTGTTAGGGATAAGGATTAACATAAATAAAAGCATTAAAAAACCCCGCTCCAAAAGGAACGGGGCCATTAAAACCAACTTTTTACCCAAACTACACAACTACTTTATTTCTATTTTTACCGGACTATCTTCTTGGTTTTCTTTTTTAGCTAGTTTTATATTTAAAATTCCATCTATATAACTAGCATCTATCGTATTTAACTCTATGTTTTCGGGTAGATGGAAAGACCTCTTAAAGTTTTGATAGCTAAACTCTCGTTTGACATAATGTGCCACGTTATCTTTATCAGCCTCACTTAATTCTTCATTCTCTTTTTCTACTGTTTTGCGTTCAGCTGATACGATGAGTTGGTCTTTTATGATTTCTAGTTTAAAATCTTCTTTATCATAACCAGGAGCGGCTAGGTTTAGGATAAAACCATCATCTTCTTCCACTATATTTACAGAAGGCTTATGACTGATAAAATCTGATCCCATCAGGTCTGATAAGCTGGAATTAAATAGGCTATCTACCATGTGGCTTACTGGATTATTTACTTTTGATATATTCATTTTACTACTTTTTGTTTATGGTTAGGAAATGGTGGTTACGATTACTTGATACTAATCGACTTAGGTTTTGCCTCTGGCTTTAGAGCCAATGTCAAGTTTAAGATTCCGTTTTTAAAACTCGCTTCTATATTAGACTGATCTACATTTTTAGGCAAGTGGAACTTACGTTCAAAGGAGCCGTAATTAAATTCGCGTAAGCGATATTTTCCTTCTTCTGAGTTTTCTTTTTTGCTAGATATGGTCAATACGTCCTTATCGATATGTATGTCTACATCTGACTTAGAAAATCCAGGTAAGGCCATTTCTAAATGGTAACGGTCTTCCGCAGATTTTACATTTACACTAGGTGTAGATTTGCCTTTCGGCGAATTCTGAATAATGTTTTCTAAAGAGCTATTCATAACTTCGTTTAGGATATTCCCAAAATGTGGCATAAATAATCTGTTGCTAGGTCTTCTTTTTACGATGGTATTCATGTTTATTAATTTTTAGTTATTTCAATTAAAACTTACGATTAATAAAGATCAATAGCCATACCACTACCAAAATCGAGTCAAATAGTCAATATTTAAAAAAATAATAAGACAATATGACAGTTGTAATTAAACAACCATGCCATAAAGACAGTTTGTCAATAGCTGAATGTAGAAATATCTAAATGTAGAGATGTGGAAATGATGACTAATATATTAATGTGGAGCTTTCGGGTAATAGCATAAAAGAAAATTACATACAACAGATTTCATCTTCCCAAGGGCTCCTATAAAAATCAGTTATAAATTTGGAGACACTCGATTTGATTTGGGTTGATCCTCAGTTTAGGTTCTTAGGTAAATATTCCATTTAGAGTTTTCAGAAATATTATTTTAAAGACACCTAGGGCTCTATATCACTTATAAATGTAAATTAAATGGCCTATAGTTTTAAATCATGATACCTCTTCATCCAGATCATGACTATGAGGTATTATTCTATCACCCTTATCTACAATTTAAACTTGATAGGCAATGTATACTTTACAGCTACAGTTTTTCCACGTTGTTTTCCCGGTATCCACTTAGGCATTTTATTTACGACATCCAGAGCGGCTTGTCCCATACCGTGTCCTGGATCTCTTAGGATCACAGCATTAGTAATATTACCGTTAGGTCTAACGACAAATTGTACAATCGCTTGACCTTCTTTTTTGTTTTTACGGGCATCTTTTGGATAAACTAACTCTTCAAGAATGAAAGTAAACATTTTTTTTCGGGCACACTCTTGCTTAAATTTTTGGTCTGCATCCATATCTTCGCATCCTACAAAACGCGGCATTTGTTCGACTACTTTAAAAAGTTCTTCTTCCTCTACTGGAGGAGCCGGAGGCGGAGGTGGCGGCAACTTGGGGTCTATGTCTTTTGATTGCTTAGGACTTACTTTAGTTTTTCTTTTTTTGAAGAAAGGACTCTTCTTTTTATCTTTTGTTATTTCAGATCCTTTATTTCTATTGAGACTTCCGTCCTCATTAGCCTCAAAAATAACAGGGAGTGTATATAAAACTCTGACTACTCTTCCTCGCTGTTTTCCTGGGATCCACTTATCCATGGTATTAACCACGTCTAAGGCAGCTTGCCCCATTCCATATCCTGGATCTCTTACGATTTTTTTATCTGAGATATTACCATCTGTCTCTATCGCAAACTGTACTACTGCTGTACCAGTTTGGTTATTTTTTCTTGCATCCTCTGGATAGACTAGGGTAGCGTATATATGATTAAGCATTTTAGTTTTTGCACAATCATTTTTTGTTTTTATATCACCATCTATGTCCTCACATCCTGGGAAACGAGGCATCTCTTCTACCACTTTAAAAGTCTCTTCTTGATGAGTTGAAGGAGATGGCGGTGGTGGCGGCGGAGGTGGTACTTCTGATTGAGGATCTTCCAGTTGTCTAGGATTTACCTGAGTCTTTTTTACTTTTTCAAAAGGACTCACACGTGCATGCTTATCATTTTTCATTACTTTTTCTGTGCTTCCTTTATCTAAATCATTTTTTTGTTTTCCTTTATTTTTAGAGCCTTTCCCGTTTTCTAATTTAAATTTCACTGGAAGGGTATATTGTACTTTAACAGGGGTTCCTTTCATTTTACCGGGAATCCATCTTTCTTCCATCGAATTCATTTTTTCTACGACTACTTTGGCCGCATCTCCTATACCTGATCCTGGATCTCTTATTACTTTTATATCTAGAACCTGTCCTTTTTCCCCTATGTTAAACTGTACAACTGCCATTCCTTCAACACCATTTTTTCTAGCTTCTGTAGGGTACTCTAGATTCTTATAAATAAATTCTAACATTTTTCCTTGGGCACACTTATTAATTACATCAGCATTTGCTTTTAGCATTTCGCAACCAGGGAATCTTGGCATCTCATCTACTATTTTAAAAGCTTCTTCGTCTTGGGCAAAACTGGAGTTGATAAATATTCCTATACATAAGAATAGGCAGATAGAAAATCGTGATAAAGTGTGTTTCATTGTTTTGTATTTATATATAGATGACGTAAGATTTAGATATGGTGTACATCTATCAAGAAAAATTAGGCATTTATTAACGTATACAGCCTATTTTCTTGGAATCTTTACCAGATATCTATTTTTCTTTACAGTTAGTTTTTTATCTACAAGCCATGGATTATGAATCTTTAAAGTGCGATAACTGACACCGTGTAGTCTTGCAAAATCACTCCAGTCTAAAACAGATTCTGTAATTTCTATATTCATCGTATTGTCGAGTGGAGCATATTTTTCATGAGGCTCTACATAAAATCCAAAATCCTGTGGATTAGATAATATCTCCTTTATAGCTACGAGTCTAAATACATACCGACTGGTTTCCGAATTAAGATTGAGATCAAAATAATTCCCTCCTTGCTTTTTTAGAATCTTTGCATAACGAGTGGGACCGACATTATAAGCAGCAGATGCATCTATCCAAGTACCAAATCTTTTTCTAAGATATTTTAAATATTTGGCTGCAGCCAATGTAGAACGCTCCAAGTGATACCGTTCGTCTACTTCATCATTTACTTCTAGACCGTATTCTTTTGCAGTAGGTTTCATAAACTGCCAGATGCCTTTTGCACTTGCGGGAGAGACTGCATTGGTCAGATTACTTTCGGCGACAGCCAGATACTTCATATCATCTGGTACACCTTGCTCTCTAAAAATCCTCTCGATAACCGGGAAATACCGATTAGCTCTTTTTATACTCAAGACAGTATTTGACTGCCAGTAACTATTTACTAGTAATTCTCTATCTAGTCGCTCTCTAACATCAAAATCATTAGGTAGTAATTCGCTACAATAGGTAAATGCTTTATCCAGATTTACGGCTCGTATCTGCTGTGGAAGATTATGCGTGACCGCTGTAACAGTATCCTCATCACCTCCAGTCGAACTATAAGATATGAAAATCAAAAAGCAAAAAATAAGTCCAGATATCAATCCGAATAAAGAATAATCTTGTTTCATAATCACAAAAAATCAGGTTAGGGTAAATAATACTTGTCTAACTCTTAAACGACGATATTATTGGTGTAAAGTATCTGCTATTTGAGAATTAGATGTGTGCAAAAATACAAATTACGCGATATGCTTACGTATTACAGATTTCTTAGTTGGCTTTAGCCAATATTTAACTTTTCTTTGATATACCGGATGAAGCAGTCTTTTGAGACTTTCATATTTTTAAATTACCAGATTGATACACTCGCAGATTAAACCACCCGTGGTCTTTTAAAAATAGGAACCGTTGAGCATGGTTCTCCAAACATGATACTCTGAGCAAAAGGTTGTAGTTTATGGACGACGGCTGTATAAGCATGGGGAGGGACGGGTAGATTACTACATCCTTTAATCACGACTCTTTTTTGTTCATACTGAGCTCCATCGATTGCGGAGATGTGCTGATTATAATGATGTTTTAAAAACTCTATTGTTGTTCCTTGCCAGATGATTTTTGCATATGGGGTAGCATATGCTGAGATGAGCATGTATGCCCATGTCGGAATAATTGCATCAGCGGTGCAGTCTATAAGTAGGATTTTTCCCCCTAGTGTATTCCAGTCATATTCTTTTAGTGCGGCTCTAAAATCTTTTTCTTTGAGGATTAGCTTCATGTAGAGATAATCCTTTATATCTATGATTACGATTTCTTCTTTAGGATAGTATTCCTCTAGATTAATGGTGATAATTCCACTATTTGCTACTCGATTTACCAGTATGTCAGGTTTCTGATCCATAGTATTTTAATTATTGGATATTGGAATTAAAAATTTCCTTTTAAAGGGATGCTCCATTTTTTTTGGAAACACAAAATCGATTTACTCTTCTTCTGTGTTAGAAACGTTTTGGATTAGATTTTGTTTTTCCTCTTCTATAGGAGCAGGTTCGCCGATCTGATCATCAGGTTTTGCTAGTTCTTTTAATTGAGGTAAATCCTTAGTAGACTTTAGCCCAAAGTAATCCATAAATTTATCGCTTGTTACATATAATAATGGACGACCTGGTCCATCCGATCTACCTTTGATTTCTATCAGTTCTTTCTCTAGTAATTTCTGGATAGAGTAGTCGCAACCTACACCACGGATTTTTTCCATTTCTGATTTGATTACCGGCTGTTTATAAGCGATAAGAGCCAGGGTTTCCAGAGCTGCTTTTGATAATCTTTTACGATTAGACTGTTTTAGAAACTGGCCGATCGTATTATGATACGCTCCTTTAGTCATAAACTGAAAGCCTCCGGATATTTCTACCAGTTCAAAAGAATGGCTGTCTCCGACAAACTTTGCTTTTAAATCTTCTAGGCTTTGTTCTAAGTCTTCCTCTTTTACATTTACTTCTAGTGCTTGCTCTAGCGCAGATTTTATCTGTTTTCTATCGATCGCTCTATCTGAGACGAAGATCAGACTTTCTATATGATTGCTTAGTTGGTTCACTGTTATTATTGTAGTGTAAAAGTAGGATTTTAGAGCTAAGTAAGTAATTTATTTTTAAGGCAATGGATTTTTGTAATATGTTGTTTCCTTCTTTTCAATGGATTATAAAACAAGAACAATCTCTTTGTTAAAGTTCTTGGAAATGCCCCTTCCTCTAAATTATATCTGAAAAGGAAGGAATCCTTCAACTCCTTCTCTCAGCTTAATGAGTAAGTACGTATGTATGACAGGTGGTCTTTCTCTAAAAGATTATTTCTGGTGTTAGACTCCATGAAAAAAATCGAAAAACAATAAAGATAGAATCTTAAAAGCCAGGTAATTAAAAGTTTCGAACCTGAAACTATAATAGATACGAATACGTTACAATAGTAATTACTGTATTACATTTGTAATATGAAAGAGATATACATATCCGAAGAATGTGAAAGGTACATTTTGGAAGAAAGTAGTGAGCGAGTTCAAAATAAATTCAAGTATCTCTTAGAAGTATTAGAAGAACATAAAATAGTCCATACTTCATTCGTAGAAAAATTGACAAATACAAAATATTACGAATTAAAGATTAAGGCTGACAATCAGATTAGAATAATAATTTTCACAATAGACAATGAAAATTTCCATGCAGCAAGACAAATAATTCTACTTAATGGTTTCTTAAAGAGAACGAATAAGGATTATAAAAAAGCTATAAAAATTGCTGATCAATTATTAATAAAATATGAGTTATGAACATTAAAAAATTAACAACCGCCAAACAATTATTGGATAAAGAATTTGGAAAAAAAGGAACTGAAACAAGAAAGAAATTTAGAGAAGAAGCTTACTCATATTATTTAAGCGAAATACTCAAGAGCAGAAGACTAGAATTAAACTTAAGTCAAGAAGAATTGGCTCAGAAAGTTGGTAAGAAAAGACCATATATTTCAAGAGTGGAAAATGGAGAAGATGTAAGAATTTCAAACTTTGTACAAATTGCTATGGCCTTAAATTTGAATTTTGATTTGCAACCAGTTTAATCAATACCAAGTAAAAATGAAACAAGGAGTCCAACACCAGGTGATGATCGGATATCTCTCCTATCGTTTAGCGACGGCGACATATCATCATCCGTTAAGAAGAATAGAATTTAAATAAAATGGACATTATTGATGGAATGAGTTGGGGAACCAAATTATTTACATGTGATTACGGGAAAGACGGTTCTAATTCTGGTTTTCAACATTATGGCTGGATTGCAAAAGATGGAATAGGTTGGCAAAAATCGGTAATCTTAATGATTGTTCTCAATGCTTGGGAATCGGAATTCGAAAAACATTTCTAAAATTGATGAAGGGTAGAAATTTCCATTTATTCATTTTATTCATTTCGTGTAGTGATTTACAATATTGTATCAATTCATTACATTTTAAAGTAGGTGATAAAGTTGATAAAACAATTTTTGAAATTAACAACAATCAAAATTCCACTTTTTTCTTTCATCGAGGACCTAAGACTTTATTAGGTTTTGGTACGTTAGATAATGATACGCTTTTTATGAAAGCTACATCATTAAGTTGGGATAAAAATGATGTCATTTATGAAATGAAATATTCGATAGTCAATTCTAAGAACCAATATAATGTTGATCAAATCGAAGCCTATTTTCATCCTCTCTTAATGCAATATTTTGGTTGTATTTCAGGTTTTGATATTTTTTTAAAAAAAGGAGGAACTATGCATTTTGAGAACCTACAGTTTGAGATAATAAAAGACGAGTTAGTTTATTAGCTGATAGTTAGACGGGTTAACTTTAACAATTCGTTTCCTTAGGATTTAAATACTACCAGTTCGGAGTAGTTTTCAAAACTACGTCGTAGATAATAGCAAAATTTTATTTTGTTTATATTTGAGATTTAGATATTGTCTTGTTTTTTATAAACGACGTAGGCGTATACACGCAAGGCAAGGCGTCAGACTACGCCGAACTCGGCGAACAGATTCACATTCTACGGCAATTATTGATTTTAGTATACCAGATGCAAATTTAGATCTATTTTTGAATGCTTTTGGAAATTAGATTCATAATGAGATTAAATATTATTTTGTATTTAACAGTATTTATTTTACCATTTCTAATTACTTCTTGTGATAGTAAGGTAAAGTCCAATCCTTGTTTTGAGAAATTATGGTATCGGGTAGGTGACGTAATAGATATAAATCAAATTAGTAAAGATAAATTAATGCATGGATCATTGTTGATGTTTAATAAAGGTTTATCTGGCGAAATTGGTTTTGGCAGAAATGATTTGGATACCACATTTACAAAAGGAACTCATTTGCATTGGGATGAAAACAATAGTTTAGTTGAAATTTACTATGGCCACACTAATTTAGAAAGTAAATCGTATGACAAATTTTTATATTATGCTCACAATTCATATCTAAAGTATTTTGGATGTATTCCTGGGTTTAATGCATTTTTAATAGAAGGCGGAACTATGATTTATGGTGATTTGCAATTTGAATTAAGAGAAGGTGCTATAGTTTATTCTTTAATAGTATCTAGGATTAATTCTGATAATCTATCTCCATAGGAGATCAATATAATGTCTTAGTTCGGTGTGGTTTTAAAGGCTACGTCGGAGGAATAAGTAAGATTCTATTTTGATTATTTTTTTTGAGATTAAGACGGGGCTATTTTTTATAAACAACGTCGGCAGCTATACGCAAGGCAAGGTGTCAGACTACGCCGAGCTAGTTTAAGATAAGAAATGAGCAGTTGATAGATAGAGATATCGGCCCCTCATTATCGTAGATTAAAAAACTCCAGTATTAGTTTCATTACCCCAGTAAAAACAAAAACACTAGAATAGAACTCACTACCAGGCCACCGATAGACATCAGCTGGATATCCTCTTGTTCACTTTTGCGGCGAGCCTCGTTAAGAGCGGTAGGAGCCTCTAGGTTTTTTTCTATCGCATAGGTAAAACCGTTTATTTCTTTTTTGAGTGATAGGTCAAAAAGCTCAGGCCCTAAATAGAAAGAATATTGCTTAGTATCTGTAATGTTAAAATCGATAATTATAATCTTGTCGTTTACGTAAACCATAACATGACCTGTGTCTTTTCCATGAAAAAGACCCACGTTAAAAGTTCCTCTAAAAGGATCACTATATGTCCATCTTTTCTGACTGATGACTACGGGTTTAGTTTATAAGATAAGGGATTTTTTCTAATTAGACAATGGGTTTTGATTTTTTGAATGATTCTAAGTTCCAAGTTTCAAGAAATTTTTAAAAGAATATTATTATCCATTTTATTTTTATTTCAGGAAAAACCATTTTTCTAATAACCGACCCCAAAACCTATACTCAAGATTCTAAAATCCTTACCTCCTGAAAAAACCATTAAATAGTAACAAATAGCTACCTTCTGTAGCCTTCGCCTTAGTCGAAAGCTATAAAGTAAAACTCCAGCAATTTGAAGGGTGGTTTTACTGGTTTCAAATAGGTGCTGTGTTGTGTACTAATTTTTAATTTCGTAGTTTTCTTAGAAGAGCAACAAACTTTATAATCCTAAGTTTTTTTAATTGCTAAGTACTATAATTTTTTTCACGATTCTATTCTGCTTTGTATTTAATTCTAATAAATAAGTTCCTGAAGCAAAATTGGATAGGTCTAAAGTTAAATTCTTTGAAAAATGAGATTGTTTAAAGATTCTTTTCTTAAAAATGTCAAATATTTCAATATTAACTTGAAATTGATTCGATAAAGAAATGTAAAGTTCACTTGATGTTGGATTCGGGTATATAGAATAGCCAAAAATTTCAGTTCCAGATAAATTGGAAATTAGATCTTGTCCATCACAGTCTTCATCGATACCGTTATTTGGAATTTCAATTGCATCAGGATTAATGTCAGGATCGTCATCATTACAATCTGCACTAAAATTGAATCCGTCTTGGTCTAGATCATCATCTAATGTTGAAATATCACAATCGTTATCAATTCCATCATATGGGACTTCGATTGCATCAGGATTTATTCCAGGGTCTTCATCATTGCAATCTTCCTGAACTGTAAAACCATCACCATCATTATCTGTACAATAAAAAATCATTTCAATTTCAGAAACGCACCCAAAACCATTGTTGCTGAGGTACGCAGAACCTCCCGTAGAAATATGATTACATAAAGGAAGAATTGAACATTCTGTAAAGATCTCACAATTGGTAATTCTTAAATCCTCACTGATTTGTAATGAGTCATGTAAAATTAAGAACTCCAAATTAGAGCAACGATCAATTTTGAAGTTTGCAACATCTCGTAATGCATTGAATTTAATGGTCTGTAAATGAGAATTAAAAATTTCTAAATTGTCTACATTATTTAATGACGGGAAATCAATTTCTAATAAATCTTTAATTCTAATATTTTCGATAGTCTTTAATTCTGCTGCATTAAAATAATCCAAATTGGAATCATCAAAATCGTGAATTTTTTTAATGCTGGGCATATTCAATGTACTGCAATTCCCAACTCTGACTGTGCCTCCTATTTCTTGTAAAATTGCAAAACTAGCATTACTAGCATAATCGATATAAAATTTTTCTAATATATGCGTAATCATTTTTAATTCGATATCAGGACCATTCGGAATCTCAATCATAAAATCACCTAGGATTACAACATTGCAATCATTGTAGAGATCTATAAATTGGTTTAAATCTTGAGTTGTAAACAAGTAGAGGTCTTCTATAAAACATGTTTGAATAGAGTCACTAGAATAAGAATTACAATCATCATCGACATTATTATTTAAAATTTCGACAGCTCCAGGATTTATAAATGGGTTGTTATCGTTACAGTCTTCAAAATCAAAAAAACCATCTCCATCTAAATCGATTTGAGCTATTCCATCGCAATCTTCATCGATATCATTATTTAGGATTTCTGTACTTCCTGGATTTATGTTTTGATTAGTATCATCACAATCTTGAAAAATTCCATACCCGTCCATATCAGCATCAATAATACATGATTCTGAAAATTGAAATAAGGATTCACACCCAAAATTATTATTTTGAATTTCTATATGAGCTCCACGGGAATATGCTAAACAAAAAGGCGAAATACTGCAATAAGAAAAATTGGAGTTGTTTTTAATATTAAGAGAATTTTTAATCTCCATGTCATCATTAACATTTATACTTGTTAATCTTTCATTGTTGTTTATAATACATGTATTAATTTTTTTGATATCCAATTTAATTGAGTCCACATTTGTTGACTTTAATTCAAGAGTATTTACAAATTGAATACTCGGTAAAGTGTAAGCGTTTGATACTAACTCTTGAGAAATATTTAATTTCCCCTTAACACTAACAATATTTGAAATTGAACTCAGGTCTAAATTGTTATTAATGTCGAAGTCCGTCTCGATAATAACATTACAATTGTTATAAAGTAAATTAAAAGAGTCTAAATCTAGTTGATGCTCAAATTTTAAGTAAGGTATATAACAAGTTAGATAATCATCTAAGCTTAAAGAATCACAGTCATCATCGATTCCATTATTTAGTATTTCTTGTATTCCAGGATTTATAGAATTATCACTATCGTCACAATCTAAAAGTCCATAATATCCGTCTTGATCTAAGTCTTCCCCGAGTAATCTTAAAATATACAGATGGTTATTTACAATACCGTAGGCTATATTGCGGTGTTCCATACCATATTTATATTTATAGTTGTAATCTTTTAATGGTGCTATATTTTGTAACAATTCGCAATGAAAAAGCTTATCAGTGAATAAAACTACTTCGGAATTAAGTTCTGTAAAGTGTCTTGATGATTCTCTAAAAACATAATTTCCATCTAAAAGGTCTGAATCGGTACTCATTATACAATTTTCGTAATTATTGTAAAATCCAGCACCAGTCCCAAAAATATGCTTATTGGAACTGTATCCAAACTCAACAGTTTTCATAAGTGTAGGTTTAAAAAAATTCCATGTAGAATACTCATCGGCAGTGAGTAATAGATCACCATTCCAGTTAAATCTAAAAGCAGATGCCAGCCTTACTGCTTCATTAGCCGTAAGGTTAGGGTCTTGATCCATAAGAACCGTAAAATCAAAAAAATCATCGGAGGAAATGATATTAATTTCAGCCATCCAAATGTCAAAACCAAGGACACCCTGAGAAGGTTTTTTGATAGAATGTAATATTGTATTTGAATTGACAATATTATCAAAGGATAATAAATTAATATTGTAGTAAAAAAATAAAACGTCGTTAGTATCTACTACTTCTGCACCTAGTTCAACCAAATAATCAATATTATTTTTTGAACCGACTAAATAAGAACTTTCAAGTACATCATATTGTTTTATTAATGTTCCTTCAAAATCAATCCTAGTAATTTTTGATTCGTAACCAAGGACTATTTCTTTATTTCCTCTGTCAATTACTAAGGAGTAAGTTTCTAAAGCAGAGTTTTCATGAGGAACTATCAACTCAGGGTATGTGTTGTGCCAAATGATGTTACCCAAAGTGTCAGTTTTAGTAATAAAAAAAGTTTCAGGATTTCTAGTGAAAGAAGCGATATAGATATTCTGATCTTTATCATGATGATATTTTGCTATCTCGTTACCTTCTATTTCTTCTAAAAAGTATTCATTCTCAATGATCTCAGCACCTTGGGGATTTTGAGCGTAATTATTACATATGTTAATAAAGGAAAGCAAGATTATTGATATGATTAATTTCATATGTATAAATATTGAGAATAATATAGTAACGGAATTTACGGCTTTTTTATAAAAGTCAGCCAAGGTTGTCATCTGATTTTATTCATGATGTTCTACGTATTTGGCGATATGTTTTTTACTACCTTCGCCTTCGTGGAAAGCTATAAAGTAAAACTCCAGCAATTTGAAGGTCCATTTGATCTTTTACTCTTTTTTATCCAGCGAGACGAACTAGATATTTACGATATTCCGATCGCACAGATCACTGATGAATTTCTAAGTTATATCAAAAAACTAGAAGAGCTAAATCTCGATGTCGCTAGCGAATTTATATTAGTGGCAGCTACCCTTATGCGTATTAAAGCAAAGATGTTACTCCCTCGTAAAGAAAAAGATGAGGAAGGTAATGAGATAGATCCTCGAGAGGAACTGACAGCTAGACTACTAGAATATAAACGGTATAAGGAGATCCTAGATGATATGCGACAGCTAGAAGAGGATCGATCCCTCAGAGAAAAAAGAGGAAATATTTCTGGCGAATTAAAACAAATAGCTACTAAAGCACTTGTAGATTTAGAGTTAGAGTCTCTAACGCTGTTTAATCTATTAAAGACTTTTAGTTCTGTAATGGAACGCTACGAAAAAGAGAAAAATAAAGTGGTCCATACCATCGTAAAATGGAACTATACGATTAAAAATCAGCAGTCATTTATTTTTGAGGAGATTAAGAAAACAGGTAAGACTGATTTTGTTGGTGTCTTTCGTGGATTGGAAAATCGGATTCATGCAATTGTCACTTTTTTGGCGTTAATGGAATTATTGAACATGCAAATGATCGAGATCGAGCAAAGAGAAGGAATTAATAACTTCTCACTAAAGCTTAAATAAATTTTTATTTGTTTTTTATTGGGTTAAACCCAATTTTCCATTCGCCGAAAGGCAAGCCTACAAATTTTTACAAAACTTAATTTTTTCTAATCTTATAGGTCTTAGAAACGTAGTTTATACCTATCTTTGCACCTTATTTCGCAAATAGCGATTTTATATACTTATAACCAATTTAAATAGCAATCGGAATGGCAAACGTAGGTCATGTAAAACAAATCATCGGTCCTGTAGTAGATGTGAGTTTCTCAGCAGAAGGAGCCCAGTTACCAGAGATCTTGAATTCATTAATCATTAAGCGTGAAAATGCAGATGATCTTGTACTAGAAGTACAGCGTCACCTAGGTGAGGATAGTATCAGAGCGATCGCCATGGATGCAACAGATGGTCTCCAAAGAGGAACTGCTGTGCATGATACAGGGATGCCTATAAAGATGCCTGTCGGTGATGCCGTAAAAGGTCGACTATTTAATGTGGTAGGTAAAGCTATCGATGGTATCGGTGATGTGGCTAAGGACGAAAACGCTTATCCTATACATAGAAACCCACCTAGATTTGAGGATTTATCTACAGAGTCAGAGGTTCTATTTACAGGTATAAAAGTAATTGATCTAATCGAGCCTTATTCTAAGGGTGGGAAGATCGGCTTATTTGGAGGAGCAGGAGTAGGGAAAACAGTACTAATCCAAGAGCTTATTAATAATATCGCAAAAGGATATGACGGTATTTCTGTATTTGCAGGAGTAGGAGAGCGTACAAGAGAGGGTAACGATTTACTTAGAGAGATGTTAGAGTCTGGTATTATCGATTACGGTAAGGACTTTATGCATTCTATGGAAGAAGGAGGATGGGATCTATCTAAGGTAGATACAGAAGCCCTAAAAAATTCGAAAGCAACTTTCGTTTTTGGTCAGATGAATGAGCCTCCAGGTGCAAGAGCGAGAGTAGCACTTTCGGGATTGACATTAGCAGAGTATTATAGAGATGGAGATCTTTCTGATCCTACAGGTGGAAAAGATATCTTATTCTTTATCGATAATATATTTAGATTTACTCAGGCAGGATCTGAGGTGTCAGCACTACTAGGAAGGATGCCTTCTGCCGTGGGATACCAGCCGACTCTAGCCACTGAGATGGGTGTAATGCAGGAGCGTATTACTTCTACTAAGAGAGGTTCGATTACTTCTGTACAGGCAGTATATGTACCTGCGGATGATTTAACAGATCCAGCACCTGCAACGACATTTGCTCACTTAGATGCAACTACTGTACTATCTAGAAAACTAGCTTCTTTAGGTATTTACCCAGCAGTGGATCCTCTAGATTCTACTTCTAGAATTCTAGAGCCAGCTATCGTAGGAGATCTACATTACGATACCGCTCAGAAAGTAATGAATATCTTACAGCGTTATAAGGAGCTACAGGATATTATCGCGATCTTAGGTATGGAGGAGCTATCAGAAGAAGATAAGCAAGTCGTGCATAGAGCAAGAAGAGTACAACGATTTTTGTCTCAGCCGTTCCACGTAGCAGAGCAGTTTACCGGTTTACCAGGAGTTCTAGTTCCTATAGAGGAGACGATCAGAGGATTTAATATGATTTTAAATGGTGAAGTGGATGAGTATCCTGAAGCAGCATTTAACTTAGTAGGATCCATCGATGAAGCAATCGAAAAAGGAAAGAAAATTATTGCTGAAGCAGAAGCAAACGCCTAATTATGAACTTAGTAGTACTTACTCCTGAAAAAGAAATTTATAGCGGATTAGTAAAGTCTGTAAAAGTACCAGGTACCTCTGGACAGTTTGAAGTATTAGATGGTCACGCGGCTATCGTATCTTCATTAGTCGAAGGCGGTGTACGTATTTTAGATGAGAAAGGAGCAAAGAAAGAATTTAAAATAGAAAAAGGATTTATAGAAGTACTCGGAGGCGAGGTAGCACTACTAGTGCAAGGCGTAACAGAGTAAGTTAATTATCCTATTGATATAGAATCCCGACCTGATGTAATACTCGAGTCGGGATTTTTTCGTTTAGCAACGTTTAACTAAATTTAAGCGTTATCTCAATAGCACCATTTTTATTAACGCTATCAACTACAGTTATGATAAAGTATCATCTACTATGGCTTTTTATATTTAGTTCGTTTCATAGCTATTCTCAATTTCCGACAGATGTTTATTTAGAAGAGTGGGCAACAGGGATTACCTTGCCGACAGAAATAATTAACGCTGGTGATGATCGCATTTTTGTTTGTGAGAAAACTGGAGTTATAAAAATTATCGGAGCCGATGGACAGGTTTTACCAGAAGCATTTTTAGATATTAGTGATAAGGTGGCCAGTGATCACGAGCAAGGACTTTTAGGGATGGCTTTTCATCCTGATTTTACAAATAATGGTTGGTTCTACATAAATTATACAGATGAGGATTTTCATAATAATATTGTCAGATTAGAGATAGATGCAAGTAATCCTAATAAAGCCAACCGTGATTCGGAAAAACTGATTTTAAAAATAGATGAATGTGCTTTTACGCTTCACCACGGAGGCTGTTTACGTTTTGGACCTGAGGGCTATTTATTTATTGCCGTAGGAGACTGTGGTTTTAGTAATGAGGCACAGGAATTGGATTCATTTTTAGGAAAGTTGTTGAGAATAGACGTGGATAATGGAGATCCTTACAGTATACCTACTGATAATCCTATGTACAATACCACTTTTCCTCAGGAGATATGGGCTATGGGTTTAAGGAATCCTTGGAAGTTTTCTTTTGATTACGATAATAGGAACTTGTGGATCGGCGATGTAGGATATCAAACTTACGAGGAGATAGATTTCACCACAGCTGATAATACTTCTTTACCTAATTTTGGATGGCCATGTTACGAGGGAACAGAAGAGGATCAAATTGGTTTTTCAATATGCGATGAGGTCGATATTCAGGATTTAATTTTTCCTCTCGGTGGATATAACTATGATTCTTGTTTATCATGTGGTGGTTCCATAACTGGAGGTTATGTATACAAAGGAACATCGGAGCTATTACAAAATACAGAGGCTTATATTTATGGCGATTATTGTAATGGAAAACTTTACAGCACCTACTTGCAGGATGGTCAGTATGAGACAGTAGAGATATATGATAACAATTTTGTTCTGGATAACATATCTACATTTGGAGAAAACAACCTTGGCCAATTATTAGTTGCAGACATTGTAAAAGGGACGATTTATAAAATACACCTTGATTGTAGATTACCCGATATAGAAGTAAAAGTAGCTAGTTGTTCATTGTCGGAGGACGGCTGCGTAGAGATCATAACGCCTAGTAATGGGGGTATATTATCCACTACTCTAAAGGATGGAAATGATATTATAATTCCAGAATCAGAGTACTGTAATTTAACGCCGGGTATCTACATTTTAGAAACAGTAAATATGGATTCGCAATGTTCTATGCAAACCACTTTTGAGGTCGAGGTATTTGAGCCGAGGATAGATATAATACGTGCATCCTGTAGTATAGTAGAAGACGGTAATGTCGATATTTGTATTTCGCAAGCTGTATCAGATGATTTTGGGTATTATATAGAATCGGATGGTGGAGATTTGATAGATCCTATTTCATATAGTAATTTGCTACCTGGATATTATAATATGATTATGGATAATTCTTCTCCCGCTTGTATGGATACCTTTGATTTTTATATTCCTTTTGATCAAGATTTTTTTCCAGTCTCTCTTACAAATGGAGTACTTATGGTAGAGGATAATTATGAATCTTATCAATGGTTTATTTCTGATACTTTTTCCTTTAATTATGGTGATTATAGGATCATAGAAAACGCTATCGAGCCATCTTATACTCCTTTAGAAAGTGGGTTTTATTTGGTTAGAGCAACCGATGTGGATGGGTGTGAACATTATAGAAGACGTAATGGCGAACTGATGATTTCCTCTATTGATCAGGTATTAGTTAATAAAAAAATCTCATTATCACCTAATCCTGTTATTGATGAGTTGATCATAAGTTTTGATTGTATGACTGAGCAAAAAATATTATTAACTGTTTATAATATCTCTGGTAAAAAAGTTTTCAGTGAGGAGATAGACGGTGTAAATGAGTCTCATAATCATTCTTTGTCTACGGCAGATTTAGAGGCGGGAACATATATGATTTCTATTACTAGTAATTCATGTAATGCCAGCTCTATTTTTATAAAAGAATAAAACCGAATCCTACAATTTGAGGTAAAGCTGGATTGCGTAAAACAGCGAATAGGGATTTTTTAGGTTTAGGTTCTATCGCTAATATATATTAGTTATTTTTGTAATGTATTTCTTGTTAATTATACCTTACTCATATAGATAATAATGGACGAAAGATTTAAAAATCCTCTAGAGCACACAGAAAAAATGGAAGCGTTGTTAAAAAAAACAACCGAGGAACTACGTCTTAAATCTAAAGAATATAGAGAATCACTAAAGGAAGAGTCAGAGGAGGTATCGGCTTCCGCCAATGAAAAAGTACGTGATCTATTTAGTCAACAAGAAGAAAATCTCGGTGATAAGTTAAAAGACACCGTATCCTCTGATGAAGCAAATGAAGTTATAAACAAATCATCAAAAGAGAAGAATCCAGAAAGTCACTTAGAGAATCCAAATGAGAGTTCAGCAGAAAAAATATCAGAGAGATCGGATGATCTAAAATCAGAAATAAATCCAGATGCTCTAGTTCATAGCGAATCTGTTCAAGAAATTACTGAAGCATTAGAGGAGAATAATCCGACGGAAATAGAAGATGATACACTCGAACATATAGAATATCATCCAACAGAAGAAGAGGAAAAAGATGATCCAGATCCATATACTACTAACGAGGACTTAGAAGTAGAAGAGCGGATTGTCCCACCTACCATAAATGATAAGTTTCAGAACAATAGCAATGCGGATATTTTAAATGACGATGTCCCACAGGTCATCCGACCAGAAGCGATATTAGCAGATGATATAGAAGTAGAGGAAAATATAGAAGGGATAGCAGAGGCTAATACACAAGTGATCACCATGATCGACCAACTCAGAAATTTAAACTATGCTCGTGATTTTGGAATATTGATGTATGCCTTGACTTTCCCACTGATCCTTTTATTAGTTTGGTTATTTATCCGAGATGGATACTCTAATAATTTACTAGTAGCTATTCCACTGATTATATTTTTCCTTATTTACAGATCATCAGTAAGAGGTCTGGCAGAAGAAGTATATAAACTTAAAGCAACATTACAGACCAAGTCTCAAAAAGCAAAACAAGAACTTTTTACTAAAATAGATTACGTAGATGCGGGTATAGATCTTAACCGTAGTAGAGTAAATTATACTCAGATTCATTATATGATATTTTCTCCATTTTTATTTTATGCTTTGGCTCATTTATGGAAAGGACCGTTTTCATGGATAACGACTTTATATCTTTTTGGAGTAGCGTATTTACTGAGTGTAATTATATGGCCGATGGTGTTTAAAAAAGATAAAGAAATACTAGAAGAGATCAGGGGTTCAGCTTATGATATTAAGCGAGATTTTCTTTAAGCGAGAGACCATTTATCAAAAATAGAGAACTAAATAGAATCATTAAATCTTAATTTCCACTTCTTTACAGTCCACATCATTACATTTCGGGGTTAAACTAATGCTTCTAAATTTTTAAAAGTATATCCTTGCTTAGAAAAATGCTTAAGCACTTTAGGCAACACATATTCCAGTTTATCTTTTGCTTTAAGGCTATCATGGAAAACGATAATAGATCCAGAGGTGGATTTAGAAATCACATTTCGCAGGCAATCTTCTCTGCTTAGTTTAGGGTCAAAATCTCCGCTCAGCACATCCCACATCACGACTTTATATTTACGACTGAGATAAATTGCTTGTTTATTTTTAAGCCTTCCGTATGGTGGACGGAACAGTTTACTATCTATTAGATCATCGCAGTATCTCACATTTCTAAAGTAATCCATATTAGATGTACTCCATCCAGAAAGATGATTATAGGTATGATTACCGACTACATGACCCATGCTAGAGATCCTGTCATAAATGGCTCGATGTTTTTTTACATTTTCTCCGACACAAAAGAAAGTCGCCTTGGCATTATATTTTTCTAATTCATCCAGAACCCAAGGTGTAATCTCAGGAATAGGTCCATCATCAAAGGTGAGATAGAGATTTTTATGTCCCCGATTTTCCATTTTCCAAATGAGATTTGGAAACATATTTTGCACGAAGTCTGGAGTTTTTGTCAGATACATTTTACAGATTCACTGTGATAAGTATATGGATTATATCTTTGCACCTTATTTACTTTAAAGATAAAACGATACACTAAAAATATTAGTTGCTTTTAAGACTGACTTTGTGACTATAAGTCGCAGTTTAGACATCATAAAAGCTATAAATAACAATATATGGATAAAAGAGTAAGAGTAAGATTTGCACCTAGCCCGACCGGACCATTAAATATCGGTGGTCTGCGTACCGCTTTATATGATTATTTATTTGCTCGTAAAAATGGGGGAGACTTTATTTTGAGAATAGAGGATACAGATAAAAATAGAGAAGTGCCGGGAACGGAGCAATACATTATGGATGCTTTAAAATGGGTAGGTATCGAACCAGATGAGTATCCAGGTGTAGGTGGAGAAAAAGAAGAAAAATATGGTCCTTATCGTCAGTCGGATCGTAAACCATTATATAAAAAATATGCGGAACAACTTGTAAAGCAAGGTCATGCATACTATGCCTTTGATTCCAGTGAGGATATCGATGCAATGCGTAAGTCGGAAGAGGAAAAAGGAAACCATTCTGCTAAGTATAATCATGTAACTAGAGGTCAGATGAAAAATAGCTTGACCTTAAGTCCAGAAGAAGTAGAGGAAAAGATTTTGGCTGGAGCCAATGTTGTCATCCGTTTAAAAATGCCATCTGATGAGACGATTACATTTACTGATATCGTAAGAGAAGAGGTTTCTTTTCAAACAGGATTACTGGATGATAAAGTCATGCTTAAAGCAGACGGAATGCCTACATACCATTTAGCTAATATCGTAGATGATCATTTGATGGAAATATCTCACGTCATCAGAGGAGAAGAATGGTTATCTAGTACCGCTCATCATATATTTATGTATCGCTGTTTTGGATGGGAGCCACCTCATTTTGCTCATTTGTCTTTGATTTTAAAACCAGTAGGAAAAGGAAAACTGAGTAAACGAGATAGTGCTACATTTGGGTTTCCAGTGTTTCCATTGGACTGGAATGATCCAGAGACGGGAGACTTACAGTTTGAAGGGTTTAAAGAGTATGGTTTTTTACCTGATGCCTTGATTAATTTCCTAGCTTTTCTAGGATGGAACCCTGGGACTGAACAAGAAATTTTTACTTTAGATCAGTTGATAGAAAGTTTTAATTTGGAAAAAGTAGTTAAGTCAGGAGCCCGTTTTGATATAGAAAAAGCAAAGTGGTATAATCAACAGTATATAATGGCTAGTTCTGATGATAAGCTTGCCTCTATGATCCAAGAACAATTTTCGGACGTAAGTCCAGAAAACCTAAAGCTCTTCTGTGGAATGATGAAGGAGAGGGTAGAAAATTTAAACGAGTTTAAAAAGAATGGATATTTCTTTTTTGACAAACCTCAGTCTTTCGACGAAAAAACAATACGAAAAAAATACAAACTAGAAAATGATGTGCACTTCTTATCAATGGCCGATAAGTTAGAAGCTATAGATGACTTTACAACAGAGAACATTCAAAATATCATAAAAGGATACATTGCAGAAAAGGAATTAAGCTTTGGTGCGATCTTACCCATATTGCGAGTAGCTCTTACGGGTACGATGAAAGGGCCTGATATTTTTGGTACGATGGAACTATTGGGTAAACCGGAAACGTTAGTTAGATTGAAGGATGCTCTCGTAACATTTGCATCTAAAACTTCAGAATCATAAATCCTCGATAGAAACTTTATATGCCTAAAAAATTAAAAAAGTCCGGAACTGCCAATGTCCACGAAAACCTCCAAGGATTCGATATCTCGATAGACGAATTTGGAGAAATGTCTTCTAATTTGCCTATTGACAGACTAAACGACTTTCTTAACGATAATGTAGAAGATAAAAAGCTCCAAGGATTATCGCAAGAAGAGTAATTTAAATAATTTAGAGGTATCGAAAAGGGATTAGATTCCCGCTGCACATAGTCTTCTCCCGAACGTTTAATTTACATACTTTTGTTTTTACAATTGGAGAATGAAGCACCTAGGTATTAGTCTGTTGTTTTTATGTATCGTCTGTTCGGCTTACGGGATGGATCACTATGTTACTGTATCCGATACGATCAAACCTACCATCACTGTGGAAGCGAGTGATCTTACAGTTTCATGTAATAATTTAGGAAACGCAAATATTAATCAATTCCAAAATTGGTACAATGATTTTGGAGGAGCGGAAGCTACCGATAATGGTTCGGTTACTTTAGTTCCGGATATTACTCTTTTACAAGCATTAGATTCGTTGGAGGCTCATATAGGTTATACTTGCGGAGGAGAATCATTTGTGACTGTAACATGGACTGCAATAGATGACTGTGATAATCAGAGTGAGACGAGTACCTCGGCTACCTTTGCGACTAATGATGCAACAGCTCCAGTATTTATCGTTTCTCCGATGTCTGTTTCTATGGAATGTAATGAGATGACTCAGGATTCCTTAAATAGCTGGGTAGAAAATAAAGCGGGCTCGGTAGTCTCAGATGCTTGTAGTGATCCGGACTCTTTAGAATTTTTTAGATACATTGCTACTGATAACTTTGGGAATACGATAACCGGAGATTATAACGAACCAGTAAATATTCCGCTAAATAATAATTTATGTTACACTTTTATCAATGTATCTTTTTGGGTACGAGATGAGTGTGGAAACCAAAAGATAGAGTCCGCTCAGTTTATGATCGATGATAACGAACCGCCAGTGTGGTCCGTGCCGATCACTAACCAGGTGATTTCTTGTGATGACGTAGCTCCACCGTTAGCCACTATTTTTGGGGTAGATGCATGTGCAGGAGATATTATCGCTACGACTTCTGATCAGAGTACACAGTCTAGTAATCCTGGATCTTGTGATTTTTATAATTATGAAATAATAAGAACGTGGTCTGTAAGCGATCCATGTGGAAATAGCATCGAGACGATCCAGCTTTTAGTAGTAGAAGATAACGAAGGTCCACAGTTTAATATCATCGACACATTGATTCTAGACTGTACTCAGGTGGATAGTACAGAATTTAACTTTGCTCCTACCGAGCTAACAGATAACTGTTCTCCTATATCTTTAGATTTTGAGGATAGTCTCATCTTAGGAACATGTGATTATGAGATTCTCAGAGAGTGGACTGCAGTAGATATTTGTGGAAATGTAACGACTAAGGTGCAGCACTTATTAGTAAGTGATACATCTGATCCTGAGATTATGGTAGCTCCACAAGATGTAAATGTAGACTGTAGCGATTTTGGGAATGTTATTTCCGAATTAAATCACTGGCTAGATACCAGAGGTTATTCTCAGGTAACGGAATCATGTACTAGTCTAAACAGTTTTGTTGCATTACCTGGATCATATGATATCGCTGATCCCACATCTTATCCTGGTGATCCTGTAAATTCTTTATTCCCAGAAGGCTGTCCTTCCAGTAATAATTTTACAAGTAGTGTTACTGCAGATTTTGTTTTTTATGATGATTGTGGAAATGCGATTTTGAGCTCTGCTACATTTGGGGTGATCGATACCATCGCACCGAAAATAATCTTATGTCCAGATGATATAGAAATACTGATTACAGATAATAACTGTTCTGCTCTGCATACTTTGGAATATTTAGAAGTAACTGATAATTGTGGAGATATAGATTCTCCAATCCAGCAATCTGTTTCTCAGAGTATCAGTTCTACAATTCCAGGTAGTGATAATATTCCTGTGGATTCTCTGATTGTTTCTTTTGGAGCCTTTAATTTATTATCTACTCCTGCAAATGGAAATGTAACATTGCAGTTTTCTTTTAGTAATGTGGATATGGATGACGCCACAGAGTTCTTTTATCTAAAAGACGAAGATGGAATCATCATAGACTCTACTAATAATACCCCTAACCAGTGCGGTGATGTTACGATGACCATTAATACGATTACCCCAGCTCAGATAAACACATGGGCGTTAGATGGAATAATAAATTTTTCTTTAGTTCCTAATATACCTAATGCATCTGGAGTTTTTGCGATAAATGATGTATGTAATGGATCATCAGTTACTTCAGAAATACTTTTTGATATTGATGTTAATACTGCAATTATTCCCGCTTATAGTATAGATCAAGGAGACACCGTATATGTGACACCGTTATCTTTCCCTATAGATACGATTTTAGATACTGGAATCCATGAGGTCGAATATCTATTTTTTGATTGTACGGGAAATATGACTTCATGTGTACAGCAAGTAGCGATTATCGATAATCAAGGTCCAGTGTTGACCTGTCCAGGTGATATTACAATAGACTTGTTACCTGATAGTTGTAGTTTAGAAGTACAATTGAGTGATCAGGTGACTATAGTCGAAAATTGTGCTTTGCCACAAAAGTCAATGCTTACTGTACCAGAAAATCCGAATGATGCTTTTATAGAATTTGGGTACTCTATGGCCTTGGATACTTTTCTGGCGAGTAACGTATTTTTTAGTTTTGAGGAAGTCGATAGTATTGTTTACTCTACTGCTCCGGTATTACTAAATATTGAGGTAACAGGAGATATAGATGAAATAGGAGAGAGGTATGAGATCTTTGGAGAAAATGGAATAGCTTTAGGATTTACAGATTTAGATCCTTCCGCGTCATGTGGCTCCTCAGTTACACAGTTTAAGATAGATGTAGATATTTATAATGACTGGGCTTCTGATGGACAGATACAGATTACTGCCGTCGCTCCTAATAATGATCAGATTTCTGGAGGAGGAATAAATAACTGCGGTCCTGTAGATAATGGAAGCTCCAATGATAATATCAGTTCGATTACTGCGATTATATCTCTAACTGATGCTTGCGTTTTTTATGAGGTGTCAGGAGCGACTACTATAGCCAGTACAGAATTAGTGACTAATGATACCATCGCGATGGTATTACTAAATAGTGGCGTAAATACGATAACTTACATCGCTACGGATGCAGCTGGAAATACAGGTACTTGTGCTTACGATATATTACTTAATGATACGGAACCGCCAACAGTCAGTTGTACAGATCTGGTAATATTTATTCATCCAGATGGATTACAAGAATATATTTTGGATCCAGCAGAAATCGTTATGGATGCAGCAGATAATTGTGCGATTGATTCCTTCGAGTTATCTATAGATACCTTTGATTGTACGCAGATAGGAACGGTAGCAGATGTAACTGTTACTGCTTATGATCTTCAGGGTAATACAGCTACCTGTATGTCGCAGGTGAGAATAGAAACAGCAATACTAGAACCCAGTTTTACAGTAGGAATATGTCAGGGAGATACCTTGCAATTATTTGCAAATGTTCCAGATGCTTCTGTAGCAAATGCATATACTTTTTCTTGGACTGATCCGATGGGTAATTTCTTTTCTAATCAAGAAAACCCGATTGTTCCTAATCCTACAGCTGATGATAATGGAACATACATATTAGAGGTCACCGGATTTAATGGATGTACTAGTACGGGTACGTTAGAAGTATTTGTACAACAGTTAACTACACCAGTGATTACAACTTCTGATATAGAGGCATGTACGGGTGAGAGCATTGTATTAAACGCTACAGTCTATACTGGTGCAGTGGATTATTTATGGTATGAGGGAATAGCTCCTAATGGAGTCTTATTAGAGACTACCTCTAGTGCTAGCCTAGTTATATCACCCTCTAGTGGTGAACATTTTTATTATGTGGAAGTAGAGAGTACAGATTGTTCTACCTCACCATCTACATTTATTACTATAAATATTGTAGAGGCTCCGATCGCTACTGTTGTTAATCCTTTTGTTACTATTTGTGAGGGAGATGTGCTGAGTCTGGGTACTGATGTTTTTGATCCCAGTTATACGTATACGTGGACAGGACCTGATGATTATGATGAGACAGGACAGTTCCCTCCATCGATATCAGGTGTTTCCATAGTTAATCAAGGGCAGTATAATCTAGTCATAGATAACGGAGTCTGTTTATCTAACACTGCTGTTTCTCAAGTGGTCGTTTTTGACCAACCGGAGACACCCGTCATTACAGGAGAGGAGATTTATTGCGAAGGTACTTCGCTGGCTTTATCCGTAAATAATATAACAGATGCCGATCAATATGTATGGTATCTAGATGGTAATTTTTACATTACTGAAATGACAAATAATCTTTTTATATCGCCGGTGCAATCTAATTTATCTGGAGAATGGACGGTGGTTGTAAAAGAAGGTATATGTTTTTCCGATACATCAGAAGTGCAAAATGTTTTTATCGAAGAGGAATTTCAGATCGGTGCAACTAACTCTGGTCCTGTGTGTCAGGGGGATTCTATTTCTTTAAGTGTGGCATTTATTCCTGGAGCAGAATATCTATGGCAAGCTCCTAATGGAGATCTCATTCCCGGTCAAAATCCAACAGTCTTAGCTATAGAAGGAAACTATACCGTAAGCGTGATGACTAACTCAGGATGTGAGATAGAAGAAACCACTTTTGTAAGCATAGACGAGTTACCTGTAATCACCGCACTGAGTAATAGTTCGCAAGATTGTATGGATGGAACAGAGCCGATACAGTTTTTCCCTACGATCGTTCCCGCTGGTAATTATGATTATGAGTGGACTGGGCCTGGAAATTTTGATCCGGATGAAGCCAGTCCAATTATCGATAATGCAAGTTCGATACATAATGGAGTATATACACTAATTGTCAGGAATGGACAGTGTGTTTCTGATCCTGTAGTAACTACTGTAAGTATCACTGATACTCCTATGCAACCCATAATCGAAGGCCAATCTGTTTACTGTGATAATCAGGATGTCATATTAAATGTTGGCGAAGTCTCAGGTGCAATATACAGCTGGAATACACCAGTAGGAAATATAGAAACAGCTGGACCACAATTAGTATTAGATGAATCAGCAGGAAATTTAAATGGAAATTACACAGTCAGTATCACTATAAACGGATGTGAGTCTGTTTTATCAGAAGTGTTTACAATAATAGTATCTGAGGTTCCCACTCCACCTAATATTACGTCTAACAGCCCGATCTGTTTAGGAGATAGTATAAAATTTACTGCTGATTTTATTGCTAATGCAAGTTATGCTTGGGCTGGTCCCAATTTTAATTCTAATGAACAAAATCCTATAATTCCTGCGTCACAATTATCTGACCAAGGGATGTATACTCTTACCGTTACGGCTAATGGGTGTGTACTGGAGGAAGCATCTCTAGAGATTGTTTTATTAGAAAGTCCGGTACAACCCGCATTAGATCAAAACCAATATTCTATCTGCGAAGAAGGTGCAGGTATTGAAGTATGTGTGACTACAGAGACCATGGTAGAAGGGGCATTATATACTTTTTATATTAATAACTCGCTAATTATAGATTCTAGTGATCCATGTATTGTGCTCGATCCTATGCAGTTAAATTCGGGAGAGGCTAACGAGGTTTTTATTATTACCTCATTAGAGGGATGTTCTTCTATACCATCCGAGGTAAGTATGATATCTGTAGATGGGTTAGGAAACATATTGGCAGAAGCCACGCAAAATAATTATATACTCTGTGATGAGAGTCAGTTAGCATTGACCAGTGTTTTTGGGATGCCAGACGTAGAACCTAGCTGGATGAGTTTGACAGATGATGTGATTATTACAGATGCTGACCAGCAAATAGCAATGATAGAGAATATACAAAGTGGCCAAACCATCATTGTACTTTCTTATTCTAGTGGATCTTGTCTAGACTACACGACAGATACGATACGGATTACTAATTACATAGATATAGATGCTCTTAACGATTCTATCAACGTAAGTATCGATATGGCTGAAGCTATAAATCTTTTAGATAATGATCTTTATGATGGGTCTATAAATGTAGAAATAATAGAAGATCCAGAGCAAGGGTCTTATGATTTAGTAAATGGTTTTTTAACTTATAATCCAGATCCGAATAGTGCGGGTGAGCAAAGAATTGTATATGAGATTTGTTATGATGACTGTCCGGAGATATGTGATGTCGCAGAGCTGATTATAAATATAGAACAGACGGAGGAATGTATATTGCCTACTATTTTTACGCCTAATCAGGATGGAATAAATGACTTTTATATTATCCCATGTTTTTCTGGAGGTGATTTTTTAAATAACGACGTTAGGATTTTTAACCAATGGGGAGATGAGGTGTATTACGCAAGTCCGTATGATAATAGTTGGAACGGAATATACAAGGGCAGTAATTTACCCGTAGGTACTTATTTTGTAATTGTAGATAAAGGAGATGGCTCGGAACCGATTAATGGATTTATACATTTAGAGCGATGAGAAAAATAGTATTATTCATAGGAATATATTTTTATGCTCTCTCGCTCTCGGGACAGCAAGAGCAATTGTACACGCAGTTTATGTTTAATAAGCAGCTCTTTAACCCAGCTTATGTAGGTAATGAGGAGGTGGCTAGCGCAAGTGTAATTTATAGAGATCAGTGGAATGGATTTAGTGGAGCTCCTAAAACACAAGTGATTAGTTTTGCCATGCCGATGTGGAATGATAGACTAGGTCTTGGTTTTAATGTGATCAATCATTCAATCGGATTTAATGAGCGACTTACACTAGAGGGTCTCTATTCTTATCGTATAAAACTGGGTTCTGGCACATTAAGCTTAGGGCTACAGGGTTCCATCAGACGTTATGATTTAGATTTTACTGATCCTCGTCTTGTATCTACCCAGAGTATAGACTTAGATCCGACTATATCTTTTGATAATTTTTCTAAGAGTATTTTTAATTTTGGTTTTGGGGTTTACTATAGCTCTAATCTGTTTTATGTGGGTGCGGCGATACCGAGACTAGGAGAGGCAAATTTGAGTTTTGATGATCAAGTAGGATTTTCTGAAGAGGTGAGGCATGCCTTTATTATGACAGGAGGAGCTTTTGTTCTGAGCCCTAAGTGGACCTTTAGACCGCAGGTGTTTTATAAATACGCCATCGCAACACCTTATGACGTGGATTTAAATCTGGGTGTAACTTATGATGAAAAATATACTGGAGCCGTGACTTTTAGAAGTGGGGGAAATGAGGGGAGTTTATTAGAATCTATAGATCTCATCTTAGCCTATCAGTTTAGTCCTCAGCTTATGTTTGGTTTTGCATATGATTATACGTTATCTGATATAAGAGACTATTCTAATGGAAGTATAGAAGTAATGGCTAACTATATGTTTACGACCCGAATAAATAAAGAAGAAATTATAAACCCGAGATATTTTTAATGTATAAGTTTTACTACATATTTATATTTTTACTAGGATCGTCATTTGTTTCTTATAGTCAGATCACGGATGCGCTACTTGCTAATAATGGAATCTCCCGATTACCATTTAATAGTAAAAATTATGAGTTTTCTCCTGTAAGATATAATGACGGTATTGCGTATGTGATGTTTGAGAAAAGTAGTAAAAAAGATAACCCTACTCGTGGGGAACAAAAATTTGATGTTTTATATATAGAGGAAGGAGGTGATCCTATCTTGTTTTCTGAGACTATAAATTCCGACTATATAGAAGGCCCTTTTTGCTTTGCAGCGAATACCATGTTCCTGACTAAATCTAATATGTCCAATAACAAAAGAAAGTACAGTCAGGATAATTCGCTAAAACTAAAAATATTTACTAGTAAATATGTAGATGGTTTATGGTCCATTCCAGAGCGATTAGATTTCCCCGCGGGTGATCATAATTTTTGTCACCCTGCAGTAAGCCAAGATGGTAAAGTCATGATTTTTGCCTCAGATATGCCAGGAGGATATGGTAAAATGGATCTGTATGTAATGTATAAATCTGGTGACTCATGGACTCGCCCTGAGAATTTAGGTCCAGAGATAAATACAGATAAAAATGACTGGTTTCCATATTTCCATAATGATCAGTTTTTATACTTTGCGACGGATGGTAGAAAAGCATCGGATGATCTAGATATCTATGAGGCCGAGCTTAGAGGAGAGTTGTTTGTAAATCTTAAAAAGCTTGACACACCTATAAATTCAGATTTTGACGACTTTGGATTATCCATAGACAAAGAAGGACAGCATTTATTGTTTTCTTCTTCACGTCCGGGAAAGGGTAAGGATGATATTTATGAAATGAAATTTAATCAGTCGATAAATAAAATATCTGTTCCTGAAAATTTAACCTTTTCTGTAACGCTTATCGATAATTTTACCCAACAAGCCCTGGTGGGAAAAGAACTAAAACTCATACCCATAGACCTAGAGGACTATGACCTTGCCGAGTATAATCAGGAGGTAATACTCCAAAATTGTAGAGATGTAAATGCGACTGCTTTTAGTATTAAAACAGATCAGAAAGGTGCTCAACGGTTTTTTGTGCAGACAGATACTAAGTATGTATTAGTAGTGGATGATCCAGAATATAAAGAAAGCAGGTTTTTTTATGATCCTCTAGAGAACGATCAGGAGTGGACTATAGGCTTAGAGCCTCTAAAGAAATCTAAACCGGTGGTTTCTACTAGACCACAAACCATAAAAGAGCAGACTAAAGTAGAGCCGTCGATAATCATACCTACTACCAAGGGGTCAAAAATCGTTTTTGATAATATTTTTTATGAGTATAATAGTGCGGTTATCCAAAGCGGTGCAGCAGAGGAGTTAGATGCTTTATATAATACGATGCTTACTATGCCAAGTCTTAAGGTAGAACTGATCGCTCATACCGATAGTAGAGGAGAAGATAATTACAATCTAAAACTATCTAAACAAAGAGCAAAATCTGCGAAATCATATCTTATGGTAAAAGGAATCTCCAGTGATCGCATCATGACTCAGGGACTAGGAGAAACTCAGATCCGTAATCACTGCTATAACGGAGTGACTTGTACTGATCTAGATCACCAGTTTAATCGTCGTACAGAAGTGAAGATTTTAGAAAACTAGTAGTAGTTGATATAGCTCCAGTGATATTGTTTCTTACCATTAGTAGATTAAGAATTTTGAGTAACCTTCTTCTGATTTAAAAATGCTATCCAACTACTAATTTCAAAGAGCATCTCACTTTCAATAATTTTTATTTATATCATTACCCACCTCTTTGCTATTCAATTTCATCTTTATGATAGTGAAATTAATTTTGGCTTTCTACGTTATAATTAGATATACTTCTTTATAGGATCTCTGATCCATTCGACGTAAGTCAAAGGAAAATTAGAACACAGTTTATAAAACCATAAAAACTTAGAAAATGAATAGAAGCCATTACTTGTTATCGTTTATTTTTCTCTTTGTAACCACCATAACACTTGCTCAGAAACCCGTATTAGAAAAAGTAAAACCTGAGACACCGAACACGATTATGGAGTTCCAATCTGAGACTTTTAACTGGGGTGAATTAGAAGAAGGAGAGGTCGTGCAAAACGTTTTTACTTTTACTAACAACGGAGTAGAGCCATTACTCATATCTAATGCAAAAGGATCATGCGGATGTACAGTACCGAGATGGCCAAAAGAACCTATCCTACCAGGCGAATCTGCAGAGATACTTGTACAATTTAACTCTAAAGGCAAGGGTAAAGAAGGAGGTGCTAACCAATCAAAAAGAGTAACCATCACTGCAAATACAGAACCTAAGAACACCTACCTGACCATTAAAGGTGTAGTCCACAGACTTAGTAAAGAGGAGCTAGCAAAAAGAGCAGTATTAGAAAAAGAAATAGTAGAAAAGAGATCTGATTTTGATGTAGATGCAGCCACGGTACAGGTATATCCTAACCCGTCCAGAGGGATTGTAAATTTAGATTTAAAAGAATATGCAGGTCAGTCGGCAATGATAGATGTATTTACAATGCAGGGCAAGAGAGTGATGACTAAGGTTATCGATACAATAGAAAGTGGTGCAATGCAGTTAGATATACAAGATTATAAACCAGGTGTATATACGGTATCAATAAAGCTGGATGGTAAAAACAGGATTGCTAAGCAAGTGATTCTAGAATAATATACAACTTCTTAATTGTTTAGTTTTAAAAATAGGTGTTGCCCGAGTCTTTTGACTTGGGCAATTTACATTTGTAAAGCATCATTTAGATCTCTTTTTAATCGTTATCTTAGCCCATAAATAGTGTAGAAGTTTATGAAGATTAAATTTTGTGGAGCAGCAAAGAATGTAACAGGTAGTTCGCATTTGATAACCTTAGATGATGGATATAAAATATTATTAGATTGTGGCTTATATCAGGGTGGTGGAAAAGCGGACTGGATTAGTAATAACAAATGGTATTATGATCCTAAGGAGATCGACTGTCTGATTTTATCTCATGCACATATCGATCATACTGGTCGAGTGCCTCAGCTCGTAAAAGATGGTTTTAATGGATGTATACACTCTACACATGCTACGCGTAGTTTATGTGCAATTATGTTATTAGATAGTGCAAAAATCCAAGAGAGAGAAGCAGAGTGGTTTAATAAAAAGCAAGCAAAACGTAAAAAGAAAAAACGTAAACCGTTTAGACAACCGATATACGGGAGCAAGCATGTAGTGCCTACAATGGTGCTTTTTCAGACCTACTCCTATAATAAATGGCATGATATAAATGATAGAGTATCTGTACGATTTAATGATGCGGGACATCTCTTAGGATCTTCCAGTGTAAATCTTAAAATAAAAGAAAACGGAAAGACACTCCGTGTCGGATTTTCTGGAGATATCGGAAGACCTGATCGTCCGATCTTAAAGGATCCGCAGCTTATGGAAAAAACGGATTACCTCATCTGTGAGTCTACTTATGGAGATAAAGAGCATGAGTCTAATCCAGAACAGACGGATAAATTTTTAGAAATTATTAAAGAGACTTGCGTCGAAAATCAAGGTAAATTGCTGATCCCTGCTTTTAGCGTAGGTCGTACACAGGAGATTGTATACCTTCTAGATAAGTTAGAGACTAAGGGTCTGTTGCCCAAAATTCCAGTATACGTAGATAGTCCACTCTCTGTAAATGCAACTCAAGTATTCGGAGCTCATCCAGAATGTTTTGATGATGCATTACATGAGTATTTACTTATCGATGATAATCCTTTTGGGTTTAATGACTTGCATTATGTTCGTAGCGTGGAAGAATCCAAAGCTCTAAATCAAACTAAAAAACCGTGTATTATTATCAGCTCGTCTGGTATGATGAATGCAGGAAGGATAAGACATCATTTGTTTAATAATTTAGAAAATCCTAAAGCGACTGTTCTTATTGTGGGCTACTGTGCTCCTAATACAGCTGGCGGAATAATTAGATCTGGGGCAGAAGAGATTAAGCTTTTTGGAGAGTGGAAAAAAATCAAGGCTCAGATAAAAACGATGCATTCTTTCTCTGCTCATGCTGATCGGAAGGAGATAGTCGATTTCCTAAATCCGATTAAAAAGGGGATCAAAGAAATGTATCTGGTTCATGGAGAATATGATGTTCAAAAGAAATTTAAAAAATATCTAGGCACAAAGGGGTTCTCAAACGTTAAAATACCAGACTTAGGTCAAGAAATAGAGATCAACTGATGGGGTTTTAGATTTTTAAAATGTCACATATTAGACAGAACTTATAAGCATATTTATGAAATACGGATCCTTATCATACATCTTAATAAATCTATGCCTGGTTTTAACAATACTCAGTTGTACTGATCTAACCTCGGTAAAAGAAGTAGATGCTTCTTTAAATGGAGAATATGCCATTCCGTTAATAAATACTAAAGCAAGAATCGTAGAGATTGCAGAAAGCACTTCTGGTAACGCTGTAGTAAAAGTAGATCCAGAAGGGAGACTTACTGTGTTTTATACAGCTCCACCTGTACAAAGATTTGCAAGAGAAATTTTTGCTCCTGTAGATTTTCCAGTTCCACTGTTCTTACAAGATACCGTAGCTCCTGTTCCATTTCCAGTAGAAGTGTTTCCTACTAATTTCCAATTAGACAGAGCTATTTTTGCTAATGTAGGAATAAGATGGTCTTTCCAGACTAAACTGCAAGAGACCGTTACAGTAAAAGTAACCATACCAGAGTTGAGTAAAGATGGCGTTATTTATACAAGGGATTATGTTTTAAATTATGAAGGAGGAGAAGAAACAAATCTGATCACAGAGACAGAGTCTGTGGACTCTTGGGACGTTACAGGAAATAATAATCAGGTTTTTGTAAACTATGATGCTCGTAATGAAGCTGGTGAAAGAATAGAATTAGATCGTATTGTCCTGACTTTTGATCGATTAGATTTTGGATATATAGAAGGTTTCTTTGGAAAAGAAATAC
Source organism: uncultured Saprospiraceae bacterium (assembly GCA_938015805.1). Lineage (GTDB taxonomy): Bacteria > Bacteroidota > Bacteroidia > Chitinophagales > Saprospiraceae > JAHDHU01. The sequence continues at coordinate 46,567 of CALLXF010000006.1, read as the reverse complement.
AGCAAGTAGATGGAGAGGTGATTACAGTCGGAGTCTATAGTAACTGGTTGTCCGGAGGACTTTGGTTTGAAAATCCTAAAGTAAGAATCGATGGGGAAAATGCTTTTGGTTTTCCGGTAGAAGCTAAATTTAATTCGGTAGAGTTTACAACGATTACGGGTAGTACCTTTTTAATGACAGGAGATCTTATTGATAATGGAGTGCTATTTAAACATCCTACACTCGCAGAGGTGGGTGAGGTAAAACTAGATACTTTCTTTTTTAATAACGAGAACTCTAATATTCAGGAGATATTTAATGAGAAAGTCAGCCGTGTAGCATTTGATATCGATGCTGTCGCTAATCCGGAAGATGATCCAGATATAACGGGATTTATGACCTCGGATAGTTATTATAAAGTCGTAACTAATGTCGAGTTGCCATTATTTGGATATGCAAACGAACTAAAACTAACGGATACTTTTGATATCGATTTTGAAGGGTATGCTTCTTTAGAAAGTGCGGAATTTAAATTGATTATGGAAAACGATTTCCCTTTTGATGTAAGAGTTCAGGGCTTTCTATTAGACGAAAATCAAAATATAACAGATTCTTTATTTAGAGACCAACGTTATTTTCTTCCTGCCGCTGATATAGATGAGATGACAGGAATAGCCACTTCTGCTGGAGAAGAAACGGTTTTTATTCCTTTTGACGAGACTAAGATTAATAATGTAATCGATGCTAGTAAAGTAGTATTTCTTATCGATCTCGAAAGCCTAAATAATGGAGAAGAATCGTTGTGGATTTATGAAGACTACGCATTGGAATTAAGAATGGGAGCAAAAATAAAACTCAATGATTAAAAGTGCTTTGACGTATGTATTAAGTAACGCGTTATTTTTAATACTCATTACGATTAGTATTTTTTCTACCCACTTATCTGCTCAGGATCTACAGTGGATCGGTATGGAAAACCTAAGACAGTCTAATCCTATAGATCCATCGTACATAAAACAAGATACCGGACTTACAGTAGTATTACCTGGTATTGCAGGAACATTTATTCAAGACGGACCAGTAATCGGAGACTATTTTAGAAAAACATCTAATGGCGTAAGTAGATTAGATTTTACAAATGTGATAGATGATTTTGGAGAAGAAAACGGGATAGGAGTCGAGTTTTCTGTTCCTTTATTAGGAGTAGATTGGAAGACAGGAAAAGGAATGTTCAGTGTAGGTTACGGAATGAGAGTGATCAGTGACGTACAATATAGTAAAGACTTAATAGAGCTCTATCATATAGGAAATGCTGCGTATATCGGCGAAACGATGAACCTTGGATTAGATATAGCCACTCGATCATATACTGAACTATCTCTGGGTTATGCTCGCCAGTTAGGCAATATTAATATCGGTGCGAGGGTAAAACTTCTATCAGGTATCGAAGATCTAAGTATACAAAACGGTAAACTAGATTTATTTACGGATCCTGATATTTACCAACTTACAGTAGATACAGATATAGATATTTTAACAGCTGGAACTTTTGAGTACAATGGATTAGGAGATTTTTCTTTGGATTATAATCCAGTAAAATTATTCCAGGTAGGAAAAAATATGGGATTCGCGTTTGACCTTGGGATTAGTGGAACACTCGGCGATAAGTTTTCTTATCAGATCGCGGCATTAGATATCGGAAGTATAACATGGAATGCTGATAGCACTTTTATGTATAGTTCTGCTGAGCAGACCAATTTTGAAGGTATAGATTTATTAGAATTTTTTGAAGATGACCAGGATATAGTAGTAGAGGATTCTTTGTATCAGGTACTTACTTTTACTAAGGAGCAAAAAGAGTACAGCACCCAGTTATTTAAAAAGTTTTTAATAGGAGTGGACTATGATTTCTCTGATAAAATAAATATTGGTGGATTCTTTCATCTTAATCAATATAATGTTTCAGGAGTATCTTCTTTTGGTTTAAATGGAAGTTATCGTTTTAGTAAACACATGGTAAATTTAACTTTGGCTTCCGCCAATGGAAATCCAGTAGCTGGACTAGGTGCTATAGTAAATGTAGGTCCGGTGCAATTAATCGCAACAACTGATAATATCTTAGGAGTTATAAATGCTGATAAAGTAAATTATAGTTCGTCGAGGATAGGACTAAATGTATCATTCTGATCTTAATGTAATCGGTTTTCAAAATTGATACCCGATAGAGAAATTTATATTTACACCTCGATTATTGCGGCCTTTAAATATTCCTTTATTGTATTCTACTAGTCGCACATTAGAAGGCTCTCCGGTATCTAATTCTTCTTTTGACCATCCGATAAAATAGAGATAGCTTATGTTTACATCTAAAGTAACTTTATCATATTGCCATTGCTTTCCTATACCCACTCCACCGATAAGTGCATGACTATTTCTCGTTCCAAACTCCGTAGTAAAACTTCCTTGTCTAAAATTATAGAAACTACTTTTTTGGTAACCATAATGCAATCGTAAAAAAGTATATCCGCCATCCATAAGATTTAGACCGTCACTGTTTTTAAATCTATTCCTTGTAGAGTAAATTCGATAATCTGTTCCTATCTCAAAACCATGATTATCATTATTATTATAATAGGCAATATTAGGTTGTAGAGAGCTGTACGGTGTCATCATACGCTCATAACTTAGACCTAATGACAAATTAAAAAATGAGAGGAAATCAAATTTGATTTGATGAATTTGGGTATTTAGAAATTTTTCTTTTCCATGGTTATCTCGGATTACTGCATTTTTTTCTATCGATTCGATTGCTGATTTATTAAGTGTATAAGTGATAGAGGAGTCTTGATACTCATAGTAATTGACTACCTCATTACCGATCTGTTTAATCGATACTTTTAATTTTTCACCGTTTTTTAAAAGGATGATATCCTGAGCTGTAGCATCAGAACCAATCATTAAAACTAAGAGTAACGAGAGTATATATTTTGACTTTAATAATAGAGGTCTCATTTTTTTAGTGAGCTAGCTGTTTTATGATTGCAAGGTATTGAAATTTATATTGTGATATAACGGTAAATGGCTTTAACTGTATATGGAAGGTTTAAAATTTAATTTATAAATATTAAGTAGGAGATGATTTTTTGCAATGCAGTCAATATATAACTAACAATCACCTCTAGTTTAGTTTATTATAAACTATAAACGATATAATTTACCTATAAGTCATTTTAGTCGATAGAAAATGATGGTTTATATAGAATCTCAAAATATATAGTACTTTGCATTGCATAGTACTATATAAATTATATATATTTGTGTTATCAACGTTGGAGATAAGACTGATTCGTAAAGTAGATTCTGATATTGATGATTACTATTAAGATGTTTAAGACACAACTTCTTGAAAATCAATTATCAGTTGTACGGTAGAATATACTACTGTATAATTCAGGCTTAAAAGACATTATATGAAACTTGAAAACACAAAAGCACAAATGAGGAAAGGAATTTTGGAACTCTGTGTTTTGTCATTAATATCTAAAGAGGAAATGTATCCAAGTGATATTATTAAAAAACTAAAAGAATCAAAATTAATAGTAGTCGAAGGGACTTTATATCCTCTTTTAAATAGATTAAAAAATGCAGAACTCTTAAAATATAACTGGCAGGAATCAAATGCAGGTCCCCCCAGGAAATATTATCAGCTCACAGAGCAAGGCTCAGAATTTTTACAGAGCTTATTGCTCACATGGAAAGAATTAAATCACGCTGTAGGCGAATCAACTGACAAAATTAAGGTCCAATGAATAAAATAGTAAATATAAATTTAGGCGGTTACCCATTTACAATCGACGAGGATGCTTATGCAAATCTCAGAAATTATTTAAACACACTGCATACTCATTTTCAGACCTCGGAAGGAGCTGATGAGATCATGTATGATATAGAGGTAAGACTGGCAGAGTTGTTTACAGAAAATAAAGGTGGCCAAGATATAATCAACTTGAAAAATCTTAATGACGCTATAAGCATAATGGGAACACCTGCCGATTTTGGAGCAGCGATAGATGAGGAAGTTCCTTTAAGTAGTGCAAAAACAAAGGCTAAGAAAGCCAGAAGATCTAAAACAGGTAGAAGATTATTTAGAGATCCAGATGATAAAGTAATCGGAGGTGTTTGTTCTGGGCTGAGTGCTTATTTTGGAATATCTGATCCATTATGGCTTAGAATTTTTGCATTGATTTTAATTTTTACTGGAGGGATCGCTGTTATACCATATATCATCCTTATGATCATCGTACCAGAAGCGACGAGCTCTGCAGATAAGCTAGCCATGAAAGGTGAGCCTATCAATATAGACACTATAGCAAAAACAGTAAAAGACGAGGTAGAGGACTTAGTAGATAGAGGATCAGAAACACTCAATTCTACTTTTAACTCAAAAAAAAAACCAATGAAGGATCATCTTGGATTCGCTCAGGTTTATCCAAAGGGATTTCTTTTTTAGGCGGGATAATACTGGGTATTCTAAACTTAATAAAGTTTATAGTTAAGCCCATAATTTATCTTGTAGCTGCGATCTTAGTTATTACAATAGGGATTACTTTATTAGGTGTTTTATTTGCCTTTTTTACGGGGCTTCCGCACCTTGGTTATTTTTCTAGTAGTAACATTTTAGTAACCGGGATAACATGGTTTACAGGATTAGTATTAGTCGTTGTCCCGATTGTCTTTTTAATCTTTTTGCTGGTTAGAATATTTTCTGATTATAGAGTAAAAAAGAAGATAAAGAATACCATGATCGGAACATGGATTGCATCTGTAATATTATTTATTTTTTGTTTTGCTTTCCAGCTACCGAGTTATGCAAATGATTCTCAGATTACAGAGAGGCGACAGCTAAAGATCGATGATGATTTAATCAAAATCAGCTTTGAAGATTTTGAAACTGACGATGAGTTTATGATCTCACTAGGAGAGACATATATAAATAAGTATGCCTTATATGGAGATAATATCAGAGCATCTATATATAAATCTGATAGTGCTCACGTTACTATAGAAAAAGAGATCAGTTCTCAAGGAAGAACAAGATCCAATGCTCGCAAGTATGCCTCTAAGGTAAACATTGATGAGAGAATAGAAGGGAACAACATATATATCCCTGAGTTTTATAGAATCGATAAGGGAGATAAGTATAGAGGGCAAGAGGTAAGATTTAAAATCTTTATCCCCAAAAATAAAAATGTAGAAGTAGATAAAAATATGAGATGGACGATCAGAAAAAATGAGTTTACTGAGAGGGATAAGGATTGATTATAGTGATCTCTATTATTTAAAAGCCTTGGAATTATCCGAGGCTTTTTTTATTCCAATTGCCATTTTTCCTCTGGGATATGGTTAGTCAGTTGTGAAACAGCTGTTTTAATTTTTTCTTTTAATATTCTCGCCTGATCAGTAGAATGAGATATCTGCCTATGAGATAGCATGCTATTTATTTTGTCCACTTTGCGGATGAGTTCTATGGTATCAGTAGAAAAATAACTCTCAGAAAAATATTCCCAGATGTAGCCTATTGCTTGATCATTAGGATGGATCATATCAGCTTTGTAAAAACGATAATCCCTTAGATCATCTATAAGCAATTCGTAAGAAGGGAAGTAAAAAACGTCTTGGTCATTTATGACTTGCGTCAATGCAGCTATGAGCATAGACTTACTTCTACGATCTGCTACTAAACCATCTCGTATATGTCGTATAGGACTTACCGTAAACACTATTTTTACGCCATAATTTACAGTAGTTAGCTGGGTTATTATTCGCTGTAAAGCGGAAACTATTTCTTCTACTTTTAAAAGCCTTCTAGTAAATAAGTCATTAGGCATTTTATGGCAGTTATTCACCACACCATGATCCTTATGACTAAAAACATGTGCTGTTCCGAGACTAATAAATAAGATGTCTGTTGTTTTTACAAATTCATAACCAGCTTTTATTTTATCATCGATTTTTTCTACAAAAGATGTACGAGATAAAGCGTTATTAATTCCATGGAAATCATAATGGAAATGGATGCTCTCATTAGAATAGACCTCTTCTGGATCTGGGGATTTACATTCTGTTATGGTCGCAATATTTTTTGCCAGTGATATAGGGTTATAACTGATCCCGAGTGGATTTATGGAGGTCATAAATTTACGATCGCCCATTGCTTTACCGATATTCTGGGCAAAGCAACTACCCATAAATAAGACTTTAGACTGATAGTTAATATCTATCGGAGAGGATGCTTGTTTTAGGATGGTTCGGAATTTCATAATATAATTTATGCTTATAAAAGCTGATTATTCTTTTTTATAGTATTTTTCACCCCTCATAGGAACCTCGATGGATATTCTAAACAAGATATTTAATTTTTCCAAGGATAAAAATGCGGTCGAGCCGAATGTAATATTCGGAAGATATACTGATGCATACAAGGAAAAAGAAAAATATACTTCATGGGATGATGCAATGCAATCTTTTGAGAAAGAAAATTTTCTAGATTGCTATGAGCAGTTTTTCTTTTATTTAAAGGACGATGATCTAAAGAACCTAGATTATACAAGATCATCTGACCATATCCGATTTAGCATATACCAAGGATCAAAATTAATCCAAGGTCGTGCAGATTTAAAATCTATAAGAGCCGAGGCTAAAATAGCTAGAACACAGACATTAAATATAGGAGTACTGCGTCGATTACTTGAGCTAAATTATACCCTTAAGTACTGCAGATATGCTTTAGATAAGGAAAATAGTATTACGATGTTGTTCCACTCTAAAACACTGGACGCATCCCCATACAAATTATATTATGCTCTTAAAGAATTAGCTATTAATGCGGATAAACAAGATGATATTCTAGAAGGAGAATTTGAAAATCTGATTGCTGTAAATAAAAGTCACGTTCGGACCATCGAACTATCAGAAAAAGAGGTAAAATATAATTATCTACAGACGACCATAAATGATGTTTTTAATCAGATAGATTCATCACATCTAGATCTGATCAGATATCCTGGAGCGGAATCGTACATCTTATTAGATGCGGTTTATAAAATGGATTATCTATTAAAACCGGAGGGGTTTACGATGGAGGCTTTTGAAAAAATGCACAGAAAATATTTTCAGAATAATGGCGAAGTTCCAGCTAAAAAGAATAATCGACTACGTAAAAAACTAAAAAAAGTAAAAGCACGATCGTCAGAATTATTTTATGAAGAACTATATGAGGTGGTTTCTACTTTTGGGATTACGATGCCATCAGGACACGAACAATTTGTAGAATTCTGTAAAAATGAGATATCTAATATAAACTGGTACATAAATAATGAGCATTTAAAAATTGCTCAGGCTATTCCGGGTTATATAGTAGGGTATAGCCTGTTTAATTATTCTCTTCCGGTTCCTATAAAAACACTATTGCATCTGTATTATAGAGTAGTGGAACAAGACTTTTTTCAAGAGTTAGGATACACTAAGATTTTTGTGAAAAATGATAAGCCTAGTAAATCAAAAATAGTTTCTGAGATAAATACTATTGTAAATTCGTTTAAAAGCGAATATGGTAAACTCCAATTAAATACTGGCTTACTAGAATTTAGTACAGTTTTAGATTTTTCTTTGTCTTACCTATTAATGATTCAGAATATTCCGTCCGTAAAAAGTAATAAGATCAAAGATTAATGGATATTCAGAAAATTATAGACCAGTATAGAAATGCAGTTATCCAGATAGCCACGCCATATAGCACGGGTACGGGTTTTTATCTATATGAGTATGATATAATTATTACTAACGAACATGTAGTCCGTGATAATAAAAATGTAGTCATTAATGGAAAATCGATGGAAAAGCAGATGGTATCTGTATTATACGTAGATCCTAAATATGATTTAGCTTTTCTGTCTTCACCCTCTACTCATAAAATGAGTGATCTAAAATTAAGTTCAAAAAAGATCTTTCAAGAAGGGGATACTGTGGTGGCAGTAGGTCACCCATTTGGGTTAAAATTTACGGCTACTCAGGGAATACTATCCAGTTTAGAACATGTCCAAAAAAACATAACGTATTTACAGCATGACGCTGCTTTAAATCCTGGGAATAGTGGTGGACCGCTGATCGATTTCCATGGAGATATTATAGGAGTAAATACGTTTATCATCCGCAACGGAAATAATATTGGGTTTTCTTTACCCGTAAAAACATTGCACGAGGCAATTTTAGATTTTAAGGAAGGTAAAGGAGTAGCAGGGGTAAGATGTAACTCTTGTTCTAATGTTGTTTTTGAAAATACTGTAGATTCTGGTTACTGTAACATCTGTGGTTCAGAGATAACTATGATCGCTGACTTAGAAACTTACGAGCCTGTAGGTATTAATAAGAGTATAGAAAGTTTACTAGTGGATCTAGGCTATGATATTAACCTAAGCCGTAAAGGACCTAGTAACTGGCAGATCATTCACGGAAGTGCAGATATACAGGTATCGTACTATGAGAAAACAGGTCTGATCGTAGGAGATGCATTCCTTTGTAAATTACCAAAAAAAGATATTAAACCTATTTATACATTTTTATTGCAACAAAATTTTAACTTAGAGGGTCTTACCTTTAGTGTAAAGGACCAAGCTATTATTTTATCGCTACTTATTTACGACCAATATTTTAAAATTAATACAGCAAAAGAGTTGTTTAAACAGCTCTTTGAAACTGCTGATAAGTATGATGTATTGTTAGTGGAAGAATTTGGGGCAGAATGGAAATCAAATAATAAAAAGTCATAATGTAATTACTAACATACTTACGTTAATTAATTGCTTTTGGCTTATCATTTGTTTAGATTTAACCGAATATTGCTATTTTTAGACAGGTAATATTCTATCGAATAAAATACGTTTATAAATTTCTATTTATTAACTGTTGTATTCTAGAAAAAGAAAAGATATGAAGAAAGGATTTCGTTTGTTGTTTTTTGTTGTTTTACTGGCCTTAGGCGGTAATGCTAACGCACAGGATATACATTTTTCTCAATTTTATATGTCCCCTTTAAATTTAAATCCTGCCCTGACGGGTGTTTTAAATTGTAAGACTAGGATGGTAGTTAACTACCGTAACCAGTGGTCTCCAGCTTTAGGTGGAGCGGCATATAATACTTATTCTGCATCTTATGATCAGAAAGTAGCTGTGGGACGTACTGATTATTTTGGAATCGGTGGATCTCTATGGGGAGATAATGCAGGTGATTCTAATTTTGGTACGACACAGGGAAGGTTATCACTCTCTTATTCTAAACGGATGGGTGGATATCGTCAAAGTGCAAAATATCTAGTTGTCGGTATGGATGCCGGTGTAACTCAGAGAAGAGTTCGTGACGGTGATCTAAGATGGCCGACTCAGCATGATGGAAACGGAGGGTTTAATGCAAATGCAGATCCAAATGAACCTTTTTTAGATAATAATAACTTAGATTTCCTATTTGCAGATTTAGGAGCAGGTATATTGTTTTTTAATGTAATGGATAAAAGGAACAATTATTATGTAGGATTAGCCATGGCTCATCTTAACCAAGCTAATATTTCTTTTTACGATGATGTGGTTTCCTTATATTCTAAACTTACTGTGCATGCGGGTGGACAGTTTGAGCTTAATAGAAAAACAAGTATTCTTCCTGGAGTAGTAGCTTTTTTCCAGGGTCAGCAAAGACAAGTTAACCTTGGTACCAGTTTAAGATTTGCATTAGGTACATCTAGAACACAAAATCAATCATGGCAAGTAGGGTTGTGGTATAGATTAGGAACAAAAGATACTGGAGGTATCCATTCTGATGCTCTTATTCTATCTACTAGATTTAACTCTGGACAGTTAGGAATTGGGTTTTCTTACGATTCTACAGTGAGTAAATTTAGAGAAGCAGCGGCATTTAACGGTGCTTTTGAGTTCTCTCTAAGTTATGATATATGTGGTCCGGAAAGACGTAATGTCTATTGTCCGAGGTTCTAACTAAAAATAAAATATTTGAAAGGGGTTTAGATTTTCTAATCCCCTTTTTTTATGTCTTTTATTTACTTTGAGAAAAGGAAATTTTAGTAATTTGGAAGGAAGATAATACAGAACCTTTTAAAACTCAATATTCATGTTTGGATCTAAGAAAACCACCGATAATTCTAACTCTTATTCTTCTGGATCTCCTAATTCTATAAATAGTTTAGTAAATGGAACGAGTGTAGATGGCAACATAACTGCTGATAACGATATCCGTATTGATGGGAAACTAACAGGGAATTTAGTTTGTAAAGGAAAAGTAATTATCGGTGCTGAGGGTAATGTACAAGGAGAAATCATTTGTGAAAATGCACTTATAGAAGGCACTTTCGATGGGTTACTTAAAGTTAAAGATATGCTTATTGTAAAAGACTCTGCTCGCATTACTGGAGATGTCGATACGGATAAATTAAATGTAGATGGTGGAGCCGTTTTTAATGTAAACTGTAAAATGGGCAGTGGTGGAGCCGTGAAGTCTATTAATTCTAAGCAAGAACCTATAAAACTAGCCAATTAGGGTTATCACTTTAGATGTCCAAACCTAAAAAACAAAAACCCTCTAATAAGTATGGTAAATATTCAGGGTTAGGAATGCAACTTATGGTGCTCCTTTTCCTAAGTGTATGGATCGGTCAGAAACTAGATAGTAAATGGGGGAATGGGCAGCAATACTATACGGTAGGCATTCTGCTATTTGCACTCATCACTTTTTTTTATAAATTATTTTTAGAGCTGGAAAAAGATCGACATGACCAGAGCTAAATTTTTAATTGGACTATCTATAACCACTTTTGCTACTGCGGGTTTACTTATCCTCATAAACTTACTACTTGGTGATAAGGCGGACTGGAACATCTCACTAATAGGCATAGTGACTTTCATTGCTATTTCGGTATTCATGTATTTCTTAGGTAGTAGGGCAGCAGCCTCCGCGGATAAATATCAGTATATCAGGTTGATTATATTTAATACGATACTAAAGATTTTTATCAGTTTCCTCGTAGTAGGATTATATTTTAATTATGCTTCACCATCTGATAATTTTTTTATTCTACTTTTTCTTGTTTCTTACTTAGCTTATACCATTTTTGAGACTTACTTTATGGTACAACAGAGTAAGTAGTTTTTTAGAATTAGGATTCTGCAACTTTGATAGTGGGTACAAAAAAAAGCATCAACTTTCGGATAGATGCTTTTTTTATTTCTATTCCATCACTTTTATTGATGGGATATCGTGATAATTTATTATTTCCCTTTTTTACCTTCTATGAGATAATGCTTCTCAAAAAATGCTCGATACTGCAGTACCTCTTTACGTTTAGCAATTTCTCTATAATTTTTCTGAGTAGCTGCAAAAATATCAAACCCTATCTCATCAGGATCGATAAAGTCTTTACTGTTAGCGAGGACTCCATTATAATAAGCCATGGCTTTGGATTTGTTTTTAAACTTCCTTACTAGCATCAGCTGTGTTCCGATATCCTGATTTAGTGGAATATCAGAAATACGGAGTTTTTCGTTTTTGTGATATTTTTTATTGTATTGGCTGATTTTACCTTCTGCATTTTTTAAAACATCATCTGAGCCATCGTATAAAACGATCAGGACATAGTGTAGTTTTTCATCATCTAAAGTAAATAGATCATCTTCCTCATCATATAGACTTTTATTAAAAGCTTTGCTGTCGCCACGCAAGAATCTAAGTATTTCTTTAGCTCTGGTCTCTTCTTTAGTGTTAGGATATCTAGAAATTACTCCTTGGAGTGATTTAATATACTCGTCTTTACCATTTACGCTTCCGATAGACATGGCTTGTAAAAGTGCAAACTTAGGGAGTAACGGATGAGTGTTCTCCAACTTTTTGTATGCCTCGTCGACTCTAGTAAGTACTTCCAAGTGGTTACCTTGGTTAAAAATATCATACGTTTCTGAGTAAAAAACTTCGTTCTTATTAACTTCTTTATTTAGGTTTTCTACATAATCAGGATCCGTAATAGACTTAGTAAATTTAGCATCTGGATATTTTATTCCAAGTTTCTTTTTATACTGACTCGCTAAACTGGTATTTCCCAGTTCGACATAAGCTAGATAAATGTAAAACATGGCATCCACTTCATAGGAAGTTTTTGGATAGTCTTGCAATAGTGTTTCTAGTGTGCTTACTGTTTTAGGATAGTTCTGTATTTTATCACGGTAGGCTTTCCCTAAAGCAAATAATGCTTCTTCCCTTCTGTTATGCACTTTACTTTTCTGATCTGGAGTCATGGGGATCGTACGTAGCAGAGCATTTATGGCTTCTTCTGTTAAATCTTCGGAAACGTTTTCATCTTCATCTTCCGAGTCTCCATCATTTATAACTCCAGGACGATTAGAACGTCTCCAGTGGTCAGTTAGATTTCTTTCTCCCCATTTTCTTTCAAATAGCTTTTTACCTGTAAGAACGATCGTAGGATTGTAGGCAAAGAAGTTACTTTCGGATGATCCAAAACCTTTGTTTAATTGTCTCTTAGGAGAAGAAGTTTTTTTAGCGGGTTCTTCTTTAGATTCTGCGATCTGTTTCTCTGCAATAGGAGTTAGTATTTTTCTTTGTTGGTCTGGACTTAAATTGCTCAGCATGAGTAGACTGTCCTGCAAAGCAATTATTTCTATGTTCGAGGCAATTTCTACAAGAGACGTGGCGTATTTTTTTACATCAAAATATCTTAAATCTTCTTTAGGCATGACCGTTAATGTCGAGTCATAATAATTTTTAGAAGGTCGATATTTCTCATCGCCGTAGTAAAGAGTTGCTATTCGGTAATAGGACTCTACTTTTTGGGCTTTGTTAAAAGTATTTTCTCTTATAGAAGACTGATAAGATGCTATTGCTCCAGGAATATCATTATCTGCTTCTTTAATTTCTCCTATAGTGTAATGCACCTGATCTTTATAATCAAAATTCTTTTTGTCTTTAAGCATTTTCTCTAAACGAGAGATTACTGCTGACCTACCTATCTGACCTGATTTCCATTCGGCTTTAGCCAAATTTAGTCTAGAATTAAACTCCATAGAGTAATCTGGCTTATATTTTTTTACCTCCGCAAAAGCTGCTTTTGCCTCAGCTTCCTGACCCAGTTTTTGATAAACCTGACCCAGAATGTAAGCATATCGGGCTCTCAGTTTTTTATCACCAGTGACATCGATTGCATCACGTAGATGGGGAATCGCTTGATTATAATCCTTTTGTCTTAGGAATAAATGGGCTTTAGCTGCTGGAATTTCTTTTCTAATGTCATCGCTGGTCGGATATTCATTTATCAGTTTGTCTAAGAAAAAGTTTGCAGAAAAATAATTATCTCGTTCTATGTAAGTTCTTGCGAGCCAGTATACACCTTCATGGAATGCGGGCTTATGTTTAAATAAACCACCACTATCGCTGATTTTCTTTTTTTCTTTTGGTTTGTCTTCCGCTACATCCTCCTCCTCCTCAGCGGCTATGTCTTCTTCTCCTTCTTTAGGAGTCTCTGTCTTTTCTTCTTTTGGAGTTTTAAATCGTGTGTACTCAGCTTCTACAGCAGCTAGTTTAGTTTCTAGTTCGATTTCTTTTTTGCTTCTTGGATCAGCTTTAGGATCTTTTTTTACTCTTTTTTTATTTTTTCTTGCCTTATCACGTGCCTTTTTTTCGTTGTCTTTTCTTTTTTTCGTTGCGTTACGTAGGTCTTCTTTTAGATCTTTGATTTCTTTTTTGTACTTCTCCGTTTTTTTTCTTTTTTCTTCTTTGGCTTCAGCTCGATCTTCTTTTGTCTCTTCTCTTTCTCTTTTAGCCTTTTTTATGTTTTCTGCCTTTAGCTTTTTCTCTTTTTCTCTTTCAGCTTTTTTCTCGTCGCTTGATTTTTTTCGATTTTTACTGGCATTGTATAATCGACTTTTAGGATCGTTAGGATCAAACTCTTCATTAAAGTATTCAAAAGTTTCTTCTGCTGTTTCAAAATCTTGTTTTAAAAATTGGGCTCGACCCAGCATTACGTAACAGTCATCTACCCAGTGACTCGGTTCATGTAACCTAGCTACCTTAGCTACTTTTTTCATTACGATTTCCATATCTCCTGCAACAGCCGCTGGATTTTCTACATCAGTATATGGATATATTTCTAGTATTTCTGAATAGTCTGGCTGATGCATTTCATTAAGAACGGTGACATTCTTTTTCATGAGTTCGTTAGCATTCCAGTAACCGTTATATTTAGCGGTTACATTATGGTAGAATTTCTTAACGGCACCGACCTCTTGATCTCCTTTTTTCTTTTTAGTAACACATCCAGTTATCACTATAAATGATAGCAAGAAGAGGCATAATATTTTAAAGTTCTTCACTTATTTATTTTACTGTAAGTAAATTGAGAAACTGCTTTGTGGATAAAAACTGATATCTAGTTATTAAAAGGGGTTTCTAACAACTTATATAACTATTTTAGTGCAAATTTATTTTAATTTTTTCATACTTAGCTAATGTCTGAGGAGGTAAAAAAAAGCCGATCTTTTATGGATAAACTAAAAGATCAGTACAGAATGGTGGTTTTAGATGAAGAAACGCTCAGTGAGGTGCGTTCTTTTAATCTTAGTCTCTTAAGTGTGTACATCACTATTTGTTCTGCTTTTTTACTTACTGCTGCCATTATTACCTCTCTTATTATTTTTACTCCAGTTAAAAGGTGGGTGCCAGGATACGGTAATGTCAATAATAGTATGGAATTTCTCAATCTAAAAAATGAGGTAGAAGACCTGGAGGGTATTATAGAAACCCAAAATGTATACATCGATGGCTTAAAAGAAATGGTCAGTGGAGGTGAGATTCCTAAAAACATCCATCCTGATACTTTAGATATGACTGGTACGCAAACTGCAATATCGGAAGGAAGAGACGGAGCGGGTGGATCCACTATGACTAACTTATCGAGTAATATCCTGAGTCATGTATATTTCAATGCACCTTTAAAAGGGGCCATCAGTTCGGGTTATTTAAGCGTACCTGATCACATAGGTGTAGATATCATAGCCCCAGAAGGATCTCCTATTACCAGTATATTAGACGGTATAGTAGTGTCATCTGACTGGAATATAGAAACGGGTCATTCTATTACTGTCCAGCATGCAGATAATATTATCTCTGTTTATAAGCATAATGATCGATTGCTAAAGGAGACTGGAGATCGAATAAAACAAGGAGAATCTATTGCGATAATTGGAAATACTGGAAGACTAACTAGTGGGCCTCACTTGCATTTTGAGTTATGGTATAATGGTAATTCTGTAGATCCTAGTAATTTTATAGATTTTTCTAAGTAATAAGAGCAGATGAGTAATCTTAAAGAAATCAGAGATCAAAACGGTAATACAGCGAGTCCCATATTACCGGAGGATGTAAAGAATTACCTAATCGATATAGATGGAACTATTACAGATGATGTTCCTAATGAGGAACCTGAGCGTATGGTCACATGTGAGCCATTCCCTGATGCCTTAGAAATTTTAAATAAATGGTATGATCAGGGTCATATAATTACTTTTTTTACTTCACGTACAGAGGAGCACAGAGAAGTAACGGAAAACTGGTTAAATAAACATAATTTTAAATATCATGGATTACTCATGGGGAAACCTAGAGGAGGCAATTATCATTGGATCGATAACCATATGGTAAGAGCAACTAAGTTTAATGGTAATTTTACTGATCTGATCGTTAAGAAAAAAAATATAGAAGTATTTAAAAGATAAATAACCTATATCTCTCTTTTAATAACATCATCTACTGCTTTTTCTAAATCCGGATGTTTATAACTAAAGTTTAGCTTTTCTAATTGATCAGGCATTACTCGATTGCTATTAAGAATCACAGCTGACATTTCTCCTAGTGCGATTTTCATAACCCATTTGGGGACAGGGTATACTAATGCGTATGATGCGATTGCTTTTTTACATTCGATCATAAATGCCTTGTTTGTAAGAGGACTCGGTGCCACGCCATTGATTATTCCGCTATAGTTTATATCACAGATACACTTGTAAAATAACTCGCTAAGATCCTCTATGTGTATCCACGAATAATAGTGTTGCCCGTCTCCAAAATAATTAGCTTGTCCTAGTTTTATCGGTAATATAAATTTTTGCAGAGCACCTCCATTGGAAGAGATAACTATTCCTATACGGATTATAGATAAACGATCACAGTGAATATTTAGTGTCTGGGCTGCCGCCTCCCATTTTTTACAGCATTGGACCATAAAAGAATCTTGATTAATAACTGCAGATTCTGATAATTTTTCTTCTCCACGATCTCCATAGATCCCTATAGCAGAGGCTGATGTATAGGTTTTAAGATGAAGTCCGTTTTTATGTAATTCTTTTTTTATCAGCATCGTGCTGTCGACTCGGCTGTCTATAATCTCCTTTTTACGTTTATCAGTCCATCGTTTGTCTGCTATTCCTGCACCAGTAAGATTTATGATATGGTCTACTTTGAGAGCTTCATCATCGATAATTCCGGCCACCACGTCCCATTTATAGTATGTAAACTTGGGATGGGATTTAGCACTCCGACTAAGTATAGAAACGGCATAACCTTTCTGATGTAAATCATCGGCAAGGAACTGTCCTACTAGTCCAGAACCGCCTGCAATTAGAACTTTCTCTTTTGACATACAATCTAAATAGTTTAATATGCTGATTTGTTTTTATCTTGGACTGGATTTATACAAAGTATTAAAAAAATCATGTAGAGGGTCTTAGTATCTAATATTATAAAGGACTGATTATACTATGTTTTTTTTAATTACTCATTTTGGAGGCGTAAATCCATTGGGTTAAACCCAATGAAATAACCCCTTTATAATGAAAAGTATAAAGTACATATTGAATGGCACAGCTTTTAAATTCAATTTTTTAATGGACTATATATTAGTTAAAGGATGAAGGTAATTTGTAAAAGTTTTTTCTTTTTTGTCGTACTATCATTGCTTTTCTCTTGTCGTACTGATCCCCAGACGAGTAGTTCTGACGATCGTAGTGCGGAGCTCAGTATCCGACTTAAGCGAGATCCTGCAAAGCTAAATCCGATGACCTATCCATCGTCACTAGCTAGAGAGGTATACCAGTATATTATAGTTCCTTTGGCAGATTTTGATCCAGTGAGTTTACAGCTCCGACCTATACTCATAAAAGAGATTCCTGTCGCACAACCCATTACAGAGGGGCAACATAAAGGTGGAGAAAAGTATACGTTAGAATTTCTACCAGAAGCAAAATGGGATAATGGAAAATCGATAACAGCAGAGGATTATTTATTTACAATCAAAGCAATTAAAAATGAACAGATAGATGCTCGTGGTTGGAGACCTTACTTTGAGGATCTTGTCGATGTCATAGTGGATCCGGATAATAACAGAAAGTTTGAGGTCGTTTTTAGTAAGCCCTATATGCTAGCAGTAGAGGCTCTAGTAACGGCAAATTTATTTCCAAAACATATTTATGACCCTAATAATGCTACAGATGTTTTGAACATAGATGGTACAATAAAAGATAAGAGTAATGCATTGGACTCTACTTTTGTAAAGAATTTTAATGGTGTAGTTCACTCCAGAGAAATAGTAGAAGGAGCAGGTCCATATAAGTTGTCTGGCTGGGAAACAGATCAGTTTTTGACCCTTGAAAGAAAAGAAAATTACTGGGCTAGTAATAGCGAGAATCCCTTTTTAAAAGCGCTACCGCAGACGATCGTTTTTAAAATTATTCCTGAAGAATTATCAGCTTTGACGCTTTTAGAATCAGGGGATATAAATGTTATCACGGGTGTTTCTAGTGCAAATTTTGAAAAATTAAAAGATACATCGGAGGAAGAAAATAAATATAATTTCCATACCCCACAGTTGATATTTTATTACTACCTACTCACTAATAATGAAGATAAGATTTTGGCTGATGCCAATGTAAGGAAAGCTTTAGCCTACATGTCAGATGTAGACCAAATGATTTCTAATTTTGAGAATGGAATGGCTACTCCTCAGGTAGGTCATTTTCACTCCACTAAATCCTATTATAACGATAAATTAAAACCGTTAGGATATAATCTTGATAAGGCTAAAACCTTATTAAATAATTCGGGATGGATGGATAGTGATAGCGATGGAGTTTTAGATAAAATCATAGATGGCAAAAAAACAGACTTAGAGTTAGAAATACTAGTTTCTAAAGCTGAGCTAGGTAGAAAAGTTTCTCTAATGTTACAGTCAGAGGCTAAGAAGGTAGGCGTAAATATAGAATTGGTCACCAAGTCAAATGGAGAAATACGTAACGATACAAAATCTGGAAATTATCAATTAAATACTGCTGCAGTAAGACAAGATGCTAATGCTGATGATCCTTTTGCAAGATGGCATAGTAACGGGTCAAGTAATCTTGCTAATTATTCTAACAAAACTGTAGATGCACTAATCGATGAACTTAGGATTACGATGAGCCCAGAAAGTAGAGACGCTATTTACAAAAAGATACAAGAAGAGATGTATGATGATGTGCCTAGTATTTTTCTTTATAGTCCTAAAGAACGGATTATAGTCTCTAAAAACATATCAGCAACGGTAACTCCTAAGCGACCTGGTTATCTTGCAAATACATTTGCTACTAAAAAGGTAGCTATAGAACAATAGAGCAAGCTTTTATATGATGCTGGAGTATGTACTAAAACGATTTTTTTCTTTTGTACCTACTTTGTTTATGGTTGCACTAATCTTGTTTTTTATAAAGACTATACTTCCAGGTGATCCGGTAGATAAAATGATGTTGGTTGATGGCGAACTGGATATTGCTTCCATAACTTACATATCAGAATATAGAAAAGTACAGCAGAGACTCGGATTAAATAAACCTACGTTTTATTTTGCTATTGTTCCTAGATCTTATCCAAGTAATAGATGGGATATTATACCATTATCTAGCAGAGAAAAGGTGATCGATGACTACCATAATAGTCATCGATTAGAATGGCCCAGATGGGAATGGAATGGAACTGATAATCAATTTCATAAATGGATCTGTGCATTTACAAAAGGAGACTGGGGAGCATCTATTATCGATCAGAAACAAGTTTCCTCAAAAGTAAGTGTTGCTATAAAATGGACGTTTTTTCTACTTCTGCTTTCTCTATTTTTTGCAATTATGATAAGTATACCATTTGGTTTCTGGTTGTCACAAGGAAAATCTAATTTTTTAAAAACCATTTTAGAAAAATGGAGCTTTTTGTTTTTTTCTGTTCCATTATTTTGGTTGTGTACACTAGCGGTGGTTTTTTTAACTACCGAGCAGTATGGTTCATGGACAAACTGGTTTCCGTCTATTGGTCTAGATCCTACTTATCAGCGAGTTGGGTTTTGGGAAGGTATAGGTAGGTATGGTAATAAATTAATTTTACCTGCTATTTGTTGGACCTTGCACTCTATGGCATATATGTCTACGCAGTTAAAAGTTAGTATGCAGAATCAGCTTTCAATGGATTATCTTATTACAGCTTACGCAAAAGGATTATCTATAACTCAGGGAGCTAGATCACATGCTTTTAAAAATGCGATGATCCCGATGATCACTCTAATTATCGGTTCTATTCCGGGTGCAATGGCTGGCAGTATTATCATAGAAAATATATTTAATATTCCAGGTATGGGTAGATTACTTATCGCTGCTATTTATCAGTCCGACTGGAATGTTGTAATGGCGATCGTGATGATCATTGCTTTCATTACGATGCTATGTTATCTACTAGCTGATCTTTTATACGCCTATGTAAATCCTAAAATCAGATGGAAATCTAAATGAGAGATTTTGTTAAATCATATCGTAAAGGTTTTTTTCCTGTTGAGATAAAGTGGTCTTGTAGGATCTTGCTGGTATTTCTATTGATCGCGATATTTGGGAAGTTTATAGCTAATGATGTTCCTATTATTGGAAAGAAAGATGGTCACGTATGTTTTCCCGTAGTGATGGATATCGCAAATGATCTAGGCATAATAAATTGGAAAAATAGATACAGCTACAATCACCTCGATCAAAAATATGATTTTGCTGTAAAGCCTATCATTCCTTATAATAGTAGATACATGGATAACGCAAACAGTGGGTATGTATCCCCGTTTGTAAAACAAGAGGTTAAGCATTTATATTATAGACATTGGTTAGGAACAGATGGCTTAGGTAGAGATGTATTAGCGGGACTGATAAGGGGTTCTTGGATTGCTATGATCATCTCCTTGTTTTCTGTTTTATTGGCTTTAGCCATAGGAATACCTATAGGCTTATTAGGTGGGTTTTATGGTAATAAGGACTGGGCCTTATCTTATTTAGAGATAATTACAGTGGTATTATTAGCGATAGTAGGCCTTTATTACAGTTTTTATTTTTTACATGGACGGGTAGACTTAATGGTAATGATTTTGCTTTTTAGTTTGCTATTCTGGTCCGTAAAATGGCTACAATCAAGGTTCTACCCCAATGCTAAAACTAGAAGTATACCTTTAGACTCTATCTTAAATAAATGGGTAGAAATTTTTAAGTCTATTCCTACACTTATTATTCTGTTTTTATTTTTAGGAGTGTTTGTAAAAACTGGAGTATGGTCTATTGTTTTGATAATTGGTGGGATTACGTGGGTGAGAATTTCTAGATATATCAGAGCAGAGACACTTGCTACAAAAGAGACCGACTTTATAAAATCATTAAAGGCCATGGGTAACTCTGACTGGAATATATTAGTGCGTCATTTATTACCTGTTGTTATTCCTCCTGTCTTAGTAAGCATAATATTTTTGGTCGGTTCTGTTATACTTATGGAAGCGACTTTATCGTTTTTTGGTATTGGATTATCAGTGGAGGAAGTGAGTTGGGGAGGAATGTTGAGCGAAGCACGTAAGTATTTTGGGGCTTGGTGGCTAGCATTATTTCCCGGATTAGTACTTTTTACAATTATAGCCGCTTTAGGAAATATAGGGCAATATGCCACAAAAAGGCTAAATCCAAGGTTGCAGGAGTAATTAGCCTTGCCTTTTTTTCATTCTTTTTCGTTGTTTTTTAGAAAAAAGATTAGACCTGCCTTTTTTCTTAGATAAGTTGCCATCTTTATTCGTTTTAGCTTTGTAATGCTCCGTTGCGGCACAACCTTCTCCCGTTTTACAAGAAGAAACAGTTGAAAGAGATAGGCTTAAGCCCAATAAAAAGAATAAAATATGCTTTTTCCACTTCATAGTACAAATGTAAACATTTAATTATTCTCTTGAAAGTACTAGGATTTGACCTTAAAACACCTCGGAATCCCCATTTTTATTGAGGTATAGAATTAATAAATATATGTTTTTGTTTGTATTTAAATGAATCTTAATATAATTTCGTGTAGATTTTAATTTGCTAATCAAAACTTTTAAAATGAATAAAGGAGAATTAATCGATGTTGTAGCAGATGCTGCTGGCATTACTAAGAGCCAAGCTTCAGATGCAGTAAATGCTGTATTTAATGGTATTGAAAAAACATTGAAAAGCGGAGATAAAGCTGCTTTCGTTGGATTTGGAACATTCCAGAAATCACATAGAGCTGCTAGAGATGGAAGAAATCCTGCAACAGGAGCGACTATAAAAATAGCTGCTAAAAACTTAGTAAAGTTCAAAGCAGGTAAGGCTCTTACAGATGCTATGAACTAAGATTTATTATCTTTAAGATATTATTTTAGCGAGGCAATCAATAGACGATTGCCTCTTTTTATTTCAGAACCAACCCATTTATTGCATGCCTCGATCGATAACCGAGCTTGAGAAAATTGCTTCTCAGATACGCCGAGATATTTTAAGACAAGTTCATAGTTGTAGCAGTGGTCATCCAGGAGGATCATTAGGATGTGCTGATTTTTTTACCGCCTTGTATTTCCATGTAATGGAGCACGATAAAGATTTTAAAATGGACGGTAAAAACGAAGATGTGTTTTACTTGTCCAATGGACACATCTCACCCGTCTTTTATAGTGCTCTCGCAAGAAGTGGATATTTTCCAGTAGATGAGTTAGCAACGTTCCGTAAAATAAATTCTAGATTACAAGGGCACCCTACCACTCACGAAGGGCTTCCAGGAGTAAGAGTAGCGACAGGTTCATTAGGGCAGGGTTTATCTGTAGGAATAGGGATGGCTTTAGGAAAAAAGCTCAATAATGATGATAAAACGATTTACGTTTTAACAGGTGATGGAGAATTACAGGAAGGTCAAATATGGGAAGCCGCATTATTTGCAGCTCATAACAAAGTAGATAATCTCATCGTCACGGTAGATAGTAATGGTCGACAAATCGATGGAGACACAGACGATGTTATGTCATTAGGTAGTCTAGAAGATAAGTGGACCTCTTTCGGATGGGAGGTATTACATATGGAAGGTAATGACATGGAAAAAGTTGTAGCTGGATTACAAACCGCTAAACAGAAATCTGGAAATGGAAAACCGGTAATCATTATAATGAATACTGAGATGGGATTTCCGATCGATTTTATGATGGGAACTCATAAATGGCATGGCGTAGCTCCTAACGATGAGCAACTAGAAAATGCATTAGGACAATTAGAAGAAACTTTAGGAGACTATAAAATATAAATGATGTTTGACGATTATCAGGTTACAGGAAAGAAAGGAACAAGAGATGGTTTTGGAGCGGGAATGGCCGAACTAGGAAGATCAAATGATCAAGTGGTGGCTTTATGTGCGGATCTAATCGGCTCATTAAAGATTCAGAAATTTATAGAGGAAAATCCTAAACGATTTTTCCAAGCTGGAATAGCAGAGGCTAATATGATGTCTATGTCTGCGGGTCTGGCAACAGCAGGAAAAATTCCATTTGCGACAACATTTGCAAATTTTGCGACGGGTAGAGTATACGACCAGATCAGACAATCCATTGCTTATTCTGATAAGAATGTAAAAATTTGTGCTTCGCATGCCGGTCTTACTTTAGGAGAAGATGGAGCTACTCATCAGATATTAGAGGATATCGGACTGATGAAAATGCTTCCTCACATGACAGTTATAAACCCATGTGATTATAATCAGACTAAAGAAGCGACTATCGCAATAGCTGATCATCATGGTCCAGTTTATCTAAGATTTGGAAGACCAGGATGGCCGATATTTATGCCAGAAGGAAGTTTTAAAATCGGTAAAGCCATCACTATGAAAGAAGGTTCCGATGTAACCATATTAGCAACGGGCCACATGGTTTATTATGCCATGGAAGCCACGAGAACATTAGAAGCAAAAGGCATCTCAGTCGAGCTGATAAATATTCATACGATAAAACCTTTAGATGACGAGGCCATATTAAAATCGCTCACCAAAACTAAATGTGTAGTCACATGTGAGGAACATCAGCGTAACGGTGGTCTAGGAGATAGTGTCGCTCAGCTGATGAGTATGCATAATCCTACTCCGCAGGAATATATAGCTGTAAATGATTCTTTTGGGGAATCTGGATCACCAGCTCAGTTACTAGATAAATACGGCCTAGGAATAAAGGATATAATCGCGGCTACTGAGAGAGTCTTGAAGCGTAAGTAGGTTTTAAATTCAGATCTGGTCGTAAAACACAGCAATAAATATTTAATCCATAGTTAAGTACACTTCGTCCATATTTTAATGGACAGTACTGAAATATTCTACTAAATATATTTAAATTATTTTCTACTTATGTACTAAACCAGGCTCCTGTTTACGTTAGTAGTAAAATTTTATTTTATGCGATCAGCCATACCTTTTCAAGACGAAAATTTAAACCATGAAAAAAGTAATTCTGATTTTAGCTGTTGCAGGTATTTTTATACTAACTCTTAACTCTTGTGCTCGATCTTGCAAAGGAGGTATGTGCCCATCCTGGTCTCTACAAGAAGAGAAAAATATCAATTGGGAAATCCAAGATTTTAGATTTATAGAAGGTATAGTTACAAATGCCATAATCCAGTCACGTTATGATAAAAATAATGGTGACCTTTTAAGAGCATAATGTATCATCTGAGTGAGTAGCTTTGTAGATGCTTACGATTATACTCGCTATTTGCGGATCATTTATTATTGGTATTTCTAAGGCAGGTCTTAAAGGCATGGGTGTCTTTATGGTCACACTGATGGCTATGGCATTTGGTGCAAAGGCATCGACAGGTATCGTCGTACCCCTTCTTTTATTAGGGGATATAATGGCGGTTATTTATTATAAAAAAAACTGTAGGTGGAAGTATCTAATAAAGTTTTTGCCAGCTATGATACTAGGTGTCTTTATCGCCGTATGGTTTGGAAAAGATTTATCAGAGGATATTTTTAAAAAATGGATGGCCGCCATAATACTTATCAGTGTAGTGATCATGTGGTGGCGAGATCGTTACTCCGATATGAGTTTTCCTAACTCCTGGATTTTTGCCGGAACGATGGGTGTGTCTGCTGGATTTACTACGATGATCGGAAATTTAGCAGGAGCGTTTTCTAATATATTTTTCTTAGCTACCCGTCTGCCCAAAGTAGAATTTATAGGAACAGCTGCTTATCTATATCTGATTTCTAATATGGTAAAAATCCCATTTCATATTTTTGTCTGGGATACCATTTCACTGCAAAGTCTAAAGATAAACGCGATGTTGGCCGTAATGGTTGGCCTCGGATTTTGGGTTGGGTTAAAAATTGTAGACTTGTTTAATGAGAAGGTATTTAGAAAATTTATTTTGGTCATGACTGCTTTAGGAGCAGTTCTTATTTTTGTGAGATAATGATACATCGCGATCTAATTATTATAGGTGGAGGGTCTACGGGGATAAACTGTGCTATAGAAGCCACTAAAAAAGGAATGGATTACTTGATCCTAGAGAAAGGAGTGCTCGTAAATTCATTATTTAACTTTCCATCTAATATGACTTTTTTTTCGACTTCCGTCAATTTAGAAATTGGAGAGATTCCGTTTATCTCACATACCGATAAACCGACACGTAAGGAAGCATTAGAATACTATCGCAGACTTTATGATCATTATAAATTGCAGATTGCCTTTCGGCGAATGGTAATGTCTGTTGAGAAAATAAACCAAGGATTTAAAATCACAACGGATAAGGAAACGTATACTTGTAAATATATAATCGTCAGCACAGGATTTTATGATAAACCCAATAAGATGAATATTCCAGGAGAGGATTTATCAAAAGTAAAACACTATTATGACGAAGCTCATCATTATATAAACCAAAAAGTGGTAGTCGTGGGAGGTGCAAATTCTGCATGTGATGTGGCTTTGGAAACCTGGCAAAAAGGAGCAGAGGTAACGATGGTCGTAAGACAAGCTCAGTTATATGAAAAAGTTAAATATTGGATCTTACCCAATATCCAAAATCGCATCCAAGAAGGATCTATTAAAGCGTATTTCTCTTCTACGTTAGAAAGTATATCAGAATCGGAAGTAATTATACATTCGCCAGAAGGCAACATAACAATAGATAATGATTATGTACTAGCAATGACAGGATATCAGCCTGATTACGATTTACTTAGCCAGATCGGTATAGATATCCAAAGCGACGAAAAGAAAACACCTGTTTTTAATCTTGATACCTTTGAGAGTAATCAGAAAAATATTTACCTAGCAGGAACAGTTTTAGGTGGATTACACACGTCTAAGTATTTTATAGAAAACTCTAGGAATCAAGCCAAATCCATAATAAATCACATTTATGGATAGTGTCATTTTGCGAGTGTAATTCTAATCTCTCCTATATAAATAGAGCCAGCTAGAAAAACCTAACTGACTCCGATTAAAAACCTTTACGGTATAAATTATAATTAGATTTTAATCAATTTTATAGTTGCGTAGTCTCCTGATTTTTCTTTTAATTTAAGATAATATAGTCCTGCTGGCAGAAATGATAGATCTATTTGGGATTGATTATTTTGCGTGGTGTAAACTATTTTTCCATAACTATCTATCACAGAAAAAGCCGATGCTTCATTTAGTGTTATCTGATTTGTAAATGGATTAGGGCTCACGGATAACTTCTCTTTTGATATAGACGATCTGATCGATGCAATATCAGAATATTCGTATGTCCCATCCAGATCGATCATTTTTAGTCTATAATAATGATGAGTATGGCTTACTATCGGTATATGAGAAAATGAGTATTTTTTTGTTTGACTAGAGTTGCCCATAGCACTTACTGTTCCTATAGTATTCCAGAGGGTATGATCATGGCTACTTTGTAATTCAAAATGGCTGCTATTTATTTCTGATGCTGTAGACCATTCTAAAAGGTGTTCCTGATCTCTCTCGACAGCGGTAAAGTCCGTAAGTTTCACTGGAACTACAAATGCATTAACAACCAGGGTAACCTCATCATCTACATAGTCATATTCTAATTCCCAGTATAAATTAGGATCTGATAAAAAAGGAAAACCTATAATACCATATTGTCCTGTGAGCTCACCATCGGTAGAAAGAATCAAAAATTCGTCTCCATAAACTGGCTCAAATCCTCCTAGTAATTCGATGTCTAAATCAGCATCCGATATATCTATATCTACTAGATCAAAAAATGAATTAAATCTTTCTCCGTAAATCACATCGTGACCGTTTGCTTCTCCTGGTCCATCTGTTCCTGCGATCTCTAATGGGGTGTAAACCGAGGTTAGGTCTTGGGTAACTCGGAAAGTTACCTGGCCTGGCGAACTACCTATTTCTATTGTACCTCCTACAAGACCATCATGACATCTAATGGCTCCTGAGCCTGTTATTAATCCACTGGTATTGTTTAGTTCTCGAGGAAAATTGTCGGAGTTGCCGATCATATTTCCGTTGTCTGTTCCTAAGTGTATCTCTCCAGTATTATTCCAGTTAGTATTATACCATATCCCATAGTTAGACATTCCTGAAATAGTAATGATACCTGTATTTTCGAAAGGGTCATCGATTTCTAAATAAAGACCTATACCTTCCATGTCTTGTCCAATAGGATGCTCTATTGTCATTGTTCCATGATTTTCCATTTCAAAGGTATTCCATACAATAGATGCGTTAGGTCCTCCGTCATTATCTCGACTAGCATTTAATTCACCACTTGATTCGTTTGTAAATTCTCCTACAATATAATTTGCAAATCCTCTTTTAAAAGTTCCTGAGATATTTAGCTCTCCGTTATTTGTAAAGATACCATCGTTAAAAATTACATCGTAGTCTTCATCCGTTCCTTCGAGGTTCATAATTCCATCATTTGTAAATACACCTAGCCTTTGTATTTCTATACGATTATCATTTCCGTTGTTTCCGTTATTAGAAAGTGTGATAGTTCCTGACGATTCATTGGTAAAATAATTTACTTGGTTAAACGCTGATATATATCGCACGATATTGAGTTGGCCATAGTTTTTAAAGGTGCCACGATCTAGCTCTAATACAGAGCTCGGATTTACATCTATGTTAAGGCTTGCTGACGACAGGATTTGCACTTCTGCGTTGTCATGATTTATAAACAATTGATCGACTTCTTGTGTGCCACTGATATCGACATTAGAGGCAATGTTTATAATAGCCCGATGCGTGTCATCAGGAACTGCATCTAGATCCCAGTTGTTTGCATCATTCCATGAGATACCATCTCCATCTCCGGTCCACGTGTTATCCGTCTGAGCGGATACTGTCGTTGCGATTAAAAAACTAAATAAGAATAATTGTAAAATTAGTTTCATAGGTAAAGGTTTTTAAAGTTGCTAATGATGGAAGCAAGATTACGCATGTGGGTAAATAGAATTTTCACCCTTTAGGATGATTTTGGATATTTATTAAAAGTAGAAAACAAGAAAAGTCTTTGTACTTTGTATAAATAAATCTACTACCAGTATGGATTCTAAAATCAAAATTGTTATTCTCATCTTTTTCCTCTGTATACTTTTTTTATTAAGTAAGGCTTTATTAAACGTATCTGAAGAGGTGATATCCACTGTCGGAATAGATACTACTGAAACGGGTACTGGTGACAAAAATGATAATGAGTCCATGGCTATGACTAATGGATCTAAGAACTCTAAGATGTGGCAAGAGGTCGAGCTGACTAAAAATCAGGCCGCTCATCTTGCTACACTACCTTTAAAATGTATCCAAAATCCTTTGCCTTATAAGTCGGGAATCGTAATACAAGACTCATCAGATCTAGCGATGCCCCAAGAGCATCATCCGGCATTCTACGGTTGTTTTGACTGGCATTCTGCTGTGCATGGGCATTGGTCTTTGATTTATTTGTTAAAACAGTTTCCTGATTTGGCTTCCGCCAATGAGATACGTAGAGCTATAGATAGTAACCTCACTAAAGAAAATATAGATCAAGAGATTGCTTATTTTTCCTTAAATGATTACACTAAAAATTACGAACGGACATACGGATGGGCATGGCTTTTAAAATTATCAGCAGAACTATATACGTGGGATGATCCTGATGCAAAAAAATGGTATAAAACGCTAGAGCCACTAAATAGAGTACTGTCAGAAAAATACCAGAGCTACCTCCCAAAGTTGGTTTTCCCTATCAGAGTCGGGACGCATTCTAATACTGCTTTTGGATTGACATTTGCTCATGATTATGCGGTAACCGTAGGAGATACCGATTTGCAAAATATGATAGAATCCAGAGCAAGAGATTTTTATTTTGAGGATAAAGGTTGCCCGATTAGCTGGGAACCGAGTGGTTATGATTTCTTATCTCCTTGCTTGGAAGAGTTAGACATTATGAGACGTGTACTATCTAAAGACGAATTTGCAATATGGAAAAACGAATTTTTACAAGGCTTACAAAAAGGGGATATTGATATCACTCCAGCAGATGTAAAAGATCGATCTGATGGACATCTTGTGCATCTAGATGGTGTTAATTTTTCAAGGGCATGGTGTTTATATTCTGTAAGTGAGGGGAACCCAGAGATTGTAAAAATTGCAGACGAACATTATAATTATTCCATCAATAAGATAGTGGATGGAGATTATATGGGCGAGCATTGGTTAGCTTCTTTTGCATTATATGCTCTGCAGTCTAAAAGCAATTCTACAAACATATCGGCTAAATAATGTTTAAGAAATATCTAGGACCTTCTACTCTAGTAACTGCAGCTTTTATAGGGCCGGGTACCGTTACTGTTTGCACTATAGCAGGAGTAGAATATGGATACAATCTGATATGGCCATTGTTATTTTCGATTATAGCAACTATCATACTGCAGGAGATGGCGGCTAGGATAGGACTTATTACGCAAGATGGGTTAGGAGCTGCGATACGTAAGGAACGATCTAAATCTATATTAGGGTTAGTCATGATGATACTTGTATTAGGAGCGGTGTTAGTGGGTAATGCCGCTTATGAGGCAGGGAATATAGGAGGAGGCGTTTTGGGTATGGATCTTATCGCGGGAGAATTTTCAGGATGGCCCGTAATCTTAGGAGGACTGAGTTTTCTGCTACTTTATTTTGCTAAGTATAAATGGGTTGAGCGATTTTTGGTAGGCTTGGTATTGCTCATAAGTTTATCTTTTTTGGTTACTGCTTTTTTAGTAAGTCCATCGTTAACGGAGATTTTAAAGGGCTGTATTCCTAGTTTTTCTGCGGAGACGGATTGGTTGCGAGTGATTGCTTTGATAGGAACAACGGTCGTACCTTATAATTTATTTCTGCAAGCCTCATTGATTTCTAAAAAGTATAAAAAGGTGGAGGATCTACATCAGGTAAAAATAGAAAATGCAATAGCTATTATATTAGGGGGAATTATTTCTATACTCATCGTAGTGGTTTCGGCTGCTTCGGGTGGAGAGGTGTCAGACGTCAGTTCTGCCGCTGATCTGGCGATACAGTTACAACCTCTATTAGGAGATAGTGCAAAGTATGGGATAGCCTTAGGACTACTGGCGGCAGGTCTGAGTTCTGCAATCACAGCTCCTTTGGCAGCAGCGCTAGTAGCGAGAGAGATTTTTGGTTGGGATAAAAATGATAAGGGTTGGAAATATAGATCAGTATGGATGATCATTTTAGGAATCGGAGTTGCTTTTTCCTTATTAGGTTTTAAGCCGATAATAATCATCCAATTTGCTCAGGTGATGAATGGATTATTACTACCGATCATTGCGACTTACTTATTATACTTAGTCAATAAAAAAGAACTGTTATACGGATATGTAAATTCTAATATTCAGAATATTTTAGGAGCGTTAGTAGTAATTGTAACCTTACTACTTTCGGGTAAAACAATGCTTAGCTTTTTTTAAATCATAAATTAAGGAGATAAAAGATTAAACTGGTGATTGGAAAAACAATAGATATAAATTGTGACATGGCAGAGTTAGACGCTGTGGATGATATTGCCTTTATGCCTTATATCTCATCTTGTAATATCTGCTGCGGGGATCACGCTGGACAACCTGCTAAAATTCTAAAAACGGTAAGAGCAGCCATAGCTCATGGTCTAAAGATCGGTGCTCATCCATCTTATCCTGATCGCCTTAATTTTGGACGTAAGTCTATGGATATGGATCCTATGGATTTAAGAGGCACTATTGCGGATCAGGTGATTTATATAAAAAGAATTGTAGAAAACGAGGGTGGGGTATTACATCATGTAAAGCCTCATGGGGCTCTATATAATGATCTATATCATCGATCAGAAGTAGCAGATATTTTTTTAGAATCTATAGCGATGGTAGATCAAAATCTCAAAATTTATTCTCTGGCTCATAGTCAGGTAACGGATAGGGTAAGTGATCAAATGTTTACAGTAGTTCCAGAGTCTTTTATGGATAGACGATATACCAAAGAAGGGACACTTGCAAGTAGAGAGATTTCTGGAGCGGTTTATAATAAAATTGAGCAAGTATTATCACAATTAGAGTTATTGCTTCAGCAAAAAGTAAGTACTGAGTTGTCAGATATTTATGACTTATCTCATGAGACCATTTGCTTACATACGGATACGCCTTATGCAATACAATGGATTCCTAAAATTCATGATTTTATAAAAACCAAAGGCTTTGAAATCACTTAGTTTAGATGGTCAAAATTTCTGGATTACTCCTCTCGTCGAGCAGGGATTTGTTTTGACGCCCATCGATAAGATTATAAATCCTGCTGAAATGGCTCAGCAGATACAACGTGAATTACAACGTAAATCACTAAAGCATGTTCGTGATGTAATCGCTACCTCTGAGGAAATTTTTATCAGTACTAAGCGATATAAAAAAGCGATCAAAGAACTCGATAAATTGCATTTTGATCGACCAGAAATATCAGAATGGAAAATTCCAGTATGGTTTTATGATAGCCCAGACTGGAATAATATCGAAGCTAAATCGTCGTATACCAAAGAACGTTATATTGCTCAAATATCTAAAAGAAAGCTTACGATAGGGATGATGGGTTTTCTACCTGGGTTTGTATATCTCGATGGGCTACCTGCAGAGATGCAAGTAGAGCGGAAATCTAATCCTGTATATAATCCTCGTGCTAGAGTATTGGCAACTGGTGGTCCTTATCTTGGTATTTATAATTTACCCAGTCCATCAGGATGGAACATATTAGGTCAGATTCCTATTGAATTACTTAATCTAAAGGGTTCGCAACCCTTACCTTTTAATATCAGTGATAAATTAAAAATAGAACCTATTAGTGAGAAAGTATTTAAAAAAATCACCGCTAAAAAATTAAATATCAGATCTTATAATGCTTAACGTCGAGCTCATAAAATCAGGTTTATTTACAACTGTACAAGATGGCGGTAGGGAAGGTTATGCCTTTTATGGAATTCCTAGCTCTGGTTATATGGATAGGTCAGCGGCTCATATAGCAAATTTATTAGTAGGTAATAAAAAAGATAATGCGCTAATAGAAATGAATGTTGTAGGAGGGACTTTTAGTTTTGATCGGGATTGTATTATTGCGATAACGGGTGCAGACATGCAAGCCTCTATTGCTGATATTCCTTGTAAAAGATATCAGACTCTGATAATTACAAAAGGAACCGTTTTAAAATTTAAGAATGCCGTAAATGGAATGAGGACATACTTGGCCGTCAAAGGGACTTGGAAGATTCCTAAAATTTATGGATCTAAGTCCACCCTTTGCATCGGTCAAAATGCTAATGTCGCTGGAAGAATTCTGAAAATTTCAGATCGTATTCAGATAGAGTCTTTAGGGAATGTCCATAATACACCCGTTGTGTTCTGGCCCCAGATTCCAGACTATATTTCGATAGGTACGATCTCTCTTACTAAAGGTCCGGAGTTTACCCTTCTAAAAAAGCCAAAATTATTATCCTCCTCATACAGTATTAGTAGACGGTCTGATCGTATGGGAGCAATATTAAATGGTCCGGTTCTGGAAACACAATTGCAAGAAACATTTTCCTCTAAGTTTTTATTCCCAGGTATGATACAGTGCACACCGAGTGGAAAACTCATCGTCGTCTTACAGGACGGGCAGACCACGGGTGGTTATCCGAGGGTAGGATTTATTCCCAAAAAAGAACTAGATCGATTTAATCAATTAAGACCAGGAATGGAATTTAGATTTAGAGTACTAGATTAGTTTAATCTTGGATCTACATTATCCTCATTTACCACTCGTAAAGTTTCTAGCCCTGCAGTGTCAAATTCTTTTTTGTAAAATTTCTCTAATTTGTAAATCATTGCTTCTCTTTCTTCTTCACTAAAGTTTTTGAGAGCTTCTGGATCCTTGGCTAGTAGTATCTCTATGAGATCTCGACCTACGAGTTTATTGACGAGTAGTTCCCAGAAAGTATCTTCTCTAAATTCTATTAACTGTTCCAAGTAACCCATAACTACCTCATCTTCAACTTCGTAATCCTCGTCTTCATCAACTTCATGTACTAATTCCTCAGCGTTGAAGGTTTTAAATTTTGATAAGAGATGGTTAAGGACCTGTTGCTCTTTTGGGTATTTAGATTCTACATTATGAGCATTAAGAACCCACTCTCCTAAAAAAGCCAGTTTTATTAGTGTTTTATACTGAGCATCAGTTAGTTCAATATGTTTTTTAGGCAAGGTTTTTTATTTTAAAGGTTATGTTATAAAATGTAAATATAATTAAAGCCCAATTTACAATGTTCATATCTTTAATGCATGATAAAGTATGATCGATTTGAGTTAGAGAACGGTTTGAGGGTGATTGTTCATGAGGATGTTAGTTCGCCGCTAGTAGCGCTTAATATTTTATATGAAGTCGGGAGTAAAGATGAGCACCCTGATAAAACGGGATTTGCTCATTTGTTTGAGCATTTGATGTTTGGAGGGTCAGAGAATGTACCTGATTTTGATGATCCCATACAGATGGCCGGCGGAGAAAACAATGCATTTACTAATAGTGATATCACTAACTATTACGATGTCGTTCCAGCAGAAAATATAGAAACTATATTCTGGTTAGAATCTGATCGGATGAATAAGCTAAATTTTTCCCAAGAGTCATTAGACGTACAGAAAAAGGTAGTAGTTGAGGAGTTTAAAGAAACCTGTTTAAATCGACCTTATGGAGATGTATGGCATCATTTGAGCAAACTTGCATATACGCATCACAGTTATCAATGGCCTACGATAGGTAAAGTTCCGGCTCATGTCGAGAAAGCAAATTTAGAAGACGTAAAATCTTTTTTCTATAACTTTTATAGACCTAATAATGCCATCCTTGTATTGTCGGGAAATATATCATTGGCGAAAGCCAAATCACTAACTCAGAAATGGTTTGGAGATATAGAAAGAGGGCAAGTAATAAGACAACCTATCAAGACCGAACAAGAGCAACGAGCTTTTAGAAAATCAGAAGTGTCAGGAAATATTCCAGTAAATGCATTTTACATGGGATTCCATATGTGTGGTCGTAATCATAAAGACTATGTAGCATGCGATTTATTATCGGATATTTTTTCTAACGGTAGATCTTCTCGGTTTTATCAGAGGCTTTGTAAACAGCGGCAAATTTTTTCTAGTATAGATGCATATATCACAGGAACTGTCGACCCGGGCTTAATCATAGTTGAGGGAAAACCGATGCCAGATTATACTTTAGAACAAGGTTTAGAGGAAGTGTGGAAAGAACTAGAAGAGGTTAAGCAGAATGGAATTACAGATGAGGAATTACAGAAATTAAAAAATAAAAACGAGAGTAGTATTGCTTTTGCGGATGTAAATATTTTAAACAAAGCGATGAACCTTGCCTATTACGAGCACATCGGACATTTAGATCTCATCAATAAACAAGTAGAAATTTACAACGCCATAACTAAAGAAGATATCCAAGAAATGGCTCAAAAATATTTAGTCAAAACTAATTGTAACGAACTGAGGTATTATCCTAATTGATAATTTAGATTTAAAATTATTACCTGATCTATCTGTTTTGATGCTTAACTTGTGTTACTTGCTGAGTCTCGATTCTTGATAATTCTTTGAGCTTGTCTTGTTCCCATAACAGAGGTAAATCTTTTAAGGGAGTATCTACCTCGGCTTTATAGTTTACATAGTCTTGGAATAGTATGCCTCCTACATTTCTCCTATTATAAGCAGAACGGAATCTTACGCCGCCATTATTTACCTGGTAGTTATAGGCAAGATAATCGATGGTAAATGTTTCTTTGTTTATCCAGTAGTAAAAGATATCATCATGATCAGATCCTCCTCCTTCTTTAGTAAAACTAATTTCTACGATCGCATAAGTTTTATTTTTTATCTGGGTGGACCCAATGTAATTTTTGATAACGGCAGGATCATTTAACTTATGTGGTAAAGTGGCGAAGTATATCACTGAGTTAAGAGTAGAGGCAGTTCCTTTTTTTTGTTTTGGTGTTAAGGGATTGGGCTTTCCAGTTTGATAAAGACCGTCGTTGTTTAGTACAGTTTTGATATTACGACCCTCTTTTTTACTGATCACCGTATACTCATATTGATCGTGATTATTTTTAAATGTGTAGATTTTGTCTCTAAAAATAAATTGGTAATGAGCGGTATCATATTTTTTACCACCATGAGTAGATATTGCATGTTGTACTAAAAGATCCGCTTTGGAAAAATGAGGGTTTATCTTACTCGTAGATTTACAAGACACGATAATGATCATTACTATAGAAAGGATAAAAAGAAAATAAATCATTTGGGTTTTCATATCTGAGTGTTAGGATATATCATTCCATTAGGAACTCCAATAGTAGTGGTAATTTTAATTTTGGAAGCGGATTTTGTTTTATAAAGTAAGGATAAGTCTTGTGAGTAACGTTTGTGTTGAATAAGTTTTTGTATCCATTCATGATGTTATTCCTTAGATTAATGTAAAATAATTTTAGAAGCTTAATCTAAATGCTGATTGCACCCTTAGGTCCACTAATCGTGGCTGTAATTTTAGAATGTTCCCTAGGGATGATTTTATGAGCTATGGATAAGTCTTTAAAGCATTCATTTAATGATTGGTTGCCGTAAAAAGAGATAGATTTCAAACTACATTTTGCTTCTAGTTTATCTGTAGGATGATGACTACTGTTTTTCCAGGATAGCAAAAATGGGATAAGTTCTACTGCGGGTTTATTTAGGGGAATAGTCATTTTCCATTTTAAAGTTTTATTGTCTTTTGTTATTCTTTGTCCTTCTTCTATAGAACCCATTTCTGAATTATATTTTTTTAGGATTTTTTGATCTGCGATTAGATCTTCTGATTGTATTGCCCATCGAGTAATTTTAGGTTCTTTGATATAATCGATTCCCATCCATCTATTACTAGTTATATTTTTGTTTAAATGATCTATAGCCAGTAATTCTAGATAGCATTGATTACCTAAATTGATCAATGCATTTTTTGTTCCTTTTAATAAATGCCTTCCACCTATGGATGGAGTTACTCCGAGCAAATCATTAAATCGAGTCACAGCCTCATCTAAATCTGGAACACAGTATACGAGATGATCTATTTTTCTATTAGTCATTATACTTGTGTTTGACTTAGTAAATGATAAACAAATCTAGCGCTACGAACTGCACCATCCATGTAGCCAGGAAACTGATCAGCAGTCTCTGATCCGGCTAGGATGAGTTTGTTTTCAAAAATGGGCTCTCTAAAAATAGCCAGTCCGTTGTTTTGGTGTGGGAGGATATGAGTGTGATAATCTGTAAAAGTAAACGGCTCCTTACGCCATACCGTTTCCTCGTAACGTAGGTATTCTTTTACCTGGTCTCCATAGTATTTAGTAAGCTGAGCAACTATTTTATCCAGCCGTTCCTCTCTCTTCAACGAGTAGTACGATCCGTCCATAAATCCCATAAGAGCAAATCGTTTTCCATCTACACTAGAGTGATCATACATTTCAGGGATCGGACCTACGTTACTTACGATAGTACCACTGGAATTTTCCTTTTTCCAAAATGCTTCTTTATAAACAAGACATACTTTGATAGATTCTCCCATCCATGTATGTGCCATATCGCAATTCGATTTTAAAGCATTGGGTAAGGGTAAGCTTAGAGTGATTGAATTGCTAAAAAGATAAGGAGGAAGTGTCGACACTATTTTTTTTGACTTATAAATTGTATCATCAGATCTAGCGATAATACCGTTGTCGGTCACCTCGATATTTTTTATGACTTGCGATAAGTGGACTTTTTTAGGATTTAAAAAACCAGCAAGTTTATGTATTAAAGTAGAACTTCCATCTATCATCCTGTAAGTGGGCTCCATTTCTCCACTCCAGTTAACTAGTTTCCATGGGCTGGTAGAAATGGGTTCGTATATAGCAGCTCCTCCATAATACTGAGGCGTAACTGGAATTTTCAATTCTTCCAATAACTGTATCAGGGATTGATGCTTTGTACCGAGCCAGGTCGCTCCCATATCTACAGGAGTTTGATTTGCACTATGTACCGTATGTATTCTTCCTCCTAATCGATCACGTGCTTCTACGATATTTATGTTTAAAGAGGTGTCTCTTAGTAGATAGGCTAGCATTAGACCTGTGAGTCCAGCTCCTATGATGAGTATATCAGATTGTATTTCTTTATTTTCTTTCATGTTCTAGATAATAAACATAAAGAAAGGAAACCGGTTTGTGGTTAAGAGTTAATAATAAAGCGGCCTGATTGTCTGTGCATTTCTATTTGGTAGGATTATAAAAGCATAAAAAATGGCTGGTTCTAGGTTGTTATAGCAAAAGGAAGTATCTATATCGATTATATTTTCATTACTATTTTACCAGTGGACTAATTCATATATTATAAATAATAATATGTATTTTTGTTGATTGATCAATTAAGATATTTTATACATGGCAAAAAAGGGATTTAGGCCGGATGCAGATACGGAGGTTCAGGGAGAAGAGGCTCTACTGACGCTTAATGGTATGTATAGAGAATACTTTCTAGATTATGCCTCTTATGTAATTTTAGAAAGAGCTATACCTGCCATAGATGACGGTCTCAAACCAGTGCAACGTCGTATCCTCCAGAGTTTAAAAGATAAAGAAGATGGACGTTTTCATAAAGTGGCAAACGTTATAGGACATGCGATGCAATATCATCCACATGGAGATGCTGCCATCGGACAGGCTTTAGTAAAATTAGGTCAAAAAGATTTTCTCATCGATCCACAAGGAAACTGGGGCGATGTACGCACAGGTGATTCGGCGGCAGCCGCTCGATATATAGAAGCACGTCTTACAAAGTTTGCAAAAGATGTCGTTTTTAATCCACAGACTACTGAGTGGCAACTGTCTTATGATGGTCGTAATAAAGAGCCCATAACACTACCCGTTAAATTTCCACTCGTCTTAGCACAGGGTGTAGAAGGGATTGCGGTCGGACTGTCCACTAAGATTTTACCACATAACTTTATAGAGCTGATAAAAGCATCGATAAAAATATTACAAGGTAAAAGAGTAAAAATTTACCCTGATTTTCAGACTGGAGGAATGGCGGATGTATCCGAATATAACCAAGGAAAAAGAGGTGGGAAAGTTAAGATACGTGCAAAAATAGAACAAGTTGATAAAAACACTCTTGCCATAAGAGAATTACCATTCGGGGTAACCACCGGAAATCTAATCGATAGTATCATAAAGGCTAATGATAAAGGTCAGATCAAAATAAAAAAGATGGTCGATAACACGGCCAAAGATGTGGAAGTTCTCATCGACTTAGCTCCAGGAGTCAGTCCGCAAGTAACTATAGATGCACTTTATGCATTTACTAATTGTGAGGTTTCTGTCTCTCCTAACGCCTGTGTGATCATAGAGGATAAGCCTCATTTTATGGCAGTAAATGATATCCTCGAGCACTGCACATTCCGCACTAAAACATTGCTCGGAATGGAACTAGAGATTAAGAAAAAAGAGCTGGAGGAAAAATGGCATCTCACTAGTCTAGAGAAAATATTTATTGAAAATAGAATATATCGGGACATAGAAGAGTGTGAGTCTTTTGAGGAAGTGTTGAAAGTTATCGAGGGCGGTCTTAAAAAATATGTGGTTACTCCTTCTGATAAGGTAAAGAAAAATGATACCCGTATACGCCTTCAGAGAGATATTACAGAAGACGATCTGATCAGACTTACAGAGATAAAAATTAAACGTATCTCTAAGTATAATAAGTTTAAAACAGACGAACTTATAGCAAAAATAGAAGAGGAACTAAAACAGGTGCAGTATGATCTAAATCACCTTACAGAATATACGATAGCCTTTTATGAGCGGTTATTAGAAAAATATTCCGACGGTAAAGAAAGAAAGACGGTACTCACTAATTTCGAGACGATAAAAGTGCAAGCTGTAGTCCAGAATAATGCAAAACTTTACGCCAATTTTAAAGAAGGCTTTGTAGGTACTGGGATGAAGAAAGATGAATTTATCCAAGAGTGTTCTGATATCAGTGACGTCATCGGATTTACTAAGGAGGGTAATATGAGAGTAGTCCGTATCTCGGATAAAACATTTATAGGTAAAAATATGATCCATGCAGCAGTCTGGAAAAAGGGAGATGATCGGACGACCTATAATATGATTTATGTAGATGGCAAAACCGGTAGGGCTATGGCTAAACGATTTAATGTAACAGCCATAACTAGGGATAAAGAGTATCCATTAACTAAGGGTAATAAAGGATCTAAAGTTTTATACTTTACGGCTAATGCCAATGGAGAATCAGAAAAAGTACAGATACAGTTGACACCAGGATGTGGAGCTCATAAAAAAGTATTCGAATTTGATTTTGACTTTTTAGATATTAAAGGACGAGGAGCAGGAGGAAATATCGTAACTAAATATCCAATAAAAAAAATCACTCAGTTAGAAGTTGGATCTTCATCATTAGGAGCTATAAAAGCATGGATCGACATGGATAACGGTCGCCTAAATAAAGAGGAGAGAGGTGTTTTCTTAGGAGAGTTTGATACAGGAAATAAATTAATAGCGCTTTATAAAAATGGAGAGTATGAGATAAATGATTTAGACTTCAATAAAAAATATGATCCGGCTCAGATAATGGAGGTAGCTAGATTATCAGAAGACTCTGTTATATCAGCACTCTACTACGAGGGAGAGAAGGGATGGACGATGGTCAAACGATTTAAGATCGAAACCTCAACCCAAGATGAGAAATTTAGTTTTATAACTGATGCAAAAGGATCTAAACTGTATTATGCATCTAGTCTCTCCGATCCTAAAGTCATGTACTCTTATAAGTCTGGTGGAACTAAGTATGATAAGAAAATGGAATTCCAGTCTTTTATAGACGTAAAAGGATGGAAAGCTCTCGGTAATAAATTAGGTGAGTTTAAAATACTCAAAGTCACTCCACTTATAGAAGATGCTCAGTCGACTTCTTCTGGAGAATTACCTTTAGGGGAAGCTGATAAGGCTCAAGATATAGAAAAACCAGTGGCAAAAGATAAGACTACCGCTAAGAGTAAAGTAGCCAGTACTAAGTCTCCTGCTAAGAGCCCAACGGCAAAAAAAACAACTGCTAAGAAACCGGCTGCTAAGAAATCTCCCACTAAAAAAACTACATCAAGTAAAACTAAAGGCAAAAAAAAACCTCCAGGTGAGGATGGAATTCAGCCTGGTGATACGATAGAATTTGAATTTTAAAAAGAATAAGCTTAGAAAACAATTAAATTATCGAAAATACTCTGGTGTAACCTGTGACTTTACTAGAGTTTTTAAATCTAAATAAAAAAGTAATCATGACGACATTAGCAATAATACCAGTAGTTTTTATAATAGTAGGAATAGGAGTGTGGTATGCAGAATCAAACGGCGAGTTAAATTAGACCTAACTAGTTTAACTTAATTATCTTAGAATAATATCACAGTTGGTTAGTTATTCAATTGTCAAAAATAAAAATCCCGAGCATCTATTTGATCTCGGGATTTTGTATATACTACGGTTAAATAAACCCAGTATTAAAAAAGGTAATTACGATTTTTTTAAAACTTATTTGCTAAATTTTGCGGGAAGAACAGCCTCGTTCTTTAGTAAAATATGCATTTTATAATCACCTAAATCAAAATCATCCAGATCTAAAATAACTGATTTAGAAAATATAGGCAATTGGAATTCTAAGGATTCCTTGGCATTTGTGATTTTTAAAAATGAAACTTCCTCATTTAGCGAAATTTCTAGATTTCCACTTCCTTCATTAAAAGTAATTTCCATTCCGTAGTCGTTGACCATATTATGACTGATTT
Source organism: uncultured Saprospiraceae bacterium (assembly GCA_938015805.1). GTDB lineage: Bacteria > Bacteroidota > Bacteroidia > Chitinophagales > Saprospiraceae > JAHDHU01. The sequence goes on along the minus strand of CALLXF010000006.1, from coordinate 5,725 downwards.
CAAAATTGATGGCTTCGATGGTAAAAACATCTGCTTCTAGAATAGGGTTGTTGTGAGCATAACTAACATTAAGGGTGGATAGAAGTGTAAAGAAAGTAAGGCTTAGTAGTACATTTTTCATAGCTGTTCTTTTTTGGATGTTAGTAATTATAATTCTGAGTCATTGGGAAGTTTTACAGAATTATATACTAGACATTGATGGATATACAAAACCCTTAGGAACTTGAGTAAATTTTGCAAAAACAGCTGTTATTTGCTTGATTGTGATAATTAGGCGTCATAATATTGAGGATTATTATGATTTTATACCAATAAAAAGACCAAAAACCAGAGAATTTTAAAAACAAGAAATAGAATAAAATATCGTAATTTTTAAAAAATGCAGAATATTTACAAAATCAATATCTAAACAAATCTTTACACCTTGCAGCTGCAAATTCTAACCCCTCGTCCCACCACTCCGTCATTTGCGTTCTATCGAAGTAAAAAGAATGTTCCGTAAGCACACGAGGAGTAAAGAAGAAATTGACCTTAATGTTAGGATCATAGATACTAAACAGATGACCGATGAGGATATCGTCATGTGAGATCTGGTCGTTCATAAATTGGATGGTATGTAACATCAGATCAAAAGCATTACGAGATTTTATTTCTGCTCTTTGTCTATTCCTAGGTGTGAGTACGATGACGTCTATTTCTGTAGCTCCGTTATTGATAGCTTCCTGTACCGGAATGTAATTACCAAAACCTCCATCTGCATATTCGTAACCATTCTTTTCTACGATACTCATAAATGGGACAAAACTACATGAGGCCCACATCCAGTCACAGTAGTCTTTGTAAGTACAATCTCTTGCATATTTATATTCGACCTGTCTAGTCGTAAAATTAGAGACTGTAAGTAAGACTTTATTTTCTCTGGATTTTATAAGATCAAAATCCTCTTGGCTAAAAAAGCTGCCTATTGTCTTTCTGAGATTTTTATGTTCGCCAAAAGTCTTTTTCCCTCTTCCAAACATCCTAAGAATATTGAGGTGGTTAATGGAAGTTTTTATATTTCCATCCTTTTGCTTTTTGATATTAAATGGGGAGATGTTATAAATATCTTTCATACCTACAGAGGTGTAGGCTTTTTTAATTTTATCGATTTCTCCAATGGATAAATGCGGGACAAGAAGGCTACCTGTGGAGCAGCCTATAAATATTTTATAATCTCTTTTTTCTTCCTGGATAAGATACTGTGCCACACCACCCGCAAATGCTCCTTTTGATCCTCCTCCTGAAATGACTAATGCACGCATACTTATATATCGATTCCGATGATATTTTAACCTTTAGATTAAATCTAAATGACACAAAACTATACAAAGGTAATCGCTTAATCTCGGAGATATAAGTATTTTTATAGATATGTCGAAACGCTCCACTAAGGACAAGCACTTTTTAAAACAACCAGTTTATATCGGCGGCCAAAAAGCCATGAATACTTTTATTAAAAAAATGCTTAAATACCCTAAAGCGGCTTTAAAAGAGAAGATTGAGGGTTCCGTTTATTTGAGGTATGGTATTGATTATAAAGGGAGCGTAAAGGAAACTAAAATAATATCCTCTCTAGGTTTTGGTTGTGATGAGGAAGCGGTTAGAGTCGTTAAATTATTCCAATTTGAGATTCCAGATATTCCTCGTAAGCTTAGAGTGGTGTTCCATAAAAATATAAGAATTCATTTTAAGCTTCCTAAAAAGAAAAAACAGACGATATCTTATTCGGTGACAACCGTAAAGAAAAATAAAGAAAAAGATCAACCCGTATCCTCTGGCTATTCTTACACTATAAATTTATAGCATAGTGATTAATATAAAATTGCAAGTCTTTAATCGAAAAAATCTATCTACTACTTCTAAAGAAGTGTAGTTTAGTACATAAGAATTAATAGTATGAAAAAACTGATCGTATCTGCAGCATTGCTTTTATTAGTCCAAATGAGTTATGCCCAGTGGCCTGGAATGGGAGGCGGTGGCGGAAAAAGTATCAAGGGGAAAATCTCGGGACAATTGATAGATTCCCTTACTAACTTACCTGTTGCTTATGCCACCTTAGTACTTAAAAATCACGGGGCATCCAGAGAGAAAGATGGTGTACTCACGGATGATGATGGAAAATTTAGCTTTGATTCTAAAACAGGGGATTATGATATTTATATTTCTTTTTTGGGGTATGAGGATAAGCAATTAGATAGTGTTGCTCTGACGTTAAAAAAACCGGATAACGATCTCGGTAAAGTATTAATGGTGCCGTCTAACTATATTTTAGAAGCCGTAGAAGTGACTGATAAACGATCATTAATAGAAAATAGACCAGATAAAATCGTTTATAATGTAGAGCAGGATGCTACCGTTGCCGGTGGAGATGCGACTGATGTACTTAGGAAGGTTCCGATGCTGACAGTAGATGTACAAGGAAATGTTTCCTTGAGAGGTTCGAGTAATGTCAGGATCTTAGTCAATGGTAAACCATCTGGTATGTTTGCAAATAATGTAGCAGATGCCTTAAAGATGTTTCCTGCGGATCAGATAAAAAAGGTAGAAGTCATTACTTCTCCTTCCGCAAAATATGACGGAGAGGGAAGTGCAGGGATTATAAATATTATCACTAAGAGAGATAATATAGAAGGGATCGCTGGCTCTGTAAATGCTTCTGTAGGGATCAGGCAAAATAGTTTATTTGCTAGTTTAAATGGTGGACGAGGGAGACTGGGAATCAGTTCTAATGCGTCTGTTTTTTACTCTAATCCAGCGACAGGAACTACGCTTTTTGAGAGGAGAGATAATGGGGTAGTGCAATCTTTTAACGCTGGTATGCAAGAGACTTCTCGTCTCGGAAGTAATGGAACGATCAGTGCGTTTTATGATATAAATGCCTTTAATGCATTTAATACTGCGTTTACTTTAAGAGGTTTTGGATTTGATGTAGATGGATCGGGAGAAGGATTTTTTGTAGAGCCGCTATCGATGATGGTGGATAGTTTTAGTCGTACTAATAAAGGTGATAATTATTTTGGTGGGTTTGACTGGACCTTTGATTACACTAAGACTTTTGAAGATAAAAAAGATCAGGAGTTAGTGATCGCTACACAAATATCCAAAGGAGATAACGATCAGGATTTTACGGTATCAGAGACGCATCAGTTAGACGCATTATCTTTTCTAAATAGACAAAATGCAAAAGTTTTTAATGATGGTGATAATTTAGAAACGACCTTCCAAATCGATTATACTCAGCCGTTGCCTAAATCTCTAAAACTAGAGACAGGTGCAAAGATGGTATTGCGTGATATAAAAAGTGATTACATTACGACTAATAGAGCAGACGACCCACTTTTTACTAATGTGTTTAATTATGGTCAGGATGTCATGTCTGGATATGCATCACTGAGTTTTGTGCTGGCAAAGAAATATTCTTTTATCACTGGGGTAAGATATGAACATACGGCGATCGATGGCAGCTGGGATGAGACCTCAGAGAATCCTGCAGCACTAGGGTTATCTCCATTTGAGAATACCTATTCTAACTGGTTGCCTAATATTACGATCAGTAGAAGTTTGCCTAAGTTTAGAACACTCAAGTTAAGTTATACGCGTAGGATACAGAGACCGACTTTATTTTATATTAATCCGTTTAATAATAATGCGGATGTGTTTAACAGGACTTTAGGTAACCCATCACTGGAGCCTGAACTAGTCGATCAGATCGAACTGGGGTATAACACTTCTATTTTGGGAGCTACGGTTTTTGCAACGGCTTATTATAAAATCACTTCTGATGTGATAGAGCAGACCCTTGCAGTAGATGATGGAATTTCTATTAATTCCTTTGCAAACGTAGGGGAAAACAATTCCCTAGGATTAAATTTATTTACCACCAAGACCATCAATAAATTTACAATCCGTGGAGGAGGTAATTTTTATACTTATGATGGGAGCGGAACAGTAAACGGTGTGGATCTAGAAGCCAAAGATTTTTTATATAATTTTTTCTTCGGTGGAGATTATGCATTTACTGGTTCGCTAAAAGCGGATTACTTTGGATATTTTTCTTCTCCTCGTAGAACACTGCAAGGAGAAAATCCATCTTTCTGGATTTATGGAGCGGGAATCAGGAAAGAGTTTAAGGCGTGGAGTTTAGGGATAAATTGTATAGATCCTTTTAATGCAAACAAAGCTTTTAACTCTGATATCGAAGGAGAAAACTTTACACAGATTACCAGGTTTACGATACCGTTTAGATCAGTGGGTATAAACGTGAGATATAAATTTGGGAAAGTAGATTTCAAAAAACGTAAGAGCAAAGTAAAAAATACAGATGCTAAGGCTGGAGAAGGACAGCAAGGTGGTGGCCAGCAAGGTGGCGGAGGTATCGGTGGTGGAAATGGATAATTTTAAATGTGATAATGTAGAAACGAGATACTTTAGAAAAGTGTAACTGTCTTGATTATTAACATGAATAATAATTAAAAGCTGAACGTCTTGTGTTACCTTAAGGGCATGAATAAAATTATCACTATTATTCTTTTTTCAGTTTTATTTCCCACTATCCTTTGTGCCCAAAACAAGCAAGACTATCATTGGATATTTGGAAATGATCAAGATGGATCCGAAAATTTTATTTCTTTGAAGATTGATTTTAATACAGTACCCTTTGAGGTCGGAACCCGAGATGCAGGACTAACATTTGATAGTAATAATGCCTCAGTTGCGGACCGAGAAGGAAATCTTTTATTTTATACTAATGGATGTGCAGTGGCAGGTGCGGATCATGAGATATTAATGAATGGAGATAGTATAAATGCAGGTCCTTTTTTTGATGAATTATGGCTAGGGGACTGTATAAACGGCTATCCTGGTAGACAGGATATTACGATTTTAGATGATCCTGCAAATACAGATGGTTATTACATTATCCATAAAACCATAGAATATGATGCATTCGCTGATCCGTCTTTAACTTTAAGGCATTTAAAATATACCTATGTAGATATATCTGGTGATAGTGGTAAAGGTGCGGTGGAGGAAAAAAATGTTGTGTTTTATGATTCTTTTACAGATGGAATATTATCCTCGTACTTATCAGCGATAAAACATGAGAATCAAAAAGACTGGTGGATACTGCAGCCATTAAGTCGAGAAAATGAATTCCTCACTGTTTTATTAACAGAAAATGGATTTGAGCAAATAGATACACAAGAAATTGCTCGACCATTTGATATTGATCATAGTTCTGCTTCAGGAAGTGCACATTTTTCTCCAGACGGTAAACTTTACGCATATTATAATAAAGACGATGGTTTGCATGTTTATAATTTTGATCGAAATAATGGATTGCTTTCTAATCCTAGATCATTATACACAGCACCACCAGAGTTTTCTATTTTTAGCTCCCTAGAATTTAGCCCTGATTCGGAATTGCTATACTACATGACACAGGATAGTTTATGGCAGGTAGATCTGACCTATGACGATCTCTCAGACGGAAAAGTATTTATAGAAGAGTGGAACGGGATAGAAGATCCCTTTGCTACTAATTTTTTTCTTGCAGCTCTAGCTCCGGATTGCAGAATATACATCAGATCAGGATCGAGTACGCAGTCTGTACATGTGATCAATAAACCAAACGAACGTGGAGTAGCATGCGACTTTGTACAACAAGGAATACAGTTTCCATTTACAA
>CALLXF010000005.1 GCA_938015805.1 uncultured Saprospiraceae bacterium | reverse complement strand
CTTCGCCGAGAATGACAGGTATGGCTTTTAGTTGCCCTACCGGAATCGTTAACTGACTCATTTGTGACCGTTGGTATATTGGTTCTGATGCTGCCTCTGAGGTGATGACCACTTCTTCTATTAATGCTCCTGATGATAATTCAAAACTTATTTCTTCATCTTGCTGAAGCATTATTTTGTTTTCATCGGATTGATATCCAATGTAGGACGCTTGCAGGGTAATCGGTCCTGATGGGAGGGTCATACTAAAAAAACCGTACTCATTAGTTACCGTTCCTTTTCCTGAAGCTAAATCATAAACGGTAGCTCCGATTAGTGATTCTGTAGTTTCTGCATCTAAAATATATCCACTTACTGTTTTTTTTGATGTAGATTCTATACTTCCCAGGCTATCGTCTTTTTTAGACGTATATAGAATAACGTTGCTTTCGTTTATTTTAAATTTAAGCCCAGTGTTTTTAAGTGCTTGTTTTAAGAATGTCTCGCTCGATAGGTTCTCTGCATTGATTGTTATACGCTGCTTCTCAACGTCGATAGGGTTGTATTGGAATTGGAGAGGGTAGTCCTTTTCTAAATCTCCGATGACTTTTTCTAGTACTTTATCGATACAAGAATAGGATATTTTAATACTTACCGAATTATCTTTTTCTGTTTTTTGTGCTATACTTGATAAGCCTAAAAATGTAATTAGTATTAATGTTATAGTTAATTTCTTTAATCGCATGATGGTCCTGTTATGGATATGTTCCCAGGCTTCTTTTCTATTTCTAGGTTATAAATAATCTCTAGAGTGCTTAGGATTTCTTGGATATTCTGCTCACTAAATGACCCACTAAAATTGCAATCTTTAAAAGTATCGCTGTAAGTGATAGTTGTATGAAAATAATTTTCTAGGTCGTCAAAAATTCTTTCTAGGGAGGCGTCTTTATAGTATAATTTATTCGTAGCCCAGAACATTTGGTTAGCGTATATTTTATCCGTTATTTTTAATTTTGATTCGATTTTCTCTACAGTCATATCTTGAGTTAGGATGTGAGGTTGCACATTATTATTAGGGTCCTCGACTTTTACCTTACCATTTATGACATGAATATATGCTGTACTTGTTTCTTCATTAGATACTATAAACTTAGTTCCTAGTACGGTTACATCCATTCCATCGGCATCCACAGTAAATGGTTTTTCTGTATCATGAATTACCTCAAATAAGGCTTTGCCATCAAGCTTTATATTCCTATGATTTTTAAAATCAGGATGGTATGATAACTCAGTTCCCTCAGAAAGCCAGACTGTAGACAAGTCAGGAAGGGTGTATTCCATATTCTGAACTGCAGTTAAAGTTTTAAAATCATTAGAAGTAATAAACTGAAGTAAAAAATAACTGCATGTCATCGCAAGAAGAATAAAGCTTGCGGCTACTAAATATGGGGTACGCCGTTTTTTTGGAGTAATGTATCTCGTGGTCGCATCCGATAATCCGGCTTTACGTTTTACTTTTTGGTAAGCCTCTTCTACGTTTAGAGATGCTTCTAATTCAGGATAAGTAAGTTTTCCTGATTCATTCCAGATTTGTTTAATCTTCTGATATTTCTTGAAATTATCTTCTACATGTAGCCAATTTGCGAAAGTAATTTTTTCGCTTTCACTTAAATTGTTTTCTAATGATTTGAGAACTAGTGAGGTGTAATTAGCTTTCATATATTTATTTGTTATGATTTAAAAACAAAGTATCGAATCCCTTTACGTAAATAAAGTAAAGGGATTCGAAATAAAATTTATAAAATATCAACATTTATTGTTCCTTTTGAAGTATTACCGTTTATGTCTGTGGTGGTAATATTTAAGAGGAAAATGGTATCTTCTTCCAATTCTTCAGGATCAAGTGCTATTAAAAAATTCTTATTTACGATGGAGGATCTGGTGGTGATATTTTCTAAGAAATCAATGCCTAATTCCTCATTCTCTACGATGATTTGCTGAAGGCCATCTAGGTCTGAAATGCTGATATTAATTTCTAAAGCTACCTCATCGTCACTCTTGATTTGGTTTGCGCTTACTAAATTATATTCCGCTGCTCTATCATCGTCGCCACAAGAAGTTGCAGCAATCATTAATCCAAGGCTCATTATCAATATTTTTAACGTATTCATTTGTCTAATTTTTAGAGTTTAATAAATTGTTTTTAGTGTTTAAAAAGCTGCTTTGTAAACTGCGTACACTATGAAGTAGATTAAACAAAGAAAAACCCTAGTGGAAATTGAAAGTTTTTTAAAAAAGAATATTCATTGTGAGGATTATCAAGCTGATTAAGGCATTTCTGATGAGTTGTAACGCCTTACTTATATGGTATTCTACCGTTTTTTGATTGATCTCAGTTTTTTGAGAAATTTCTTTATAACTCATTTTTTCAAATCGGCTGAGCATAAAAATTTGCCTGGTTCTTTCTGGAAGGGAATCGATTGTTTTTTGAAGAAAGGCTAGATTTTCTTTAGAGATAATTTCTGTTTCAGGATTCTGATGTTCGTCTCTGCTAAAATTATCGATTAGATCGACTTCCACTTTATGTCCATGCTTTTTCTCCGCTTTAATAACATCAAAACTTCGATACATGATAGCTCTTCTGAGGTAGGCTTCATGATTTGAAATATTTTCTTTTCGCTCAAGGCGTTTCCAGAAATCTACAAATACATCTTGTACAATTTCTTCAGCAATGTGTTTTTGTTTAGAGTAGGCGTATGCGGCAGATACAAACCTTCTATAGTTTGCTTTGAACAGTTTTTCAAAATCTTTTTCATTTGCCATTAAGGGTGGATTTTTCTACTCTCCAGTAAACTCCGCTTTACGTTTTTCGATAAAGGCCGAAGTACCTTCTTCAAAATCTTTGGTAGTCATTAGTTGACCAAAAGAGGCAATCTCTTGTTCGGTTCCATCACTGTTTTTATCTTGATAGGCATTTACAGTTTTGATAATTTCGGCTATAGCCAATGGGGCCTTAGTTGCGATTTTTTCTATGATCTCTGTGGCTTTAGAAATTTCTTCTCCTTGAGGAACAACATGATTAGCTAATCCGAGCTTGACGGCTTCTTCTGCTTTGATCATATCTGTGGTCATTAATAACTCAAAAGCCTTGGCTTTACCGACTAGCATAGGTAACCGTTGGGAACCATTAAAGCCAGGTAGTAGTCCTAGGTTTACCTCTGGAAATGAGAACTTTGCTTTTTCTCCAGCGATACGCATATGACAGGCTAGAGCCAATTCGAATCCACCTCCTAAACAAAATCCTTGTACAGCCGCTATCGTAGGTTTATGAAACTTTTCTATAATATTAAAAACATCATGACCATTACGAGCTAAAGCAGACCCTGCTTCAGGACTTTCTATACCTAAAAATTCTTTGATATCTGCACCAGCCACGAAAGCTTTCTCTCCTGCTCCGGTGATGATCACTCCCTTTAGATTTTGGATCGTTTTATAATCTTCAGTAAAGAAGACACCGATCTCAGAGATGGTCTCCATGTTTAAAGCATTTAAAGCGTGCGGACGATTTACGATTAGGGTTACTACACCGTCATTATTTTCGATAAGTATATTTTTATAGTCCATTTTTTGCTTTTTAAATTTTACTTAGATCAGAAATTAATATATCTAAAAGTCTAACATCTAACTTACAAAGGGATATTCCCGTGCTTCTTTTTTGGCAATACGGCCACTTTATTTTCTAACATCGCAAAAGCTCTAATCAGTTTTCTACGAGTCTCTCGCGGTTGGATCACTTCATCTATAAAACCACGTTGGGCAGCAGAGTAAGGGTTAGCAAACAAGTCCGCGTATTCCTGTTCTTTTTCTAAGAGCTTAGCTGCAGGATCATCTGCTTCTTTAATTTCTTTTCTAAATATTATTTCACTCGCTCCCTTTGCTCCCATTACTGCGATCTCTGCAGTGGGCCATGCAAAGTTCATGTCTGCTCCGATATGTTTGGAGTTCATTACATCATAGGCTCCTCCATATGCTTTACGCGTAATTAAAGAGATTCTAGGAACGGTGGCTTCGCTTAATGCATAGAGAAGTTTAGCTCCGTTAGTTATGATGGCGTTCCATTCCTGATCAGTTCCTGGTAAAAACCCAGGGACGTCTACGAGCACTAATAATGGAATATTAAAACAATCACAAGTTCTCGTAAATCGTGCAGCTTTTTTAGAGCTATCTACATCGAGACATCCGGCTAAGCTCATAGGCTGATTAGCTACGATTCCTATAGTTTTTCCCGCGATACGAGCAAAACCTACAATAATATTATCAGCATAGGCCTCATGTATTTCGTAAAAAGTATCGGTATCTATGATTCCTGTTATAACGTCACGTATGTCATACGGTTTATTAGCACTGTCAGGAATGATTTTCTCTAATTCGTCCCTATATTCTTCTTGTATGTCGTAGGGTAGGGATGGTGTTTTTCCTTCGCAGTTCTGAGGCATATAGCTCAGTAATCGTTTAATCTGATCGATACAATCGATATCATGAGCAGCGGTCAGATGCGTTACTCCTGACTTAGTACTATGGGTACTTGCCCCTCCTAATTCTTCCGAGCTTACCTCCTCGTTGGTCACTGTTTTAACAACATTAGGTCCGGTGACGAACATGTAACTGGTATTCTCGACCATTATGGTAAAGTCCGTCATGGCAGGGGAATAAACAGCTCCACCAGCACAGGGTCCCATGATCGCAGAGATTTGTGGAATGACGCCTGATGCCATTACATTACGATAAAAAATATCAGCATAACCTCCTAATGATCTCACTCCTTCTTGTATTCTTGCACCACCACTGTCATTAAGTCCTACAAGAGGAGCTCCCGTTTTCATAGCTAAATCCATGAGCTTACAGATTTTTTCTGCATGGGTCTCAGATAGGCTTCCGCCAAATACGGTAAAATCTTGAGCAAAAACATAAATCAGTCTTCCATTTACAGTACCATATCCCGTTATAACACCATCACCATAGAATTTTTGTCGTTCCATCCCAAAATCAGTAGTTCTATGCGTTACTAAAACACCGATCTCTTCAAATGATCCTTCATCGAGTAAGAAATGAACACGTTCCCTCGCGGTCAGTTTTCCTTTAGCGTGTTGTTTATCGATACGATCCTGACCACCTCCAAGGTAGGCCTCTTTTATTTTGGATTTTAGGATTTCTTTTTGTTTGTCCATTGTATTTAGACTTGTAAACTGTTAGATATTAGACTGATAGACTCATCTTTTTTTTTAGATGTTAGACTTCTAGAATTTAGACTATTAAATCTTAGACTAGTTAAGTCTAAGATTTAATATTTTAAGTTCTGAGATTCTATGCTTTTGCTTTCTTAATAGCTTCTGTTAATTTTGGAACTACATCAAAAAGATCAGCACATACGCCATACGTTGCTGCCTTAAAAAACGGTGCCTCTGAGTCTTTGTTAATCACTACGATACATTTGCTAGAGTTTACTCCAGCTAAGTGCTGGATAGCTCCAGAAATTCCGGCTGCGATATAAAGATTAGGTCTAATAGCTACACCAGTCTGTCCTACATGTTCGTGATGAGGTCTCCATCCTGTATCAGCAACTGGTCTAGAACAAGCAGTAGTTGCTCCGAGGACATTGGCTAGGTCTTCGATGATTCCCCAGTTTTCAGGACCCTTCATTCCTCTTCCTGCAGATACGACTAGTTCGGCTTCCGGTAATGGGGCAACTGTTCCCTGTTGTAAATCTGTACTGATTACTTGTAATTTTGATTCGCCGACAGGCAGATCTACAATCTCTACAGGAGCATCGGATCCAGTTACTTCTGGTTTTAATGTATTACCCATAAGAGATAAAACTCTATTTTTACTCGATATTTTATATTCGGCTATAGCCTTACCAGAAAAAACATTTTTCTTAACTGTAAAGACTCCATCTTTTATTTCTGGTAGATGATTTGCCCCGGCAACAGATCCTGCATTCATTTTTACCGCGAGTCTTCCAACTAATGATTTTCCTGTAGAAGAATGATTTACGATTACTGTGGAAGCTCCGATAATTTCTGCGGCTTTGGCTATAGCAGCAGTGTAGCTTTGGCTACTAAAATGATCTAAAGCATTATTATTTATGTGATGTACTTTACTCGCACCGTACTGTCCGAGATGAGCAGGATTATCAGCACTACCGATTACGATAGCATGACATTCTACTCCTAAGATGTCAGCTGTTTGCTTACCGTACGTTACCGCCTCGAAAGTAGCTTTTTTAAACTGACCATTTTTTGATTCTGCAAATACTAAAACCATTTATTTTATTTTTAATGATTATCAATTAATAAAAAAGAGAAATACGTTAAAGGACTTTAGCCTCTTCTTGAAGTAGTCTTACTAGCTCATCCATATTTTCTGGATCAATCATTTTTACAGCTGATTTTCCTTCTGGTAATGTATACCCTATGACCGTGGCTGCATCTTCAAATGGAACAGCGGGTACGATATTGAGTGGTTTTCTTTTAGCCATCATGATACCTCGCATATTAGGGATACGCTGCTCTGCCATTCCCTTAGCAGCACTGATGACTGCAGGTAGATTTACTTTTACAGTCTGAGAACCACCTTCTATATCTCTTTTTACTGTTGCGGATGATCCTTCTATATCTAAGTGTTCTCCGTAAGAAACAAATGGGATATCTAAGAACTCTGCGATCATACCTCCCACTTCTCCACTATTATAATCGATGGTCTCTTTCCCACAAAGGATTATATCATGTGGGTTAGATTTTACATATTCTGATATTTGTTTTGCTACATTCATTGCAGATTTAGGATCCGTATCGATACGTACGGCATCATCAGCACCTATGGCGAGAGCTTTACGGATCACGGCATCGTTTTCCGCTGTTCCGACATTGATTACAGTAACGGTTCCTCCTCCTGCTTCTTTTAATTCTAGAGCTCGCACTAGTGCATACCACTCGTCATAAGGATTAAGAATATACTGCACTCCATTTTTATCAAACTGGGTATTACCATCTGTAAATGCAATTTTAGCAGTGGTTTCTGGAGTTCTACTTATACAAACTAAATACTTCATAAATTATATACAGTTTTAATTAACGAGATATTTTATGACCTCTGATTCCAAGTAGAATCATCTGGCTTTATACCTACTAATTTTTCTTTATTTACTAGATAATATTTAAGAGCTACCATCGCAGCGATCTTTTTTTCTTCAGCTTTACCCGCTTTGATTTTTTCTGGGGTAAAATGTTTTTTCACAAAATGAGTGTCGATATTACCCGTGATAAAATCAGGATGTTCGCACACAAATTTCCCAAACGATAATGTTGTTTCTATTCCTTTTATTTTATAGTCATTGATCGCTTGATTCATTTTTTCTATTGCAGATAATCGGGTATCTGCATAGGTGACTAATTTTGAAATCATCGGATCATAGTAAATCGGTATATCCATTCCTTGCTCGTAACCATCATCTAGTCGTATCCCGTCTCCTTTAGGTTTAGTGTAAACCTCTAGGTTACCGATACTCGGCAGAAAATTGTTTAATGGATCTTCCGCATAGACTCTAAGCTCTAGAGCATGTCCAGTGATCGATAGATCTGCCTGAGTAAAAGAAAGTTTTTCTCCTCTCGCAACTTTGATTTGTTGTTCTACTAAATCTATACCAGTAATCAGTTCGGTCACGGGATGTTCTACCTGTAGTCGTGTATTCATTTCTAGAAAGTAGAAATTATTGTTTTCGTCTAATAAGAACTCCACTGTTCCAGCTCCTTCGTAACTACAAGATTTTGCTACATCCACAGCTGCGGCTCCCATTTTTGCTCTTAGCTCAGGAGTAAGCACTGCTGATGGAGCTTCCTCTACTACTTTTTGGTGACGTCGCTGGATACTACATTCTCTTTCAAATAGATGTACCACATTTCCATGGCTATCAGCCAATACTTGTATCTCTATATGTCTAGGACTGCTGATGTACTTCTCTATAAATACAGAGCCATCCCCAAAAGAAGATTCCGCCTCGCTGATAGCTCTTTCCATCTGTTCCTCTAGTTCGCTTTCTTTTTCTACCACTCTCATACCTTTTCCACCTCCACCTGCTGAGGCTTTGATCAGGATCGGAAAACCTATATCTTTTGCAATGGTCTTAGCTAGGGCAGGATCAGTAATTGCCTCATCTGTTCCAGGAACCATCGGGATATTATAATCTTTTACCGTTTCCTTAGCGGCTAGTTTACTTCCCATTACCTCGATGGCATGGATACCTGGACCTATAAATTTTATTCCAGCCTCTGATACTTTTTTTGCAAAAGTTGCATTCTCACTTAAAAATCCATATCCAGGATGTATACCTTCTGATTGAGTAGTTTTGGCTGCCGCCAATATTTTATCCATTACCAGATAAGATTCTGATGATGGAGCAGGACCTAGCAATATTGCTTCGTCTGCAAACTTTACATGTGGAGCATATCGATCCACTTCCGAATAAACAGCGACCGTTTTAATACCCATTTTTTTTGCACTACGCATAACTCGTAAAGCAATCTCTCCTCTATTTGCAATTAGTATTTTTTTCATTCTGCTTCTAGTTCAATAATGATTTCTCCTTTTTCTACAGCATCAGATTTATTCTTCAAGATTTTTTTGACAACTCCATCTGCCTCCGCTTTGATCACGTTTTCCATTTTCATAGCCTCAAGTATGAGTAAGGTATCTCCTTCTTTAAAAGAAGCACCTTGCGGTATGCTGATTTCTAATATCAGACCTGGCATCGGAGATTTTATATCCGTAATTTTTTTTGTTCCTACGTCAGCAAGTCCCATTCTATCCACAAGGAGATCATAATGATCCTTTATTTCAAAATCGTAAGTAGAACCATTTATCGTTACAGATACTTGCTTAGGGTTATTTGAAGGATGGATTTCTTGTATGTGAAAAGAACGTTTATCATCTAAAATATGATAGCCTTTTTGATGATCTACGATATCTAGTTTTTGAATATCCAATGAGGATAATTCTATCTCATCGTCTTGGCAGATTAGTTTGTATGGGTTCATTTAGTTATCACTTCAGTCAATGTTACAAAAGTAAATCAAAACAAAAGTATGCATTTAAAAAATAATTTAGTTAATATTGACTAAAAATAAGTCTTTTTTACCAAATTGAAAATAAATACAAAAGATAGAATCCTCGAGTCTAGTCGCATCTACTTTAATAAACACGGCTATGGAGCCTCCTCTTTATATCAAATTGCTCAGGGTATGAATATCTCTAGAGGAAATCTGACCTACCATTTTAAGGATAAAGAATCATTACTAAATATCCATCTCGACGATATGGTAAAAAGGAGTAAAGAGAGTTTTACTAATTCCTTTTTGGTACCCTCATGGCAAACCTTAATTGTAACCTCAGAAGACTTTCTCCAAGTTCAAAAAGACTATTCTTTTATCTTCTTTGATAAGAACATCTTATTTATGCCGGAGGTTCAAAAAAGAATAAAAGTCATCCGTGAAAATCACATCCGTATTCAGATGTCTATGATTAATGTATCGATACAATCTGGAAATATGAAAAAAGAATCTATATCTGGTATGTACCATAACTTATCCAGAACGCTATGGCAAATATTATTTTTCTATCTCGTAGCCAAAAACTTTAAAGGAAAATTAGATGTAACTTGGGACAAACAGATGTGGTGTCTGTTGTTACCTCATTTTACGGAGAAAGGTATAAAGTCATTTGTAAATCATTTTGGAAAAGACTATTACGAGAAGCTAGGGTTGTCCTATGATTCTTTTATGCAAGAAATCGTTTCTTTTTAGATTACCGCTACCTAATTCTAATGTTACCTCTTTTGATCAGTGTCTTTTTAATTCGTCTAATGGGTTATCACTATGTCTAGCTAAATTTTTCCCTCAATTATACCATAACATGGGATACTATTGAGTGCTATGTTCAAAGTTGATAAACCATCTGATGAATCGAAGTAAATTAAAAAAGGGTTATACTCGCAATAATGAGTATAACCCTCCTTTTATAATATATAAAAGATTAATTTTTCTTAATTGACCACGGTTAACTTATACTTAGGAGTAGGATTTAGAGGACAGAAATACTCATATTCCCCAGCTTCCAAAGTAAGAACATTAGTTAATGAATTTTTTCCTTGTGGTACAGTTGACTTTACGTATGCAGCTGAGATATGATCATTAGATTCGTATTTACCTTTTGGTACAAGGACAAAACCTACTTCATGATCTACTCCTTGGTTTACTATCTGGAACTGATATGCGGTACCAGATTTTAGAGTTACATTTTCTTTATTAAAAACACCAGGACTTTGTTCTAATCTTATAGTCTCTACCTTGTTGTGGACTTTTAAACTATATTTTGATGTAGGATTAAGTGGGCAAAAATATTCATATTCTCCAGCAGAAAGTGATACCTCATTTGTCAATGAATTTTTACCATTAGTAACGGGAGATTTTACATATGCTTCTTTAATGTGGTCCTCAGTCTCATACTTACCTTTAGGAACTAAAACGAAACCTACTTCATGATCAACACCTTCGTTTATGACATTAAATTGATAAGATCCTGCAGCTAGATTAAGTTCATTAGTTTTAAATGCTCCAGGAACCTGTGTTAGGTCGATCTGCTGTGCTTGTGCAGATAAAAATGTAGTAGTAAACATAACGGCAAGGACTGATAATATTTTGTTCATGATTTAATTTTTTAGTTTTTGAATAATTAACAGTACAAAGGTGTGGTAGAATTACAGGAGTTCTGTTATCTATATTACCCAACGATTTGTAGATAATTCCCTATTTCATAAAAACAGGACTTTTAAAGTTGTGGTTATGATTGATCCTTAGATTTACTGACGTATTTAGGTACCCAAGTATTTATATAATCCTATTGTATTAAAAATAACTCGGGTAAAAGAGTATTAAAAAAATCGTCAAAACAAAAACATCAAATTTATAATAATGATCTTTGCACTCTAAAACATTTTTTGTTCATTTTTGTCAAAGTATATGGAAAAATTGTTCTCAGCATTTAATAAGGTAAGTAAGCAAGAATGGCTCGATAAGATCAAATCTGATCTCAAAGGAAAAGATATCAAATCACTTTATAAAGAAGTAGATAACCTAAGTATAGATCCTTTTGGCCATGCTGATGATCATAGTATAAGCTATCAACCGATTCCTAAGAAAAATGCAGGCTGGGAAAATTGTCAGACGATAGTAATCGATGGAATTTCTAGTGCAAACAAGGTAGCTCGTAAGGCTTTAAACGGAGGAGCCTCAGCAATACAATTTTATTTTAGAGAAGGGCAGAAAGATTTGACTTTAAGTCAATTTGAAAGATTGTTTAGAAAAATAAGACTGGACTACATCTCTGTGATTTTTGATGGATTTTACAATGCACAGAACATAGCAAACATAGTAAAGACGCATATCGCCAAAGAACAAGTATTGGACGAAAGTCCCACTATTTTTTTTAAATCTTCAGAACCGCTAATCGATTATAAGTTTAAAATGTACGACGTGCATTATCGTGGGTCAGTAGATTATATCTATCAGATGTTTTCTAAATTTTTTAAAAGTCTCAGATATGCAGATAACCCCCAGTATGTTATAGATCGTACTTTTTACGAGCTAGAGATTAAGGAACATTATTTTAAAAACATCGCGTCGATAAGAGCAGTAAAAGTGGGTCTGCGACACATTGCTTCTTGTTTTGGAATTAAGGACTATGTTCCGTTTATAGAAGTATATGTACTTAATAGCGTAACAGAAAATAAAGATGACCGTCGCATAAGACATTCAGTTCAGGCTTTATCTGGACTTACTGGTGGAGCGGACCGATTACGGTTAAATAATGAGCTAGAAGACTGGGATGAACACGATCTCAGGATCGCATTAAATATCTCTAATCTTTACGAACTGGAAGGTTACATCGATCGAGTAACGGATGCTGGTACGGGTAGTTATCATATTGAACAACTGACTAGTGATATACTTAAAGAAAATTGGGCTATTTTTATAAATCAGACAAAGGCAGATCTTACTTACCCAAAGCATATTGAAGCATCTCTAGATCATTTTAAAGGTGGATTATTTACGTCGCCAGATGGTTTTGATATTAAAAATGTTTTTGTCGCTGAGGATATACTAAGTGCAGATCATATCGGTTTTGTTGCAGGCATTCCTCCTTATTTAAGAGGGCCTTATAGTTCTATGTATAAAGGCCGACCCTGGACGATCAGGCAGTATGCTGGATTTTCTACGGCAGAGAAATCAAATGCATTTTATAGACGTAACCTGGCCCAAGGTCAAAAGGGGTTATCTGTAGCTTTTGATCTTGCAACACATCGAGGATATGACTCTGATCACGATCGAGTAAAAGGAGATGTAGGGATGGCTGGTGTAGCGATAGATTCTGTAGAGGATATGAAAATCCTTTTTGATCAGATACCTCTAGATCAGATGTCTGTATCTATGACGATGAATGGAGCGGTGTTGCCGATCATGGCTTTTTATATCGTTGCAGCAGCAGAGCAAGGTGTAAAACCAGACTTACTTAAGGGAACCATCCAGAATGATATTCTCAAGGAGTTTATGGTACGTAATACATATATATATCCTCCTAAACATTCGATGAAAATCGTAGGAGATATCTTTGAGTACACGTCTAATCACATGCCTAAGTTTAATAGTATATCTATAAGTGGTTACCACATGCATGAGGCTGGAGCGACGGCAGCAATAGAGCTTGCTTACACTATAGCCGACGGACTGGAATATATACGGAAAGGAATCGACTCCGGACTAACTATAGATGATTTTGCTCCTAGACTTTCTTTTTTCTGGGGTATCGGGATGAATCATTTTATGGAGATCGCAAAGATGCGAGCAGCTCGTCTATTATGGTCGAAAGTGGTCAAGAAATTTGATCCAAAAAACCCTAAATCAATGGCCCTAAGGACGCATTGTCAGACATCGGGCTGGAGTCTTACCGCTCAGGATCCTTATAATAATATTGCCCGTACAACGATAGAGGCTTTATCTGCAGTGTTTGGAGGTACGCAGTCTTTACATACTAATTCGTTAGATGAGGCGATCGCATTGCCTACAGATTATTCTGCTAAAATAGCTAGGGATACTCAAAAATATATACAAGAAAAAACGGGTATAACAGATGTAGTCGATCCATGGGCTGGAAGTTACTATGTAGAGTTTCTAACAGATCAGATCGTAAAAAAATCTTGGGAACTGATACAAGAAGTAGAGGACCTAGGAGGAATGACTATTGCTATAGAAAAAGGATTACCTAAAATGCGAATCGAAGAAGCGGCAGCTCGTAAGCAGGCACGTATAGATAGTGGAGTAGAGCGTATCATCGGTGTAAACATATATCAAGTAGATGAGCAAAAAGCTCTTGATGTGTTAGAGGTAGATAATGATGCAGTGCGTAAATCGCAGATCGCTAGAATACATGAAGTAAAGGGAAAAAGAGATACGATAAAAGTAGAAGCTGCTCTGGCAGCAATCGAAGAAGCAGCAAAAAATGGAACTGGTAATTTACTTGCTTTATCTGTAGAGGCTGCGAGAGAAAGAGCTACCTTAGGAGAAATTTCCATGGCTTTAGAAAAAGTCTACGGGAGATATGTAGCTAATAATCAGACGATACAAGGCGTGTACGCAAAAGAAATAAAAAACGATCAGTCTTTTAAAAATGCATTAGAATTATCTGATAAATTTGCGGCTATTGTAGGACGTAGACCTAGGATTATGGTGGCTAAATTAGGACAGGACGGTCATGATCGTGGAGCTAAAGTAATCGCAACTAGTTTTGCAGATATGGGTTTTGACGTAGATGTAGGTCCACTTTTCCAGACACCAGCAGAGGCAGCTCAGCAAGCAGTAGAAAATGATGTGCATATTCTCGGGATTTCCTCATTAGCAGCGGGTCATAAGACTTTGGTTCCAGAAACCATTAATGCTTTAAAAGCGCTAGGAAGAGGGGACATTATGGTGATTTGTGGAGGAGTAATTCCACCTCAAGATTATGATTTTTTATATGAGCAAAATGTGGCAGGCATCTTTGGTCCCGGCACAGTTATTTCGGAGGCGGCTATCGACATATTAGAGTTATTGATAAAATATTTTAAGCGGTAAATGAGAGGAGTGTTTTTTAAATTGAGGATATTGCTGATATGTATCTTAGGCGTAACGGTAAGTAGTACGGCTCAAGATCAACTGTCCTGGTCTTCTATCCAGTTAAATAAGAAATTAGATAATCACTGGAGCGTATTTTTAAAGCCTATTGTTAGGCATAATTTGTCTAATCGTCAGTATTTAAACTGGTCTCCAGACTACGCTGTAAATTATACTTTTAATAATAACTGGAGAGTGATGATACTAGGTCGAACGTGGTTTATGCCTAACCGGGATAATCGGCAGTTTATATTTTATGATATAAAGCATCAGAAAAAATTCCATCATCTAACACTGAGAAATACCTTACGCTATCATCAGGCTTTTGATATAGGCACATTTACTGATCCGGATTTTCTGAGATGGCAGCCCAGTGTAAGTTTTAATCCATACAAGAAGTTAGAACCATTTTTAGGAACAGATTTTTTTTATAGGATAAATGGCATTAATAAATTACAAAGAATTAGATATATCTTAGGTGTAACTTATCTCGCACATCCTCGATACAAAATCATGTTACGATACTGGGATGAAAATATGATTAATTCTGATAATGATGGAAGGGTAAGTATATGGGTTATTAATTTAAATTATAAACTGTAGAAACTAATCTCATCGTTCTATTATTCTTTTGGGTAATTTTACCTTTGCCGCTTCTATGGAAATGCTAAAAGATTACATCGATATTTTTGAGGAATACCTAGAACAGGTCGTATATGATCCGGCTTTCGCCAATTTATACAATCCTGTAAAATACACATTAGAGAACAAGGGGAAAAGAATAAGACCAGCTATTGTCATGTTAGCTTACGATGCCTTTGGGGATAATATTAAGGAGGTGCTTCCAGCTGCACTTTCTATAGAAGTCTTTCATAATTTTACACTACTTCATGATGATATTATGGATGATGCTCCGACTCGGAGGGGAAAAGATTCCGTGTATAAAAAATATGGTCTTAATGCTGCCATCCTCTCAGGAGATGCCATGCTTATCCAATCCTATGGTTATCTGCAGTCTTACTCTGTTGGTCTATTTAAAAAGTTGATGGAGATTGTAAATACTAATGCCATTAAAGTATGTGAGGGACAGCAACTTGATATGGATTTTGAGACTAGAGATAACGTAACGATTGCTGAGTATATCAAAATGATAGAGTTAAAAACAGCTGTTCTTATTGCCGGTGGTTTAAAAATGGGTGCATTGATAGGTGGTGCAAACGATGAGCAATCCGAACATCTTTATCAGTTTGGAAAGAACATAGGGATTGCTTTTCAGTTACAAGATGATATTCTCGATACTTATGGCGATAAATTTAAAGTCGGTAAGCAAAAAGGAGGAGATATTTTACAGAAGAAAAAAACATATCTCTATTTAAAAACGATGGAGCTTTTAGAGGGTCAAGCCCAAAGTGATTTTGAGTCATTGTACAATAGTGATAAGGAGAATAAAGTGATTGACGTAACTTCTGTCTTTGATACGGTAGTAATAAAGGAATATGCAGAACAAGTTAAGCAAGCCTATTTAGATCTGGCTTACAGTCATCTAAATGCGGTTAATTTAGATGAAGAGAGCATAGCTGTATTTCAATCCTTTGCAAAGTATTTAGTCGAACGGGATTATTAGGTTCTTAGAAGTTATGCTTTTGAGTATAAAATTTTTAGAATTTAGATCGTATTACCTTTTAAAATTGAATGAGCATTCTTTTAAGTATAAAGATGCTTATTTTTTCTTATCGTTCTGAAAAGGGTACATACTTACTGATGGGAATAGTTGTGTAAGTTTCAGAGTTATAAAAATGATATTCATCTATTCATGATTAAACTATAATGTAGAAATCAATGATGTACAAAGTAATGATTAAAACTTTTTAATTCAGACACTCCTAAAAAATAATCTTACCATTCCACCATTCTTTTTCTATAGTGGCTCCTTCTCGTTTATAAAATTTTATGGCCTGTTCGTTCCAGTCTAAAACTTGCCATTTTACTAAGGCACAGTTACGGTCTTTTGCCTCAGCGATAAAAGCATGGAATAATTTTTTGCCGACACCGAGACTTCTACATTCAGGTAAAACATAAAAATCTTCTAGGTATAACATTTTCCCTCTCCATGTAGAGAAGGTATCATAAAAAAGGGTACACCCGATAACTTTATCATTAGACTCAGCAATATGTAAGCTGATCAGACCATTGGCGTAAGCCTCACCATAATTATCTAAGGTTGCTGTAACCTGATCTTCTGCTTTTTCAAATTTGGCTAATCCTTTTACAAGCGCTAAAACAGCAGGTAAATCTTTTAATGTGCCTTTTCTAATTCTGATATCCATAGTTAATTTAGATAAACAATAGCTCCGTTTAGTACAGTAGCAAAACTAACCCATAGTAAATAAGGGATGAGTAAATATGCTGCCGTTTTGTCTAAAGCAAAGAAATTTCTGATGGTTAAAATAATCATAATCCACATACAAACAATAATGCCTAAGGCGATAATAGGTTTCTGAAGACCAAAAAAGACAGGTGACCACAGCAGATTAAGAATAAACTGAAAGATAAAAAAACCTATCGCGGTAGTTTTGGCAGAGGATTTAGGGATATGCCATATCTTTCCTATCGAGATACCCATTAAGGTATAAAGTAAAGTCCATGCAGGCCCAAAAACCCATGAAGGAGGCTGAAAAAAAGGTTTACTAAGTCCTTGATACCATAATGACATAGGGGAGCCGGCTATAAATCCAGAGGCAACACCCAGGCCTAAGCAGAGCACTATACAGGTTATAATTTTAAAGGTAAGTTCGTTCTTCATAAAGTATAATTTACAGATATGAATGTAGGACTATTTTGTAAATTAGGCTTTAACCTGCTAAAACACATAAAAATCTATAAATCACCTAAATATTTTTGGAATAGCATATGGATATATCCAAGAAATAAGCATACCTTTGCACTTCCTTTTTAGGAAGGGTATGCCTATTGGCGTATTTTATATAATAATTTAGATAAATAGCACTTATGCCTACTATCAACCAACTAGTAAGAAAAGGTAGAAAAAAGATTATTCAGAAAAGTAAATCGAGAGCTCTAGACTCATGTCCTCAGAAAAGAGGAGTATGTACAAGAGTTTACACTACTACTCCTAAAAAACCTAACTCAGCGCTTAGAAAAGTAGCTAAGGTGAGACTTACTAATGGTCTAGAAGTTATCTGCTACATCCCAGGTGAGGGGCATAATCTACAGGAACACTCTATCGTGCTGATTAGAGGAGGAAGAGTAAAAGATCTACCTGGTGTACGGTATACAGTTGTTAGAGGAGCGTTAGATACAGCGGGAGTTACTGATAGATTACAATCAAGATCAAAATACGGAACAAAAGCTCCAAAGAAATAATAGTCCATTATTAAGATTTAAGAAATCATGAGGAAAAGAAAACCTAAAAAAAGAATAGTACAGCCAGATCCTAGATTCAAGGATACATTAGTAACACAGTTTGTAAATAACATGATGTTAGATGGTAGGAAATCGGCTTCGTTTAAGATTTTTTATGATGCTATGGATATTATAAAGGAAAAAGGAGAAGAGGATCCGCATGATGTGTGGAAAAGAGCATTAACTAATATTACTCCACAAGTAGAAGTAAGGTCTAAAAGAATCGGTGGAGCTACGTTCCAGATTCCTGTGGAATTAAGAGCAGCAAGAAAAACATCTGTAGGCATGAAGTGGTTGATTAAATATTCAAGAGCTAGGTCTGGTAAGGGCATGGCAGAGAAATTAGCTGCAGAGGTATTAGCGGGAAGTAAGAATGAAGGTGCTGCAGTAAAGAAAAAAGAAGATACGCACAAAATGGCTGAGTCTAATAGGGCTTTCGCACATTTTAGAGTATAATATATTATCGTTCAGATTATTAATTAATTCCGATTTAAATTATTTAGCTACATGGCTGATTTAAAGTTTACAAGAAATATAGGTATTGCTGCTCACATTGATGCGGGTAAAACGACTACTACCGAGAGGGTTTTATACTACACGGGAATGAGTCATAAAATAGGAGAAGTACATGATGGTGCTGCTACTATGGACTGGATGGAGCAAGAGCAAGAAAGAGGGATAACCATTACTTCTGCAGCGACTAAGACTAACTGGAAGTGGAAGGGGCAGGATTTTCCTATGAATATTATCGATACTCCTGGACACGTTGATTTTACTGTAGAGGTAAATAGGTCTTTGAGAGTTCTAGATGGTCTTGTATTTTTATTCTGTGCAGTATCTGGAGTAGAGCCTCAGTCAGAGACTAACTGGAGATTAGCAGATAATTATAATGTACCTAGAATCGGATTTGTTAATAAAATGGATAGATCAGGTGCTAACTTTTTTGAGGTAGTAAATGATGTAAAGGAGAAATTAGGATCTGAAGCGATTCCTCTCCAAGTTCCAATTGGAGCGGAGGAAACATTTAAAGGTGTAGTTGATCTTATTACTGGTAAAGCTATCGTTTGGAACGATAACGATATGGGAATGACCTATGAGGAAATTCCAGTACCTGAGGATTTAGTAGATATAGTTGCGGAGTGGAGAGAAAAGTTATTGGAGGCTGTGGCCGAATATGATGAGACGCTGATGGAAAAATACTTTGAAGATCCTGCAAGTATTACAGAACAAGAAATGATTAATGCAGTAAGAGGTGCAGTGTTGGACAATAAGTTTGTTCCAATGATGTGTGGATCTGCGTTTAAAAATAAAGGAGTACAAGCAGTATTGGATGCGGTATGTGCATTCTTACCTTCTCCACTAGATGTAGATGCAGTAACAGGAACTGATCCTAAAACTGATGCAGAAGTAACTAGACAGCCTTCTATTGCAGAGCCATTTGCAGCCTTAGCATTTAAGATTGCTACAGATCCTTTCGTAGGGAGATTGGCTTTCTTTAGAGTTTACTCTGGAGCATTAGATGCGGGTTCTTATGTTATGAACACTAGGTCCGGAAATAAAGAAAGAATTTCTAGATTGTATCAGATGCATTCTAATAAGCAAAACCCGATCGATAGAGTAGAAGCAGGAGATATTGCAGCGGGAGTAGGATTTAAGGATATCAAAACAGGAGATACTTTATCTGATTTAGATAAGCAGATCGTTCTGGAAAGTATGGTGTTCCCTGATCCAGTGATCGGTGTAGCAATCGAACCTAAGACACAAAAAGACGTAGATAAATTAGGAATGGCTCTAGGTAAATTATCTGAAGAGGATCCTACATTTAAAGTAAGATATGACGAGGATACTAATCAAACAGTGATTAGTGGAATGGGAGAGCTACACTTAGAAATTATTATCGATAGACTAAAAAGAGAGTTTAACGTAGAGTGTGATCAAGGACCACCACAGGTAAATTATAAAGAGGCTTTGACATCTACTGTAGATCATACAGAAAGATTGAAGAAGCAGTCGGGTGGATCAGGTTTATTTGCTCAGATGCAGTTTGAGTTAGGACCTGCAGATCAGGAGTTCTTAGACTCAGATGATTTTAAAGCTGGTAAGGTTAGATTACAGTTCGAGAACAATATTTTTGGAGGATCGATTCCTAAAGAATATTTTCCTTCTATCATAAAAGGTTTCAACTCTATGATGGATAACGGGATCCTTGCGGGATATGGTATCGATAGTATGAAGGTGAGACTTTATGATGGAGCTACTCACGCGGTGGATAGTAAGCCTATTGCATTCGAACTATGTGCGAAGGAAGGATTTAGAGAAGCAGCTAAGCAGTGTGGTCCAGTATTACTAGAACCGATAATGAAACTTGAGATTATCTCTCCGGAAGAGTATACTGGATCTGTAATCGGTGACTTGAATAGGAGAAGAGGGTTACCTAAAGGCCAGGAGGTTAAATCTGGTGGTGCCGTATCTATTTCTGCAGAAGTTCCATTATCCGAAATGTTTGGATATGTAACACAGTTGAGAACGATTACCTCAGGTAGAGCAAGTAGTACAATGGAATTTTCTCACTTTGCGGCCGCTCCTAAAGGAGTAGCAAAAGAAGTAATTGATAAAGCTAAAGGAGAAGTTTCAGTTTAATTGATTAATAATTGAATAATAACTAAAAGTTGCTATCTTTGCGGCTCTTTAGAATAAAGAATTTTTTTTAACAGAGGATATGAATCAGAAAATTAGAATCAAACTCAGATCTTACGATCACAATCTAGTAGACAAGTCTACTGAGAAGATTGTAAAGACAGTAAGACAGAGTGGTGCTGTGATATCAGGACCGATTCCGCTGCCTACTGAGAAAGAAGTGTTTACAGTGTTGCGATCACCGCATGTAAATAAGAAATCTCGGGAGCAGTTTCAGTTAAGAACACATAAGAGGCTCATCGAGATATTTACACCTACACCCAAAACTGTAGATGCATTATCAAAGCTCGAGCTACCGAGTGGGGTGGATATCCAAGTTAAGTTGACATAATTCGCTTTACGCGAATATTTATAAATTAAAAGATAATACGTCCGATCTTATTTTAAGTTAGGACCGCTGTTAGACTGGATTGTCTTTTATTCATATAAAAAAGATAATGAAAGGAATTATAGGAAAAAAAATAGGAATGACTAGCTTCTTCAACGAGGCAGGTAAAAACATTTCTTGTACTGTAGTCGAGGCTGAGCCTAATGTAATCACTCAGATAAAAACTGAGGATACAGATGGTTATTATGCGTTACAACTGGGGTACGGATCTGCAAAAGAGAAGAATACTTCTAAGCAGTTGTTAGGTCATTTCGCTAAAACGAAGTCAGCTCCTAAAAGGAAACTCGTAGAGTTTAGAGACATGGAGATGGAGAAGAAGGAAGGGGATACGATTACTATCGAGGATGTATTTGCTGAAGGTGATGCCGTGCATGCAATCGGTAGTTCTAAAGGTAAGGGATTCCAAGGAGTAGTGAAGAGACATGGTTTCCGCGGGGTTGGAGATGCGACTCACGGTCAGCATAATAGATTAAGAGCACCTGGTTCGATCGGTGCGGCTTCTTATCCTGCTAAAGTTATGAAGGGAATGAGAATGGGTGGAAGAACAGGAGGAAATAGAATTAAGATTAAAAATCTAGAAGTAGTAAAAATTCTTTCTGATAAGAATCTACTATTAATAAAAGGTGCAATACCTGGTCATAAAGGTGCATTGGTAATTATAGAAAGAGCTAAGTCATGAAATTAGATATATTAAACATACAAGGTAAAAGTTCTGGTAAATCAGCAGATCTGCCAGATGAGATCTTTGGTGTAGAGCCTAACAATCATGTTCTTTACCTAGCAGTAAAGCAGTTCTTAGCTAACCAGAGACAAGGTACTCATAAGGCAAAGGAAAGAGGAGAGATCAAAGGATCTACTAAGAAAATAAAGAAACAAAAAGGAACAGGTACTGCAAGAGCTGGATCTATAAAGAATCCGTTGTTTAGAAGTGGAGGTAGAGTATTCGGACCAAGACCTAGAAGTTATAGCTTTGACTTAAATAGAAAAGTAAAAAGATTAGCTAGAAAATCAGCACTTTCTTTAAAAGCAAAGTCTGGTGATCTTAAGGTAGTGGAAGATTTTACTTTCGATGCTCCTAAGACTAAAGAGTTTAACAATGTAATATCTAACCTAGGTCTTGATGGAAGAAGCTTGATGGTCGTAGGTGAGTATGATAAAAATTTACACTTGTCTTCTAGAAATTTAGCTAAATCAGGTGTAGTAGTAGCTAAGGATTTAAATACTTATCAGATAATGAGAGCTAAGAATCTAATTATCTCAGAATCAGCAATAGGGAAAATTGCAGAATCATTTGGTAAATAAATCTGTATCTCAAAAAGAGTAAATAATGAAAAAGCAAATTCTAATAAAACCGATCATCTCTGAAAAAAGCGAAGGCTTATCTGAGTCTTTGAATCAATACAGTTTTGTAGTCCATAAAAAGGCTAACAAAGTAGAGATCAGAAAGGAAATAGAAAAAGAATTTAATGTAGCAGTGGATGGAGTTAATACATTAATAATGGCTCCTAAACCTAAGAATCGAAACACAAGAGGCGGACAGCGTAAGGGAAGAGTGAGTGCATATAAAAAAGCAATAGTCACACTAAAGGAAGGAGAATCCATTGATTTCTTCGGTGATTTATAATCATTACAAATGGCAATAAAAAAATATAATCCGGTAACTCCGGGACTAAGACAAAAAGTAACTGTAGATTACTCTGAGCTCACGAAAGTTAAGCCAGAAAAAACGCTTTTACGTAAACTGACAAAAACTGGTGGTAGAAATAACTCTGGTAAAATGACAGTACGTAACAGAGGTGGTGGACATAAAAGGAGGTATAGAGTTATTGATTTCCAGAGAGGAAAAGAAGGGATGTCAGCAGAAGTAATGTCTATAGAGTATGATCCAAACAGAACTGCTTTTATTGCTCTAGTTCAGTATACAGATGGGGAGAAAACATATATAGTTGCACCTGACAAACTCAAAGTAGGAGATAAAATTATGTCTGGTGATACTGCTACTCCTGATGTTGGTAATGCATTATACTTAAGTAAAATTCCTTTAGGTTCTTCTATACATAATATAGAAATGACTCCAGGTAAAGGAGGAGCTTTAGCGAGATCCGCAGGTACTTATGGTGTATTAATGGGAAGAGAGGGGAAGTACGCGATCATTAAATTACCTTCTAGTGAAGTGCGTAGAGTCTTATTAACATGTAAAGCAGTAATCGGAACTACTTCTAACCCGGATCATGGTTTAAAAGTTTTAGGTAAAGCTGGAGCAAAGAGATGGTTAGGAAGAAGATCTAGAGTTAGAGGGGTAGCAATGAATCCTGTAGATCACCCAATGGGAGGTGGTGAAGGTAAAGCGTCTGGAGGACACCCAAGATCAAGAACAGGGGTTATGGCCAAAGGACAAAAAACAAGGAACACTAAAAAGTATTCTAGTAAATTAATCATCACTAGAAGAAAAAAGTAATATAATGGCAAGATCACTTAGAAAAGGACCTTACGTAACACATACTTTATTAGATAAAGTAATGGCTGCAAAAGCAAGTACAAAAAAGACCGTAATTAAAACATGGTCTCGATCATCGATGATCATTCCAGATATGGTAGGTACTACGATAGCAGTGCATAACGGTAAAACTTTTATTCCTGTGTTTGTAACAGAGAATATGGTAGGTCATAAATTAGGAGAATTTTCACCAACGAGAACCTTTAAAGGTCATGGTGGAAATAGAAAATAACTATTAGTAAAGTAATAAGTAATGGAAGCAAAAGCTAGATTAAAAAATGTTCCGATGTCCGCACGTAAAATGAGGATGGTAGTGGATATGATCCGCGGTCAAAGAGTGGATAAAGCTTTGAATATTCTTAAGTTCAATAAAAGAGAAGCTTCTGTTTGGACTGAGAGATTATTATTGTCAGCTATAGCCAATTGGGAAAATAAGAACGATATGGCGTACAGTGCGGATGATTATGATTTATATGTAACTAAGGCGATGGTAGATAGTGCATCATCACTAAAAAGGTTTAGACCAGCTCCTCACGGTAGAGCACATAGGATCAGAAAAAGAATGAATCACGTAACACTTGTTGTTGAAAATAAACTTCCTTTAGAAGATAACGTAGAGCAATCTACTGAAGAATAATTAATTATGGGTCAGAAGACAAATCCAATAGGTAATAGACTAGGAATCATCCGCGGATGGGATTCTAACTGGTATGGTGGAAAAGACTTTGCAAAAAAAGTAGTAGAGGATGAGAAAATCAGAAGGTATCTCTCTGCCAGAATTAACAAGGGTGGAATCGCAAGGATTATTATCGAAAGAACATTAAAGAGAATCACAGTTACGATTCATACATCTAGACCTGGTATTATTATCGGTAAAGGGGGAACTGAGGTTGATAGAATTAGAGAAGAGCTGAAAAAATTAACTAGCCAGGATGTGCAGATTAATATTGTAGAGATCAGAAAGCCAGAGATGGATGCAGCAATTGTTGCAGACGGAATAGCAAGACAGCTGGAAGGTAGAATGAACTACAGACGAGCAATTAAAATGTCTATTCAGTCTACTATTAGAGCTGGTGCAGAAGGAATAAAAGTAAGAATAAGTGGTAGATTGAATGGTGCAGAGATGGCAAGATCTGAAGAATATAAAGAGGGCCGAACTCCTTTGCATACTTTCAGAGCCGATATAGATTACTCATTGGCGGAAGCCCTAACCGTTTACGGTAAAATAGGGATAAAAGTATGGATTTGTAAAGGAGAAGTTCTAGGTAAAAGAGACTTATCACCTAATGTAGGTGTTGATAATAAGCGTGGTGGAAAAGGTGGTCAAGGAAGAGGTGGAAATCGTGGAGGAAATAGAGGTGGTAACCGTGGAGGAAATAGAGGTGGTAACCGAGGTGGAAATAGAGGTGGTAACCGAGGTGGTGGAGATAGAAGAAATTGATAATAATTTAAAAGACAAAATGTAGTACCTTTGCACAACTTTTGAGTATCGGTACAGTAAAAATAGAATCATGCTACAGCCAAAAAGGACGAAGTACAGAAAAATGCAGAAAGGTAGGAATCGTGGGATTGCCCATAGAGGAAGCCAGATTGCTTTTGGATCTTTTGCTCTGAAGACGTTAGAGGGTGGATGGATTACGAATAGGCAGATAGAGGCAGCGAGGATTGCGATGACGAGGTACATGCAGAGACAAGGAAAGGTGTGGATTAGAATTTTTCCAGACAAACCAATAACATCTAAGCCAGCAGAGGTGAGGATGGGAAAGGGAAAAGGAGCTTTATCCCATTATGTTGCGGTAGTAAGACCAGGTAGGATACTGTTTGAAATGGATGGTGTACCTTTCGATATTGCAAAAGAGGGATTGAGATTAGCTGCTCAGAAATTACCAGTTAAGACTAAGACAATTATTAGAAGAGACTACGCAGAATAACATAAGATGGCAACTAAAAAATTTATAGAATTACAGGAGTTTTCGGATGCAGAATTAGCAAACGAACTAAAAGAGACTGAGCTTCAATACAAGAAAATGAAGTTTGATCACGCTGTAAAAGGAGTAGAAAATCCACAGACAATCAAGGAAGTCAGAAGAGATATTGCCCGTTTATTAACAGAGGCACGTAGGAGAGAAGTAACGAATATGACTCCAGAACAGTTGGCAAAAAGAACAAAAATTAGAAAACGTAGAAGAAATCAATAGTCGTCATGACAGAAACTAAGAATCTTAGAAAACAAAGAGTCGGTGTAGTAGCCAGTTCAAAAATGGATAAATCAGTATCCGTTCTTGTGGAACGTAAAATTAAGCATCCGATTTACGGTAAATTCATGAAGAAGTCTAAGAAATTTATTGCTCATGATGAAAAGAATGAGTGTAAAGACGGAGACACTGTGAGAATTGAGGAGACGAGACCATTGAGTAAGAGGAAGTGTTGGAAGATTACTGAAATTATTGAAAGAGCTAAATAATATTTTTAAATAAAGAACAATGATACAGCAGGAATCAAGACTGAATGTTGCAGACAATAGTGGGGCTAAGCAGGTACTATGTATAAGAGTGCTAGGAGGATCTAAAAGAAGGTATGCATCAGTAGGTGATCAAATTGTTTGTACTGTAAAACAGTCTTCTCCAGGAGGAGTAAAAAAAGGTACTGTTTCGAGAGCAGTTATCGTAAGAACAAAAAAAGAAATCCGTAGAAAAGATGGTTCTTACATCAGATTCGATGATAACGCTGTAGTTCTACTTACCGCAGCAGAAGAACCAAGAGGAACAAGGATTTTTGGACCTGTAGCTAGAGAATTGAGAGAAAAGGATTATATGAAAATTGTTTCACTAGCTCCGGAGGTACTTTAATAACACAGAGATTATGACAATTAAGAAACATAGATTCGCACCTAAACTTCATGTAAAAAAAGGAGATCAGGTTAAAGTAATAAGTGGATCATACAAGGGTACCGAGGGTAAAGTAATGGAAGTATTTCCTAAACTTAGCCGTGCTACTGTAGAAGGTGTAAATATTAGGAAGAAACATTCTAAACCTACTGCAGATGAGCCGGGAGGTATTAACGAAATAAATGGAACTATCCATGTTTCTAACTTAATGCTTATTGATCCTAAGTCAGGAGAGGCAAGTAAATTAGGAAGAAAAATAGTGGACGGCAAGAGCGTAAGATATTCTAAAAAATCTGGAGAAATCATTAAGTAATGAGTTACATTCCTACATTAAGAAAAAAGTACGAGAACGAGGTAGTTTCTAAGTTAAAGGAACAGTTCTCTTATAAGAGTACGATGCAGATACCTAGATTGCAAAAGATTTGCATCAATAAAGGGATCGGTCAAGCTACTCAAGATAAAAAGTTAATCGACCATGCATTGGAAGAGTTAACGACCATAGCAGGACAAAAAGCTGTTCCGACAATAGCAAAAAAATCTATCTCTAATTTTAAATTAAGAGAAGGAATGACCATCGGTGCTAGAGTTACTTTACGTAACGAACGTATGTATGAGTTCATGGAAAGATTAATCGCTATTGCACTTCCTAGGGTTAGAGATTTTAGAGGGATAAACGATAAAAGTTTTGACGGAAGAGGTAATTATACAATGGGTATTACAGAGCAAATTATTTTCCCTGAAATTAACATTGATAAAATAAACGCGATTAGTGGTATGGATATCACATTCGTTACTACAGCTCAGACGGACGCAGAGTGTTTAGCATTATTAAAAGAGCTAGGAATGCCGTTTAAAAACCAAAGAAATTAATTAGTATGGCTAGAAAGGCGATAATTGCTAGAGAAGCAAAAAGAGAAAGGCTAGTTGCAAAATATGCAGATTTAAGAAAACAACTTAAAGAGGCTGGAGACTGGGACGCACTAGATAAACTTCCTAAAAACTCATCAAAGGTAAGACTGCATAATAGATGTAAGCTTACTGGAAGGCCTAAGGGGTATATGAGAAAATTTGGAATTAATAGAGTAACTTTTAGACAAATGGCATTGGCAGGAAAAATTCCTGGAATAACTAAGGCTAGCTGGTAATAAAATAAAATAATAGTTAAATGGCAGTAACAGATTCTATAGCGGATTACCTAACACGTATCAGAAATGCTCAACAAGCTAGGCACAGAGTGGTAGATATCCCGATGTCTAATACTAAAAAGAAAATGACCGAAATATTATACGAGCAGGGTTTTATTGCAAAGTATAAATTTGATAAGGATGCTGGTAAACAAGGTATCATCAGTATTGCACTTAAATACGATAAAAAAACAGGAATACCTACCATTCAGAAAATGGGTAGAATTAGTAAGCCTGGTTTAAGAAAGTATTCAGGTGTAGATGATATTCCTCGTATCATAAATGGATTAGGAATAGCCATAGTATCCACGTCTAAAGGATTAATGACAGATAAACAAGCGAGAAGAGAAAATGTAGGTGGTGAGGTTATGTGCTACGTTTACTAATAAATTTTAATTAAGAAAAATGTCTAGAATAGGAACCGCTCCGATAACTCTACCAGATGGTGTAAGCATAGATATCTCTAAGGGAAATCTCGTAACTGTCAAAGGAGGAAAAGGAGAATTAACACAACAAGTAGATCCAGATCTAAAGATCGAAATCGAAGAAGGCGAACTTAAAGTTACTCGTCCTACTGATCAGCAAAGACATAGAGCTATGCATGGTTTGTATAGATCACTTATTGCTAATATGGTAGAGGGTGTATCTAATGGGTATAAAAAAGAACTAGAGCTTATAGGTGTAGGTTATAGATGTAGTAATACAGGTCAATTATTAGAATTGTCACTTGGATACTCTCACCCGATTATGTTTGCTATCCCTGAGGAAGTAAAATTGTCTACTCTAAGTGAGAAGGGTTCAAGTCCTACGATTATTTTAGAAAGTATAGATAAGCAACTTATTGGTCAAGTGGCCGCAAAAATCAGAGCATTTAGAAAACCAGAGCCTTACAAAGGAAAGGGTGTTAGATTTAAGGGAGAAGAGATTAGAAGAAAACAAGGTAAAACGGCTGGTTAAAATTTAAGATAAATGAAAACTAAAGCACAGATAAGAAAAAGAATTCATCTTGGAATTCGTAAGAAAATAAAAGGTACAGCTTCTCGTCCGAGAATGTCAGTTCACAGAAGTAATAAAAATATTACTTGTCAGTTGATCGATGATGTAAACGGTGTAACTATTGCTTTTGCAGATGCAAAAGGAATATCTGGTGGGAAGTTAGAAAGAGCAACAGAAGTTGGAAAAAAATTAGCAGCTAATGCCAAAGCTCAGAATATTGAAAACGTAGTTTTTGATAGAGCTGGTTATTTATATCATGGTAGAGTAAAAGCTCTTGCAGAAGGGGCTAGAGAAGGAGGACTACAATTCTAAAAAAAGATAATGGCAAAGAATCAAGAAAGAATCAAACCAACAGATACTGAGCTTAAAGACAAGCTAGTAAGTCTTAATAGGGTGACTAAGGTAAACAAAGGGGGTAGAACATTTAGTTTCTCCGCTTTAGTAGTTGTAGGAAATGGAGAAGGGACAGTAGGATACGGAATGGGTAAGGCAAGAGATGTACAGCAGTCCATCGCCAAAGCTGTAGACGACGCAAAAAAGAACTTGCATAAATTTCCATTGTTAAAAGGAACTATTCCTCATGAGCAATTAGGGAAATATGGTGCAGGGAAGGTATTAATTAAACCAGCATCAGAGGGTACCGGTGTTATCGCGGGTGGACCGATGAGAGCTGTTTTAGAAATCTCTGGTGTCCAGAACGTTTTAGGAAAATCACAAGGTTCTTCTAATCCACATAACGTTGTAAAGGCAACAGTAGATGCTTTAACAAAATTAAGATCTCCTTACCAAGTTGCAAGAGACAGAGGGATCGGTATAAAACAATTATTCGAGGGTTAAAATCCTCTTTGTAATAAACAGAGATAGAAAATGGCACACATTAAAATAACTCAGGTAAGAAGTAAAATAGATAGACCTAAGAAGCAGAAGCTTACGCTAGAGGCATTAGGTCTTAGAAAAATGCATCAAACCGTCGTTAAAGAGGCTACTCCTCAGATTTTAGGAATGGTTAGAAAAATATCTCATTTAGTAAAAGTAGAAGACGTATAAAATGGAACTTCATAACTTAAAACCTGCAAAAGGTTCGGTAAAGAGTAAAACGAGAATCGGTCGAGGACAAGGTTCTGGTAAAGGTGGTACATCTACGAGAGGTCATAAAGGAGCAAAATCTAGATCTGGGTGGAGTAAGAAGAAGAATTTTGAAGGTGGTCAGATGCCTCTTCAAATGAGATTGCCTAAAGTAGGATTTAAAAACCCTAACAGGGTAGAGTTTGTAGTTTTCAATGTGGCTAATCTTCAGAGTATATCAGAGAAATACAGCCTTTCTGAGATTACCTTAGAAAATCTTTACGCTAACCGTATTATCAAGAAAAGAGATAGGGTAAAAGTGTTAGGAAATGGTGACATTAGTAAAAAAGTAAATGTGTCTGTGCATGCTATTTCGGCTTCCGCCAAAGAAAAGATAGAAGCACAAGGAGGTACAGTTAACCTTGTTTAATTTATAAGTAATTCTCCAGAATGAAATTTATTGAGACTTTAAAAAATATTTGGAGCATAGATGAGCTTCGTCAAAGAATCTTATATACGCTAGGGATATTGGCATTATTTAGATTTGGTTGTTTCGTAGTTTTACCTGGAGTGGACTCCAAGGCTCTTGCAGCATCCATGCAGAGTGGTGGTGGAAATGACCTTTTAAATATCATAAATTCTTTCACAGGTGGTGCCTTTAATTCGGCCGCTGTTTTTGCATTGGGTATTATGCCTTACATAACAGCATCGATTATTATTCAGTTGCTTGGTTTTGCAGTTCCTTATTTCCAGAAGTTACAGCAAAAAGAAGGAGAATCAGGAAGAAAAAAGATTACTCAAATCACAAGATTCCTAACCGTACTGATTACACTTGTACAAGGTGGAGCTTATTTAAAAATGATTCACGGTCAGGGAGCCATTGACGGTGATATGAATATGACTATCTGGTGGGTTTCTAATATTATTATATTATCATCAGGTACTATTCTAGCCATGTGGTTAGGAGAGAAAATAACAGATAAAGGAATCGGAAACGGTATCTCCTTATTAATTATGATAGGGATAATTGCTACATTACCTCGAGCATTTGTAACTGAGATCCAGTCTCAATTACAAAACAGTGGATTATTTATACTTGTATTAGAAATAGCAGTACTATTTATGACTGTACTGGCCTGTGTTTTAATAGTCCAAGGAATAAGGCGAATTCCCTTGCAGTTTGCAAAGCGGATGGTAGGTAAAAGTTCAGGAAATGTACCTATGGCTGGTGCTAGAGATTATATTCCTTTAAAAGTAAATGCGGCGGGTGTAATGCCTATCATATTTGCTCAAGCCATAATGTTCTTACCTATGCAATTAGGAACCTGGGCTTCACAAGGAGAAGATGGGCCGAGTGGTATCATGATGCAATTGGCGGATTGGACTTCTATCCCATATAACATTATATTCTTCTTATTAGTAGTTGTATTTACTTATGTATATACCGCATTACTAGTTAATCCTCAACAATATGCGGAATACCTAAAAAGACAAAATGCGTTTATCCCAGGAATTAAGCCTGGAAAACAAACACAGGATTATATTGACTCATTAACCACGAGAGTAACATTACCTGGATCTATATTCCTTGGATTTATTTCTATATTTCCTGCCATTGTAGCAAGCGTAGGAGTAAATGCTGGTTTTGCTTTGTTTTTTGGAGGAACATCATTACTGATTTTAGTGGGTGTAGTTCTAGATTTTTTACAGCAGGTAGAATCGTATTTATTAATGAGAAAATACGATGGCTTAGTAAAATCAGGTAGACTCAAAGGTAGAAGTGGTATGCAGCCGATCGGGGCTGGCATGTAGTTTCATGATTTATTATAAAACTAAAGAGGAGATAGAGCTTATTAGAGAAGCATGCCTTTTGGTATGTAAAGCTCATGAGACTGTGGCAGCAATGATAAAACCTGGTGTTACAGGTATCCAAATAGACAGAGCAGCGGAAGAGTGCATTAGAGATCACGGTGGAGTTCCTGGCTTTAAAGGTTATAAAGGGTTTCCCGCAACTTTATGTATTTCTCCTAATGAGGGGGTAGTACATGGAATTCCAACAGATAGAGAATTCCAAGAAGGCGATATCATTAGTGTAGACTGTGGAACGATTGTAAATGAATTTTATGGTGATAGTGCTTTTACTTATGCATTGCAAGGAGTTGCAGAAGAAACATTAGAATTATTATCAGTGACAAATGAGTCACTATATAGAGGGATAGATAAAGCAGTAGTAGGAAATAGAATTGGGGATATAGGTTATGCCATACAGCAATATGCTGAAAAAGCAAATGGTTACGGAGTAGTAAGGGAATTAGTAGGACATGGAGTGGGTAAAAATTTGCATGAGGCACCAGAAGTCCCTAATTATGGAAGCAGAGGTAGAGGAATAATGCTTAAAGAGGGATTAGTAATAGCTATTGAACCGATGGTAAACGAAGGAACGAGAGCAGTCAGACAATCAGACGATGGATGGACAATAATATCGAGAGATAAAAAACCATCTGCTCACTTTGAACACACGGTTGCAGTAGGAAAAGAAAAAGCGGATATCTTATCTAATCATGACGGAATTATTGAAGAAATAAAAAATAATCCCAATTTGATGAATATTTCATCAAAAAGATAGATATTTGCACTCCATTTGAATATGGCTAAGCAAGATTTAATAAAACAAGACGGTATTATCAAGGAGGCATTGTCCAATGCAATGTTCCGAGTAACACTGGAAAATGGTCATTTAATCGTGGCTACGATCTCGGGAAAGATGAGGATGAACTACATCAGAATTTTACCCGGGGACAAGGTGGCAGTAGAAATGTCTCCTTATGATTTAACTAGGGGTAGAATTACATATCGATATAAATAAATTGATATTTAGTATTCATCCTGAAAAATGATAATGTTATGAAAGTTAGAGCATCTATAAAAAAGCGTTCTGCCGATTGTAAAATCGTAAGACGTAAAGGAAAATTGTTCGTAATTAATAAAAAGAACCCTAGGTTCAAACAAAGACAAGGATAAACAACATAGACCAATGGCGAGACTTGCAGGTATAGACCTTCCTAAAAATAAAAGAGGCGTAATAGGACTTACGTACATCTTTGGAATAGGTAGAAGTAAAGCAGCAGAAATTTTAGATTTAGCTGGTATAGATCACGAAACTAAAGTGATGGAATGGACTGATGAAAATATCAAGTTCATAGCCAAGATGCTCCAAGATGACTTAAAAGTGGAAGGAGAATTAAGGTCAGAAATTCAGACTAACATTAAACGACTAATGGATATAGGTTCTTACAGAGGAATCAGACACAGAAAAGGTCTACCGCTAAGAGGACAAGGTACTAAGAATAACGCACGTACCAGAAAAGGAAAAAGGAAAACTGTTGCTAACAAGAAAAAAGCTACTAAATAATCGATAGATGGCTAAAGTAAAGAAAAAAGGAAAAGTTGTTGTTGCCCCTGAAGGGTTTGCTTACATAAAAGCGAGTTTCAACAATATCATCGTATCTATGACCAATAAGAAAGGTCAGGTAATCTCTTGGGGTTCTGCTGGAAAAGCTGGATTTAGAGGTTCTAAGAAAAATACACCTTATGCGGCTCAGATCGCAGCAGGAGATGCAGCAGGGAAAGCACACGAGCAAGGATTAAGAACAGTCGAGGTTTTTGTAAAAGGACCTGGAGCAGGAAGAGAAGCAGCAATCAGAGCGATAGATGGTGCCGGTATTAAAGTAAGTAGAATAAAGGATGTAACTCCTATTCCTCATAACGGTTGTAGACCACCTAAGAAAAGAAGAGTATAATCTTAAGATCATAATCTTATTTGGGATTTTTAAAAGGAATTATAATTAATGGCAAGATATACAGGACCTCGTACTAAGAAATCAAGAGCATTTGGAGAATCGCTTTTCGGCTTTGATAAAGCATTCGATAAAAGAAAATATCCTCCAGGTCAGCATGGAAATAACAGAAGAAGAAAACAAGCTTCTGATTATAAGTTGCAGTTGATGGAAAAGCAAAAAGCTAAATACACCTACGGTGTACTCGAGAAACAATTTAGAAACTTGTTTACTAAAGCAAGTTCTAAAGGTGGAGTAACTGGTGAGGTACTATTACAGTATTTAGAAGCCAGATTAGATAACACTGTTTTTAGATTAGGAATGTCACCTACACGTAGGGGAGCAAGACAGTTAGTGTCTCATAAGCATATCCTAGTAAATGGTATCGTAACTAATATTCCTTCTTACATGATGCGTCCAGGGGATGTAATATCAGTAAGAGGAAAGTCAAGAAATCTAGAAGTAATCAATGATTCTATTGCTAACAAATCTGATGTTAGAAATTGGGGTTGGTTACAGTGGAATCCGGAAAGAATGGAAGGTACTTTCTTAGAGTATCCTCAAAGAGAAGCGATTCCAGAGAAAATTAACGAGCAGTTAATTGTAGAGCTTTACTCTAAGTAATTAGATATACTATCTATCTAATTTTAGCACCACATTTTTTTGATTACGTTCTAATTTTAAACAGCAAGCTATGAGTATCTTAAATTTTCAAAAACCTAACAAAATACTTCTTCAGAAAGCCAATGACTTTGAAGGAACTTTTGAATTTAAACCGCTTGAACCAGGTTTTGGTCAAACGATAGGAAATTCATTAAGAAGAGTACTTTTATCTTCTTTAGAAGGTTATGCGATTTCTTGTATGCGTATCGCTGGGGTTGATCATGAGTTTTCTACTATCAAAGGTGTAGTGCAGGATGTAGTAGACATCATACTTAACCTAAAACAAGTAAGATTAAAACCTCTAATGGCAGAAGATACTTCTGACGAAGAGAAAATATATATTACCATCAGCGGTAAAGACGCATTTGTAGCAGGAGACATAGAAGCACATACCAACGTGTATAAAGTTATGAATCCGGAATTGCTTATTTGTAATCTCGAGCCATCAGTAACTTTAGAGATAGAGTTAACGATAACAAAAGGAAGAGGTTATGTTCCTTCTGATGAAAATAAACCTAAAGATGCTACAATAGGACTAATTCCTATCGATGCTATTTATACTCCTATTAAGAGAGTTGCTTATCATGTGGAGAACACAAGGGTAGGACAAAAAACAGATTACGAAAAACTAACGATCGATATCCAGACTGATGGAACTATCCATCCTGAAAATGCGGTTAAAGAAGCTTCTCGTATTCTTATCCAACACTTAATGTTGATAACAGATGAGAATATCACATTTGATGACGCATCTAGTAGAGAAGATAATATTGTAGATGAGCATATCTTACACATGAGAAAGTTATTAAAAACTTCTCTAGAAGATCTAGATCTTTCTGTAAGAGCTTATAACTGCCTGAAAGCAGCTAAGATTAACTCCCTAGGAGAGATGGTTAAATACGATACACACGAGCTTCTTAAATTTAGAAACTTTGGTAAAAAATCATTAGTAGAGATTGAAGAATTGCTAGTTTCTAAGGGACTGACATTCGGAATGGATCTTTCTAAATATAAATTAGACGAGGAGTAATCCTTATTATTAATTAATAACTGTACTTACTGAAGCTGATCTTCTTTAATTATTAAGAATCAGAACGGCTGGGTGGTACGATGATAAAAAATTAAAAAATGAGACACGGTAAAAAACACAATCATTTAGGTAGACAAAGAGGCCACAGAATTGCACTTCTAAGAAATCTCTCTATTGCTTTGATTACTCACAAAAGAATCAGAACAACATTGGCGAAAGCCAAAGCTCTGAGAGTACATTTAGAACCAATCGTAACGAAGTCTAAAACAAATACCAGTCATAGTAGAAGAGTGGCATTTTCTTATCTACAAGATAAAGTTGCTACTAAAGAATTGTTTGACGTGATCTCAGAAAAAGTAGCTAACCGTCCGGGGGGTTATTTAAGAATTATAAAGACAGGATTTAGACAAGGTGATGGTGCAGAAATGGCCATGATAGAGTTTGTAGATTTTAATACGGTTTATTCTGGACAAGAGTCTTCAGGATCTAAAAAGAAATCTAGAAGAAGAGGTGGTAAAAAATCTGGTGGCGCAACAGAAGCTAAAGCAGCGGTTGCAGCAGCAGTAGCTACCAAAGCAGATTCTGAGGAAGAGTAGTCGATACGCCTTAAAAGAAATTAAAAGCGATAGCAATCATTTGTTATCGCTTTTTTTATACCCTTTTGTAAATGGGTAACACTCAGCCAAAGAAGTTTTGTTTGTACTCTAAAATAAGTGTTCAACCAAATAGAAAGATAGATGACTCAGTCCTCTAGTGCGATTAACGTAAATATTTAGTGTTTCATTCTACCTAAATATTTACCGCATTATGGTGTTTAGGAAGTACGGTAAGTTTTAGTCATTTATATTGTTTATTTAAAGTGATAAAATTTTATTCTAACGGATATTAGAGGTCAGAGGGGATTAGTTAGTCGAGGGTAAATATTATATTTGCGACATATTAAAAAAAATATAATGAGTTCTACACAAGCTGAGAATAAAGCTTATTTACTACTTGCGGACGGAACATTCATTGTAGGAAAAGCAGCTGGAAAAGAAGGAACTGCCACAGGTGAGATTTGTTTTAATACAGGAATGACAGGATACCAGGAAGTGTTTACCGATCCTTCTTATTACGGACAAGTATTACTAACGACTAATGCACATATAGGTAATTACGGAACTAAAGACGAAGATCAAGAATCAGAAAAGGTTCAGATATCTGGCTTAATATGTAAAAACTTTACTAATGCATACTCTAGGAATTTAGCTGACGATGCCATTAATGATTATTTTATAAAAGAAAATATCGTTTGCATCCATTCTATTGATACACGCATGATCGTAAGGAGTGTTAGAGATAAGGGAGCGATGAACTGTGTCATATCTACAGAGCACACCACCAAGGAGGAATTACAAAAAGTACTGGATAAAGTACCTTCGATGGAAGGACTCGAGTTAGCTTCCAAGGTTTCTACTCCTGATATTTATGAGTTAGGGGATAAAGAAAGTCCTATACGTATCGCCGTATTAGATTTTGGAACTAAGAGAAATATTCTTAATTGTCTAGTTCAAAGAGGGGCATACCTTAAAGTATTTCCAGCAAAAACTACTTTCGATTCTTTAAAGGAATTCCAACCTACTGGATATTTTTTATCTAACGGACCAGGAGATCCCGGGGCTATGGACTACGCAGTAGCGACGGTAAAGGAAATTTTAAAAACAGGGGTACCATTATTTGGAATTTGTCTTGGTCATCAGTTATTAGCTCGAGCTTTGGATGTACCGACTTATAAAATGCATCATGGACATAGAGGGATTAATCATCCTGTAAAGAATATAATTAGTGGATTTTGTGAGATCACCACTCAGAATCATGGATTTGGTGTAGACCCGGATGTTGTGAGAGAAAAATCTGACCTTATCGATATTACACATGTAAATTTAAATGACGAAACTGTAGAGGGAATAAGGACAAAAGATAAAAAAGCATTTTCAGTACAATATCATCCAGAAGCAAATCCGGGGCCGCATGACTCTAGATATTTGTTTGATAATTTTATAAACTTAATCAAAGAAAATCTTAACTAGATATGAGCGAAATCATAGATATACTAGCAAGGGAAGTTTTAGACTCTAGAGGAAATCCTACAGTAGAAGTAGAAGTGTTAACAGAAGATGGAGCTTTTGGAAGAGCTGCTGTACCATCTGGTGCATCTACTGGAAAATACGAGGCTGTAGAAATGAGAGATGGTGATGAAAATCGCTACCTAGGAAAAGGTGTTACTAAAGCATGCGAAAACGTAGAAGAGATAATTAGAGAAGCGCTGATAGGAGAGGATGTTCTCGATCAGAAGTATATCGATGAGACTATGCTGGATCTAGACGGAACAGAAAACAAATCTAAACTGGGAGCAAATGCCATTTTAGGAGTCTCTTTGGCTTGTGCAAAAGCTGCAGCAGAGACGACCATGCAACCATTATATAGATATGTAGGTGGAGTAAATGCTCACTTACTTCCTGTACCTATGATGAATATTCTAAATGGTGGATCTCATGCTGATAATAGTATCGATTTTCAGGAATTTATGATTATGCCAGTAGGAGCGAACACTTTTTCTGAGGGACTAAGAATGGGAGTAGAGGTGTTCCATACCTTAAAAAAGGTCCTTAAGTCTAAAAATTATTCTACAAATGTAGGAGATGAAGGCGGGTTTGCACCCAATATTAAATCTAATAAAGAAGCTATAGAAATAGTATTGCAGTCCATCGAAAAAGCTGGATTTAAACCAGGAGATGATATCATGATTGCCATGGATGCTGCTGCATCCGAATTTTATAACGCTAAAGAAAAAGTTTATCACTTTGCTTCTTCTACAGGTGATAAGTTATCATCAGAAGACATGGTTTCTTATTGGAAAGAGTGGGTAGATCAGTATCCAATTTTTTCTATCG
The DNA here is from genome assembly GCA_938015805.1 of uncultured Saprospiraceae bacterium. Lineage (GTDB taxonomy): Bacteria > Bacteroidota > Bacteroidia > Chitinophagales > Saprospiraceae > JAHDHU01. The sequence continues at coordinate 15,633 of CALLXF010000005.1, read as the reverse complement.
AAGATGGACTAGATGAAGATGACTGGGCTGGATGGGTTGCTCTAAATAAAACGCTGGGAGATAGATGTCAGTTAGTAGGTGATGATTTATTTGTAACTAATACGACTAGATTACAGAGAGGTATAGAAGAGGCTGCAGCTAATTCTATTCTAATAAAAGTAAACCAAATCGGTACACTTACAGAGACGATAGATGCGGTAAACATGGCACATAGAAATGGAATGACCAGTGTAATGAGTCACCGTTCTGGAGAAACAGAAGATACGACGATTGCAGATCTCGCAGTTGCCCTTAATACAGGCCAAATAAAAACAGGATCTGCATCACGTAGTGATAGAATCGCTAAATATAACCAGTTATTGAGAATAGAAGAAGAATTAGGGAGCTCAGCGATCTACCCTGGAAAAGCCTTACTGGATTAAGATTTTATAGTATCTTTATATTAAGAAAATATTTAATATATGGGTGCTAAAAAGAAATCCCAAAATTCAGATATAAAATCGATGATTTTCCAGAGATTTAAAGCGATCAAGTGGCTAAATAAATATACATTGACGCTTTCTATATTTGTAATTTGGGTGTGCTTTTTTGATAACCATAATTGGGTAAAACAACAAAAAGTACAAAAGGCCATAGAAGGTTTAGAGCAAGAAAAAGAGGAATACATTGCAAAACTCGCAAATGCTCGAAAACAAGAAAAAGATTTATCCAATAATATGGAGAAATTGGCTCGGGAGAAGTATAACTTTGCCCACCCTAACGAAGATGTTTTTATAATAGAATCTGAAATAAAAAAATGAGCGTTTTAGTAGATAAAAATTCTAATATCATAGTCCAAGGTTTTACAGGAAAAGAAGGTTCTTTTCATGCAGGCCAGATGATCGAGTACGGTACTAATATCGTAGGTGGAGTTACACCTGGTAAAGGTGGTCAAGAGCACCTTGGAAAACCAGTGTTTAATTCTGTGCAAGAAGCAGTAATTAAAGTAGGGGCAGATACCTCTATCATTTTTGTACCACCGAGATTTGCAGCAGACGCAGTTATGGAAGCTGCAGAGGCTGGGATTAAAGTGATCATCTGTATCACAGAAGGTATTCCAGTACAAGACATGGTAAAAGTAAAAGCGTATTTAAATAAATATCCTGATTGCATTCTGATCGGTCCTAACTGTCCAGGTGTTATTACTCCAGGTGCAGCAAAGGTAGGTATCATGCCTGGTTTTGTATTTAAAGAAGGAAATATAGGTATCGTATCTAAGTCGGGAACACTGACCTATGAAGCAGCTGATCAGGTGGTTAAAGCAGGACTAGGGATTTCTACAGCGATAGGAATAGGCGGAGATCCGATTATTGGAACTCCTACTAAAGAAGCAGTAGAAATGTTTATGAATGATCCAGATACTAAAGCGATCGTAATGATCGGAGAGATAGGTGGTAATTATGAAGCTCTAGCTGCAAAGTACATTAAAGAGACAGGAAATAAAAAACCTGTAGTAGGATTTATTGCAGGAAAAACAGCACCAGCTGGTAGAACGATGGGCCACGCCGGAGCTATTATCGGAGGTGAGGATGATACTGCAGAAGCTAAGATGCGTATTATGAGAGAGCATGGTATCCATGTAGTAGAATCTCCAGCAGAAATCGGGTCTACACTTAAAAGAATACTAGGATAGTAACATACTTTACTAAGAAATATCAGCGATAAAAAAAGGCTTCTTTCATTTAGAAAGAAGCCTTTTTTATTTCAAATAACCCGTATTTTTTCAAGCAACTATTTGGCTCTATGTTGATCAGAATGGGTGAGTTATTAAATGCTAGGTATACTCCTAAATTATGCAAGGATTGACCTTTTTGATTTTAGTGGATAAATTTTTAAAATCCGTTAAAAACAAAATAGTGTTTGAGCAAAACTAAGAATTGTGAGAATAAGATATGCCAATGGGATATTATAATTAATAATGTGAAAATCAGCTGATATTGCGAGTTTATTTATTTTAGGATTTTAAGGATTTAGGAGCGTTAAGAAATCAAAACAGTCTTGAATTTTTGTTTCTTTTGCTTCAAGGCAAAAGAAAAAGAGGCATTCGAATATGAACTTAAATGACAATCAGAATGGAATAGATATTTTTTACCCACTCAAATCGACATAGTGCCAACTATTTTATTTTCGCTATCAAATTCTACTCCTTACTTCCTACTTAGAATTTCCTTCTTAGTACTTCCTCCTTGTTACTTTTACTCCTTACTCCTTACTCCTTACTCCTTACTTGTTACTTTGTACTCCTTCCTTGTTATTATGACTTCCAACTAACTTACTGCGTAACTAATTGAGTAAAAGCCCTAGACCATCCTGCTTGCATTTCATGGATCTTATCATTGGTCCAGTTAGCACATTTTCTAGATAAGACGACACCATCAGCATCTAGGAATGGAGGACCGATTTCCATTTTCACCTCCGTCCTCCAGGCAGAAAATTGTCGAAAGTACTGAGAGGCTAGTGATCTATTTTTCCATAAATCTTTTTTATCTCTATATTCTAGAGCGACAGGAACAGCTGGTTTATTTATGGCAGACATCTCTCTAAATGTACCGTCTAGATATTTTAGTAGATTTTTTTGATCGTTTGTGGTTCCTTCTGGGTATACCATTACGTTATAACCTGACTGTATTGTTTTGACCAGTGCTTCTCGAGTGGCTTTGCGACTATCCTTATTTTCTCGCTTGACCCAGATGACCCCTGTGAGTTCTGCTCCCTTATTGATTAAAGGGTAATCAGCGATTTCTGCTTTGGCAATCACAAAAGCATCTAAAAAAATAGAAGAGATTCCTGGATCGCAAAATGTACGGTGATTACATACGTAAAGAGCACTTTCCTCTATAGGGCTTCCTTTTACCTCCATTTTTACATTTAGGACATAAGGCATAATTACTTTAAGGTAATTTCTTCTCAGTCTAAATGTCCGTTCCCGACTTCCTTTAGTAAAAAGTAAGCTGACCAGAAATCCACCGATGTAAAAGATCATTAAAATGATACAAATTACAAATCGTGTAAACGCTAATGGATATCCTATAATTTTATTCACTCTCTGGAGAATCTTTAGTTTCGGGTTTCATTTGAGGAAAAAACAGTACATCTTGGATTGAGTGACTATTTGTTAAGATCATAGCTAGTCGATCCATTCCGATTCCTAGACCTGCCGTAGGAGGCATTCCGTATTCTAAGGCTCGTAAAAAATCTTCATCTAAAACCATCGCTTCATCATCACCTCGTTTTCCTAAATCTAGTTGTTCTTGGAATCGGTTACGCTGATCGATAGGATCATTAAGTTCAGAAAAGGCATTACATATTTCCTTACCATTACACACCGCTTCAAAACGTTCGACGAGACCTTCCTTAGTACGATGTTTTTTAGCTAGAGGAGACATCTCCACGGGGTAGTCTGTTATAAAAGTGGGCTGTATGAGTAGGGCTTCACATTTCTCACCGAAAATCTCATCTATCAGTTTTCCTTTACCCATAGATGCATCTACTTCTACATGCAGTTCTTTTGCAGTAGCTCTCAGCTGCTCTTCATCCATCTCAGAGATGTCGATCTGAGTAAAATGCTCTATGGCTTCAAACATAGTATAACGTTTCCATGGTCTTTGAAAATTAATCATATTTTCGCCGACTTTTACCTCCGTCGTTCCATGCATATCCATACATACTTTCTCCACCATTTCTTCTACTAGATTCATCATCCACTCGTAATCTTTATAGGCCACATAGAGTTCTATCTGAGTAAATTCAGGATTATGAAAACGACTCATTCCCTCATTTCGAAAATCTTTAGAAAACTCATATACGCCATCGAAGCCACCGACGATTAATCTCTTTAGGTACAGCTCATTTGCAATACGTAGATAGAGTTTCATGTCTAACGTATTGTGATGTGTAGTAAATGGCCTGGCTGCTGCTCCTCCATATAGAGGTTGTAAAATCGGGGTTTCTACCTCGAGATATCCTTTATCGTTTAGATAGGTACGGATCGAATTATACATCGTCGTCCGTTTAATAAACGCATCTTTTACCTCAGGATTTACGACTAGATCTACATATCGCTGTCGGTATCTCAGTTCAGGATCAGAAAAACTATCATATACAGTTCCATCCGCATCAGTCTTTACCACAGGTAGTGGTTTTAATGATTTACCTAAGACCTTGAGTTCGTTGACGTAAATACTGGTTTCTCCTACTTTAGTTTTAAAAGCATATCCTTTTACACCTATAAAATCTCCTAGGTCTAGTAATTTTTTAAAGACTTGGTTATATAAATCTTTGTTTTCGTCAGGACAGATTAGATCTCGACTGACGTATATCTGTATACGACCACTGGCATCTAGCAGTTCTGCAAAAGAGGCCTTACCCATTACCCGTCTAGACATCAGCCTTCCTGCTAGGCATACCTCTTGGTAATCTCCGCTATCCGCTATAAATTTTTCCTTTACTTCAGCAGCATATACATTTACTGGATATAGCTCGCTAGGGTAGGGTTCGATTCCTAGATCTATAATTTTCTGAAGATTTTCTCTTCTTATTATTTCTTGTTCGCTAAGATGTTCTTGCATCACGTTGCTTTTCTTTTAGGCTGTAAAAGTATGGATTATTGCAGGGTCTATAGGCATACTATTTATATTTTGTAAGTCTATTTAGCACAAAGTTATGTTGGCTTTCGCCAATGGGAGTAAGATATTTATAAACAGATGGAATATATTTTTACCATTTATAAAACCAAGGTGATTTTATCCCTTACTTTAGCAAGCATAAATGGAACGATCGCTTATTTGTTGATTATCGGCAAACAATAAATACTAGAGCTTTACGATCCGTCAGCTTAATAAAAAACATGTCCTCTTATATATATTTATATACCCATTTTTTTACAAAATCTCATATATACATTAAAGGGAGATTGTTAAAAGGAAGGACTACGATTTTAAAACCTCAGGACGGATATCTTTTTTCGCTCTATGCCACTTTTATTCGTTCGTTTAGTAGAGAAATCAGGAATCATCCGATTGTAATCGAATGTTTAAATCAGTCTTTTAATATTACTAGTGATCCAGAGGGATATTTTGAACTATTGATCCCTAATAACTGGTTCCAAGAGTTAACACATAATACCTCAGTCTCTATTTCCATAGAAATTAAAAAAAAGAAATACAGCCTTGATTTTACATTGACTCCATACGCTCATAAAATGCCAATGGGCATTATCTCCGATATCGATGATACAGTAATGGCCTCTTTCATAAAATCTTTTCTAAAAATCAGAATGCTGATTCAGGTGATTTTTATAAATCCCTTTCGGCGTAAGCCTATTGCAAAAGCAGTACAATTTTATAGACATAAACTAGAACAAATTCCAGAGGGCGGACCGATTATTTATGTGTCTAATAGTCCGTGGAATATGTATGATTACCTCAAAGTGTTTTTAGATTATAACGATTTTCCTCAAGGCGAAATCCAACTTAGAGATTTTGGGTGGCACCTTTTAAAACGTAAAAACAAAGCACTAGAAGAGCAAAATAAATATCTCGAAATAGAGAAATTACTTAATATTTTTAAACAAACTAAATTTATACTAATCGGTGACGCGGCTGAAAAAGATTTTTATATCTATACTCTATTGTTAGAAAATTTTCCAGATCGCATCAGCCAGATTATTATCTTAAAAGCAGGGAATAAAAAAAACGATCAAAAAATTGCTGCTCTCATAAAAAAGAAATATCCCGTTCCTATTACGCTTGCAGATAGCTACGAACAATTACTTCCGCAAAAGGATATATTATTATCATAAAGAATTCACTTAGTCTAATTGTCCAAAAACATCTTTAAGCAGAGGGCTGTTACGCTGACCGACATCTTTACGGATACCATTTTCTTTGACCTGTATAAGCCCAAATAATCCATCGAGAGCTTTGGTGTTTACATGATCATCCAGATCTGGATTAAGATCTTTAGTCAGGGGTAGGGCATTATACTTTGTGACTACACCTTTCCAGTATTTAGTTGCATTTACTTCTTCTAATGCACTTTGGATCACTGGCATAAATTCTTTATACAGAGATTTTCTTGCACTGCCTTCTAAATAGCGAGTCCCCGCATCGTCCGCTCCAAAGAGTATTTTTTTGGCATCGGTAAAAGACATATCTTTTATAGCTTTTACAAAAATAGGAGTCGCTTTTTTAGCGGCTACCTCTGCAGCTTGATTCATTTTCGTGATGAGTTCCTCCTCTACATTTTGAAAACCAGGAACGAGTTTTACTTTTTTAATTACTTTTTGGGCATCCTTAGGGATGAGTATTTTATAAGGACTTGCATAATAACCATTTTCTTGAGATAGATTATTTACTGCATCTTTTACACCTTCATCCAGAGCCTCCTTTAGACCACCTGCGATATCTAATCCGCTATCGTCCTTACTAATTATTTTTTCTCCTTCAGACTTGGCTTTATCTATTAGTTTTCCAAACTGACCATAGGAAACTTGACTACCTATAAATAAGACAAAACAAAATATTAAATTCTTTTTCATAAAATCAAATTGTATAATGTTATAACTACAAAAATGAACTAAAAGATAGTCTATTTATACATTTTAAGAATAGCTTAACCTATGCTACTTAAAAAATGACACGTTCAAGCCTAAAAACGACACGCTGAGTAACTGATAATCATACTAAATTTATTTATATATGTTTATTTTGTATAGGTGGTGTACTTTTCATAGTTTGTGATCATTAAGTATAATTGATTAGTATAAATTATACTTTGGGTTAAATAACTACCCGCGATTAATATTGAAAAAACTATTATTTAACAAACTATCAAATCACATGATTAACTTAAAGAATTTACTATTTTTTGTATGCCTAGCATTTTGTATGCAGAGCTGTATTTCTAACAAAGCATTCCAGACAGCTAGGACCACTCCAGCAGGAGATAAAGGTTTTGGATTTGGAGTTGCACTACCTAATGCAGAATTTTATGATATTAATGATTCAGGTGTAACTACAGATACTACTAATTTAGGTGGTTTTGCAATGGAATTTTTTGGAAGATACGGTGTAACGGATAAAATCGATGCAGGTGTAAACTTTACGCTTTTAGGAACTGCTGGAGCAGATGTTAAATATCAGTTTTTAGGAGATTCTGAGTCTCCACTTGCGGCATCTATTGGTGCTGGATTTGGATATTTATCTTTTGGATCTGGAGAGGATGACGGAAATTCTAATTCTATCATAGATATTACGATTCCTGCTTACATATCTTATCACGCAGGTAGTGCTTTAGGTATTTATGCTTCGCCTAGATACATTTTCAGAAAAGCTGGAGATAACTCTAGTAACTTTGGTGTTGTAGGTGGATTAAGATTAGGAGGAGAAAGAAGTGGAGTGTTTATAGAATATGGATACCTTAAATCAGGATCAGATAACTATGCAGATCAGACTCAGATTAATGTAGGTTTCGGTATTGGAATCAGATAAGACGATAAATTATAATTGTAATTAGGGGCTGACTTTTGTTAAGCCCCTTTTTTTTGCAGTACTCTGAGCAGAATTCTTTGGGAACGATATTTGTTATATTAGATTAATGTATAATGAAATCATCCCTTCTACTCGAGCTCAAATCTCAAGAGCGGCATTACAGCGATTATATATCGCTATGCGACATCTATTTATCCGAGGTTCCTATAAACCACTAGGCGTTTCTGGAGAGGCATTACTTAAAGCACTGATGCAGCTAAAGCCAGAGATCTATGGCGATATTACGGATCCAGAGAGGTTAGAACTAGATGGCTTACAGTATATATTCCAGCGATTACCCCAGGGCATAGAGGAATGTAGGTACATACGACTTATCTCTAGAGAAGGTTTTGAAAACTCTTTTGAGGCGATCGTTCCCTCTAAGCGACGACGTAACTGTTATCGTATAGATAAGGAACAGTTTTATATTGAGATGACTAGAGGCCGTAGTGATATTTATGATGTTCTGACCCACTTATCTTTTATGTACATAGAAGCAGAAAAAATAAAAAATAATGCATTAGATATCAAAGGCCGTAAAATTAGAGATTGGTCTAGACTGGAGGAGATTATAGAACATATTGAAAAGGGATCTGATTTTGATGTGGAGAGAGGGTACACTTACCTCAGTACACTGATCGGCCGTACTTATGAAGAAACAAAAATTGCCTGTAAGAAATTTGAAAATACAGAAGGTATTAGTTCGCTATTTAATATCGTCTACTGGTTAGGATATCATAGTATTCAAGAGGAAGTAAAAAAGAAAGATAGAGAGATATCTTTTTCTGTTAGCTTACGCGAAAATATAGGACATCACCTATACGGAGAAAAATGGGCCGAAAGAATAAAAAAATATCTCTTAGAACAAAATATGATCGAAAGATCTATTCATATTATCAGTTCTAATTTACACTCAGTAATGAATTGCTTTTACGCCAAAGCAGCTTTACAACAATCTGAAAATATAGATTCTCTACTAGAAGTAGCAGAAGAGCTCTCCATCGGCTCCAATAAAGAAAAACGTAAACAGGTTTCTGATTACGCATTAGAGAATGGAATGTTTGATCTTTTTGATGCTAGTGGAACCAACCTAGGAGTCCAGATTTTTGATTGTAAGAAAATGGACTTTAGACTGTTGCCGAGCGAACTAAAAACTGCAGATGTCAAATCAGATATAAAGGATAGTGTTATTGTGGTGATGGACTACGCTTTTGGTGAGCAAGCTTTTGAGTGTATGGACGAATTGCTAAAACCTCTTACCGTAAATAATAAAAAATATAAATTAAATATTGCCTCTATAAATATTATGGGAAAGGCAGGTATCCTAGACGGAAGAAAAGGAGATATCATGATTCCTAATGCTCATATCTTTGAAGGATCAGCGGATAATTATCCTTTTAAAAACCAAATGACTACTGAACTATTTGATAAAAGCGGGCTGGGTATTTATCATGGACCGATGATAACGGTATTAGGTACCTCCCTACAGAATAAAGATATTCTTAGATACTTCCATAAGTCATCATGGGAATGTATAGGCCTGGAAATGGAAGGAGCACATTACCAAAAAGCAATCCAAGCAGCTTCGCAAATAAGAGGAAGTATTGCTAAAGATGTAGATATACGTTATGCTTATTATGCCTCGGATAATCCTTTAGAAACGGGAGCTACTTTGTCATCAGGTGCATTAGGAAAATCTGGAGTAAAACCGACATATCTTATTACGTTGGCATTTTTAAATGGAATCTTAACTAGTTAAAATAGTAAAGGGTTAAATAGGATTATTAGTTATTACTAATAAATAACATCGGAGTTAGTCATGTATACATTTAGCCCAGTATTACATCAAATTTCATTTTCCTATTTTTAAATTTTCCAGTTACAAATTTTAAATTAAGTATCATTTGTACATTTCAGAATTCCGACGTTTCCACGTCAAGTAACATTTCCAGATTTTTAATTAGCCTTTACAAATTGGTGATATATAAAATAGCTTTAATATGAAGGACTAAAAACTAAGTTTTTGCATGTTTTTCAGGATAAAAGACTTAAAAAGCCCTTTAAATATGGGTGAAAGGAAACTAAATTCGCCAAATTTGCGTTCAAATATTGTATGTCCAAATTTTTCCTGTCCTAGATTGAGTTTTTAAAAATCAGCCGTGGTGGTTTGATAGGAATTTTATTGTGGATTTTTTATAATTAAAACATAGAACTGTATGTCTAGAAGAAGTACTAAGAAATTTGATTATCAGAAAGGTGTTTACTACTTCAATGTAAATAAAGGCTTTATGAATACCATTACAATAAAAAGAATGGATCAGAAAAAAGCTATTCAAGCGTATAAAAATTATTTATTGACTCAGCAAGGTAAAGTACAGTGGTTAGGATGCTGGGATGGAAAGAAATTTGCCGAAAATGATTTTGAAAACTTAAAGCACGAGCACTTACCAGCTTCGATTATATAATAATCCTTTGCTGTAAAAAATATATAAAGGTCATTTGATTCATATCAGATGACCTTTTTTTTAGCTAAATCCAAAACAATCAGAAGCAGTAATTCCCAACTTACAACTCTTCAAACAAAAGTTTACCCAGTGGAATTTGGTCTTTGAATTTTTTCTAATGCCCGTTTTGATCCTTAGAACTTATCAAACAAAAAATTTGATAGAAGATCATTCGGCGAAAGCCTTAAACTGATCCATCCATTTCTGAACTTGCTTTTTAAACATACCCGGAAACAAAAAAGCAACAATTTTTAAAAATCCCTTGACCCGATAGTAGTGTATATGTGTAACCCAACGGGTTTGAGTAGGCGACAATTCTGTAAAGATGTTTTGCATCTCGTTATCCATCATTTTATGTTCATAGATACCCGTCATTTCTCTAGGGAGATCGTATACCTTTATGGTTTCTGTTAATACCATCTCTTTTCCTTTCTGATCGTATACTATTTTATTTTTAGACCCGACCTCACCATGCTTTCCACTGATGCGTTCAAAACGCAAAAAGCCATCTTGCCAGTATTGCATATGATCAGGATTATCAAATAAAGCGACCACCTCAGCTCGAGGTTTATTTATGTCTACACTACAGGAAAATTTCATATTTAAAGTTAAAAAATCTATCTTAAGGTTTCACTATCGATAATATGAAACCACATCTACACTATCTGCTATGCGTTTTGATTTTCTTTTTTTTACACGGCTCGCAATGGATCACAGCTCAGTGCCCCGCTAATTTTAATACGGCCGATAACTGTGCAGACATCACTTCTAACCAAGAATTATATCCGATTACTGACATGAGTGGGGATTTTGATTTTATATGTCATCCGGGTTGTATGACAGATGCGACTCCAGAAACCGCAATAAATACATGTGGAATGGATACGATACCTGTCGTGTGGTATAAATTTTATCCAGATGATGATGCTGGTCGGGTGTATATAAATATAGAGACATTTGGGGATGCGACATGGTCTCCTGTTTTTGCTATTTTTCGTGGAGGTTGTTCTGGTTTAGTACCAGTATCTACACCGGAATCTCCTGCTTGTAACTTAGACTGGGTTTTAAAGGATCAGATAAACCAACTGATAGATAGTGATGTTCCAGAATACTGGATTGCAGTAGGAGCTGATGGCGATGCTGCAAATATTGCAGCTCATCCTAATTTTACCATGTGTATTACTACGACAATAAACCTTATAATCTGTCTTGGAGATGGATCTTGCAGTCCAGAAACGGATTGGTCCATAGAGGATTCTAATGATCCAGATCAGGACTTAGGTCCTGTAGATTATGGAAATGTACCTACCTTATCTCCTGGCGAAGAAGTAGAATTATGCGGTTCGTTTTTTTATGATGCTACTCAGACTGGCGTAGACTGGCTGATCGGTATTATACCGATTTTTGGAAATGGCTGGGATATGGATTTTTTTAAACCAGATTCTTCCGAGGTTATAGGTAATGGCATCCCCGGACAATGGATTCCAGAAGGTATTCCCGAGATTCAGGTATATGTCGGAATATTATGTACTTACACAGATAGTTATGGAAATTTACAATTGTGCAATGTGCTCTGTAGTACTTGTCCTTGCACAGCGGGTATATCATTAGGTCATCAGTTACCAGGTGGATATTTTTGGTTATCCGACGGGGCTCATGCGGGTTGTGAAAACGATGGAACTCCACAGAATAGTTGGGGAATAGGATCGAATATAGCCCAGGTAGATTTTTGCTGGAATCTAAAAGTAAGAGATGATCTCTCGGATATAGAATTGGCAAGAGCTTCTCTCCACGTCGGGTTCCAGTCTTTCTCTGATGGAGTGCTGGGGTGCTGGGCAGATCCGATAGGAGAGTGCCTTCGGGATGAGGAACAATTTGTTAATTTGGAAATAGATACTAATGCTATAAATCTCGCATGGGAAGATGCTTCTTTTATGGATACCATATGCGTGTCTCAGTCTACGGACCTACAGATAAAAAAAGATACTACCGCAGGTATATTACAACTGGTTTTTGAGGTGCAGTGGACACCCACGGCCGTGTTTATGGATACATTGACTTTTAGTTCCATGGATTCTTTACTGTCTATAGATTATGTATTTGATAATATGGGGCCCGAGGTGGCATTATTTTATGAGACGAGCAACTCTATTACGGTAAGTGCTTTTGATTATTTTGATTCCTTAGTGATTAGGAATATCGAGGTAATCAGTAATGGAGAATCTCTGAGTGACCTATATAATTTAGAGGACTTTATACTTTATCCTGATTTAGATTTTGATATTCCGGTGTTCACAAATTTGATTTTCTGTGATACAGAGGTCGATACTATTTTCTTGCCTTCGATATCAGAAAACGGCTTATCAGGGGTATGGATTAGAGAACCTTCTTTATTTCCAGATACGTTAGCTTATCTTACTTTGGAGGATTTAGAATTTGGAAATAATGCAGTGTATTTTCTTTTAGATCCTCAATACTGTAAAGAGTATTACCAAGGAACTTCTACACTCAGCATAGAAATAATAGAGTATGTTATTCCACAATTTGATGATCTATCGCTCTGTACCACCAGCACCGCAGATTTCCCTACTACTTCCACTAATGGCTTGTCAGGTAGCTGGGCAGAATTTCAAAACTTCGTAGTTGATGATGTTCTAAATGTTACTGCTTCAGTAATGGAATTTACGCCAGACCTTAACTGTTCGGAATCAGTTTTTGTTACTGCGATCCTTTATGATGAGACGCTAGATTATTATCGTGATTTGGACGGAGACGGTTTTGGAGATCTTATGAGCGAGACCCCAGATTGTGATCTTTTGGATGATTTTGTGCTGATAGGGGGAGACTGCGATGATACTGATGCAGCTATTAATCCTGATGCTGCAGAAATATGTGATGACCTAGATAATAACTGCAATGGCGAGATTAACGAAAACCTCCTCACGACCTATTATGTAGACAGTGATATGGATGGTTTTGGGGACTTTGATAATACGATAGAAGCCTGTGGTCCGACTGATACCACCTCTACAGTGGCTGGAGATTGCGATGATACTGATGCAGCTATAAACCCTGATGCTGTAGAAATATGTGACGACTTTGATAATAATTGCGATGGCGAGATCGACGAAAACCTACTTACTACCTATTATGTAGACAGTGATATGGACGGCTTTGGGGATATCGATAATACAGTAGATGCCTGTGCCCCGTCAGATACGACTTCCTCTATTTCAGGAGATTGTGATGATACAAATGCTATGATAAACCCAGATGCGGAGGATGTTCCTAATAACGGGATCGACGAAAACTGCGATGGTATGGATGCGGTGAGTTCGACTAAAAATACAGCCATTTCGGATCTACGCATTTACCCTAATCCTACGAGTGACATGCTATATATCGATTCTCAGATTATGAGGAATATTACTGTTTATGATTTACTAGGAAATAAACTAGTAACCGAGCGTAATCATAATCAGGTTAGTCTTTTGGGTTACCCCAATGGTATATATCTCATAGAAATTACAGATCTCCAAGCAAAAAATAGAATCATTACCAAAGTCCTAAAGCTATGATTTGGCATGAGTTAACGAGCTAATTGATAGAGTAGAATTATTTTGCGTTTAATGGTGTCTCAATAGACCATTTTCTTTCATTAATTCTGATAATATTTATGGTATCCTAGGCAGCAAACGACGTCTAAATACTATCTAAAGGGTATATGCCTATTTCCATTAGAAATTGTCACTAAAATTTAGTAAAGTTTGCTTAGTTTTAAAGACCACTTTTTGAGAACCTTAACCTGCAACGATTAATAGATTGAAGAAAATACTAGTATTCTTTTTTCTCTCATTTGGCTTATGCCAATATGGGTATACCCAAATAGATATTTTTACTGAAAGTTTTGATGAATCTAACGGTTCAACTTCTGGATCAAGCGATGAAGGAGTGGACTGGGAGACAGATTGTCCGACTTGTATTCCATCTAATGATTATTTTGAAGTTGTTCCTGGAGGACTTGAAGCTCAGGATACCAATGGACCTGCTACATTTACCACTGATGATATTGATATTTCAAACTGTAGTTCTATAACACTTACATTCGATTATGAGTTTTCAATTCCTTGGGAAGGACCTGGCTCATCTACTTTGGAATATTGTGATGAACAATATGCTAATGGCAATTATGCGTGTGGAGGTTTATCAGTCCCCGGTTGTAATTGTGATATTGACAATCCATTAAATAATTCTTGTGAATTCTGTTGGGATTATTTATATACTGAGCTTTATATAAATGGATCTCAGGAAGAATTTGATATCATTGGAGATAGTGGTACAACTGATGCCGAGATAAGTGGGACAGTTAGTTTATCAAGTTGTACATTGGGAGATACTGATGCATTTATTAAAATAACTACTCAATTTTGGGGAGCTAACGAGGCCGTACTTCTAGAAAATTTGGTTCTAGTCTGCTACGAAAACGATCCAATCGCAACAGTAGATGGAGACGAAGGTCCAGTAGAAGTTTGTGAAGGACAGGATATAGAATTTGAAGAATTAAATGTAGATGCTAATAAAGTAAACGAGTGGTCTTGGTCTGGTCCTGGCGGATCAGTAAATGGGAGTAATACTTTTGATCTTTTAGATGTGGAAGCCTCTGATGCAGGTGATTATGTGGTCACAGTAACGGATGTAAATAATTGTTCAGCGACTGATGATATAGAATTAATCGTAAGCTCAGCTCCCACTGCAGAGTTTGACCTCTCTGACGAGGAAATTTGTTTGGGAGAATGTTTGGAAGTTGAATTAAATTTTTCGGGAACAGCCCCTTTTACCGTCACTTTTGATGGATCGTTTTGTGGGGTACCTATTCCCACCACTGCAAACTTGACTTTTGATTCTGGAGAAACCACATTGACTATTTGTGTAGATAATCAAAATACTAATTTATTTAACCCTGCATTTTGGAATGATGCAGATAACTCTGTGGAGGTTTGGTCTGGACTTACAGGTTTTCCAATATTTTGTGATAATGGTTCGATCTTCGTAACAGAAGTAGTAGATGATACGGGTTGTATAAATACTGATGATTCCCCAGAATTAGATATACAGCTTGTAGAGCCAGAGGAAGCAGATTTCTCTGATCCAGCTCCCTCTTGTGAGTCCGATATGACGGTTTACAATCTAGATAATACAGATCCTGATGGAATTACTGGTTCGTGGGATCCTGATGATTCTTATGTGCCGAGTGATTTAGGAGTAGGGACGACCACTTTTACTTTTACGCCAGATGCAAATCAGTGTGCAGAGGAAACTTCTATAGATATCGAAGTAGAGGCAGCTGGTAATCCTGACTTTGACGCATTTGCAGATCTTTGTGAGACCGATGGCGTTTTTACATTTCCTACTAATGATAATAATTCAGTTGCTGGAACGTGGAGTCCCGATACTGTAGATCCCTCTACTGATGGTCCTAGCGTTACGGCCACATTTACAGCTAGTAGTGGATGCTTTAACACTTTTGATGCCACAATAGATATTGTACCAGCACCAGATGC
>CALLXF010000004.1 GCA_938015805.1 uncultured Saprospiraceae bacterium | reverse complement strand
GTATCATCTACTTTTAGTCGGAATACATTTTCCATAATCCCACCAAAAGCAATTCCTTCTTTAAATATTCCCATCGATCCAAACATTTTTTTGAACTCACATTCACCGAAAGGCTTTAATAACTCTTTTGTGTATGCGATATAGCTATCTGTATTTTTAACTTTGGACATAGAAATAGATTAGAAAGTTTAAACTTTTAAAAAGTGGGTAATTCTATAACTATTTTATATGGTGGAATTTTAAAAATTTTATCATCTAAAGGAGTGCTCTTATAATCGATCATTTCTATTATCAACATGCCCGGAATTTCGTATCTGACAGGTAGTGTTTTTATATTTTCAACAATTGCTTTTTCAAATGAGGTTCCTTTATATTCGTTACCAGCCATTTTTATAATATCAGGATTAAACCATACGATTACCTCCCCGATAGTAAATTTAACTTTGACGGCTTTGCAAAGTATGTTATTAATGGTAGTAGTGCTGTCTAGGGCTATAAACTCTTTTACTTTTATTCTAGATTCTTTATTATGGTCCTGAGTATAAACGGTATCAGCTTTAGTATGCCATGAATAATGTAGGCTATCCTCTGGGTTATAAATTTCCATACCTACCTCTAGACCTGTATTAATGTCGGATGCAAATTGATTGGCTCGGTAATAATTTTTTTTCAGAAAATATCCCTGTTCGCCCATTATCTCTTTCAATTTCATGTCCCAGTCTTTTTGGGGGATACCTTTGGGTTTTACACTTGTAATCTTATAAGTTGCATACCCTTCAAATGACTCGCTTTCCGTTTTTAAATTTGTTACAGATTTACTTGTCGTGGAGCAACCTAATAGGGCAAGGCAAAAGATGTAATATGCAATTTTCATTGAGTTGATTTATTTAAAAAAATCTGATAAATGTCGAAGTATAAGAAGTGATCTTCCATTAAAAAATCTACGATTCTAGCTTTTAAAAGTCTAAAAGACATGTCCATACGCTTAGCTTTGCCTTATCTAATCTAGTCCATATCGGACGTACTCTGCCGTCATAAGCGCTGATATCATTATAGTCTCCAAAAAATACATATTTATTGGGTTGGAATGGAGTCTCGCTAATTTTCATATTGGTAAAATTTTCGCCTCCATCTTTAGAGTATGCTAGGTATACATCTGTAAAACGATCGTCTACTTCATGGTCACGACGATCATAAAAAACGATATAGATATAGCCAGTAACCGGATCGACATCCATCCATGTAAAAAACTGATCCTTGCCTGGTAGATCATCATTTACTCGCTTAGGTGTAGTCCAAGTATCCCCATCATCGATAGATTTTGATATCCATATATCGGTGTCTTTTTCCCCATTACGCTGGTCAGACCAGTTTACATAAATCGTTCCTTTGTGAGGCCCGTCGCTCTGATCTACTTCAGTTATCGGCATGCCATTACATCTCATGATTCCGTAAATTGGAAAATCCCATCCGCCTGGTTGATCGGCGACTACTTTATCTTTTTCTAACCAGGTCTTACCTCCATCAAATGATCTGTCAAAATAAATTTTCTCATTATAAGACCATGCAACATATAACTTACCGTCAGAAGATACTGCAGGAACCGCTCCCTCAGTGGTCTGATCACCGTCTAAGCAATTCCCCTCTTTTTGGCTGATCGACACAGGTGTGGTCCAGCTGTCTCCTTGATCTATAGATTTTGCAAACATGATACGGGAATGATCTTTAGGATCTTTGGAATCGTATAGATCAAATTCTGTCCAGGTCATATAGACCGTATTGTCATTAGGATCTATCGCTAGCCATTGTTTATCTTGATCTTTAGGATTATTAGGTTTAGTATAGGAACCATCATTCCATGTTTTCCCATTATCCGTGGATTTTTGGGTAACGATACGATCTAGAAATTCCTCGTCTTGCCATGCATTTCCTGTCGGATTTGCGAGGTGAGAAAAATAAAATACACCATTGAAATCTGCTCTTACAACAGGATCGCCATAGACACCAGAACTGGACTCCATTTTATTCTTATTCCAAGTCTTACCTCCGTCGTCTGAGTAATAAACTCGATCTAAAATAGATCCTGCGACGATGATGTTTTTATTTGCTGGACTAATGCAGATGGAAGGCTCACATGCACCTGTCCCGTATTTAGAAGAATCGATTTGGATATTTTTTATTCGTGCCTTTTTAACTTCTTTAGATGCAGAAGTTTTGGTTGTTTCCATTTTAGATGTTCTTTCTCGATTACAAGAAATCATCGTTACGGAAATAATAAATAATAACAGGATTATAATTCTCGTTTTCATATCTCGGGTTGAAAAACCTAAATTTAGCTAAGATTTCATGAGAATCTATATATCTATCATATTATCCCTTCAATTTTTCATTGGCTTAAGCCAAAGTTTAATCTTACCTAATCTTGATGTCAGAGAAGTAGACTTTAGAGAGACAGATGGTTACCTGCAGCTGGCAACAGCAAATAATAAATATTTCCTCTTTGATGGTAAAAGTAAAATGTCTATTTCTGGAGATGATTATATCTCCTTTAATTTTCAAGATGATTTGAATTTTAATGGGAATACTGCTTACTACGCAGGAGATTCAGTAATCGTAGGAGCAACGATTAACCACCTTCATATTTTTGATAACCAATTATTAATAGCCACTGAAGATGGAGTTTACATTAGTCCTATTCCGCTCCAGTTAGTCGGAAGGAAATTATTTAGAGAGGATTTTAAATCGCTGAAAAACGTTAAAAACATCTGGAGTGAGAAAGGGAATATCATTTTTTCAAACAAGATAGATACCGATTTAGATATATTATTTTTATGGAATCCGGTAACAGATCAGATCCGTACAATTAGTTTTAGAAGGATTTATGACCTCAGTGCTGATCCTTATGGAAACTTGTGGATTGCGACTAGTGATGGGCTTTATAACTGGTCTGATTTTTCTAAAGAGAAAAAAAATATACCACACTTTAATTTATCAGGTGTTACTCTAAATGACGAAGAGAAAGGTGTTTATACATCCTACAATTTAAGCGAAAAGGATCGATTAGAATTTAGTTTTTTAGCGACGCATTTATCACATCCAGATGATGTAGAAATATATTATGAGTTACAGAAATCAAATGGATTAGATTCGAGAGATTATTTAACATCAGATAAATTTGTTATTGATAAAGATGCATTATTTTCTAGCAAGTATATTTTTCAGAATTATGAGTCTGGCGAGTATAACCTCAGGTTTTATGCAAAGCTAAAGGATCAAATGGATCATCACTTTTTACCTTCGATACGTATAAAAGTTGAGCAACAAAAAATATCTAGTTTTTGGTGGTATCTGATCGGTCTTACTGGAGTGATTAGTTTGTTATTATATATCGCGATCCAGCGGCAAAATAAGTTCCACTCGGACATTGTTAATCAGCGTGATAAATTATTACTCGAGAATAAGTCATTAAGATATCAGCAGAAAGCCCTGCAGTTGCAGATGAATCCGCATTTTATTTTTAATGTTCTTAATTCGATTAACGGCTTAATAGCTAGAGGTGATAATCAAAGAGCAAGTAAGTTTATAAATGATTTTGCTAAGCTGATGAGATCTGTCTTAAATCAGTCTCGAAGTGATCTGATAAGTTTGGATAGAGAGGTGAAATATCTGCGAAACTATCTTCAGCTAGAGTCAATGTCTCGAGGTGATAAATTTGATTTCGAGATACTACTCGATCCTCATTTAGAAGATGATATGATGATAAAGCCCATGATGATACAGCCTTTCGTAGAGAATGCCGTCATTCATGGTTTTCAAAAATTAGAACATCGTGGAAAGGTTAGTATAAAGTTAAGTTTAGAAAATGATCAATTGCAAGTCATCATTGAAGATAATGGAGTAGGGAGAAATGAACAAGCTATTTCTGATCATAAATCTGTGGGCTTACAGGTTGTAACGGAACGTCTAGGTACAGGCTATAGTTATACTTTTGAAGATTTAAAGAATCTGGATGGGTCCAATGCAGGTACTAGGGTAATATTAAATATGTCAATTAAATAATTATGAAAGTAGTCATCATCGATGATATGGAGCTGGCTAGGGAAAGCCTCAAAGCTGATTTAGCACAATACTGTCCCGAAATAGAATTAGTAGGAGAGGCTGATGGAGTAGTATCAGCTGCAAAATTACTGAAGCAAACTTCCGTAGATTTAATTTTTTTGGATATTCATATGGATGATGGTGATGGCTTTGATGTATTAGATATTGTACCCGAATATAAGGCAAGAGTGATTTTTACTACAGCATCAGATGAGTATGCTATTAAAGCGTTTCAGTACGCAGCATTAGACTATTTATTAAAACCGATAGATCCTGAGCTTTTGAAAGCGGCTGTAGAAAAATCAATAGAGAGTGGCGTTTTTAACGGAGCCCAGAAAAACATACTAACTAATGATAGTTTTGACAAAATAGTGCTCAATACTGCAGAGGAGATGCGAGTAGTAGATGTATCAGAAATAATACGATGCGAATCCATGGGAAACTATACGCAGTTCTTTTTTAAAGATAATACTAAGATGCTCGTTACACGTACACTTAAGGATTTTGACCAGATGCTTGAGGATAAAAACTTTCTAAGAGTCCATCAGTCACATCTTGTAAATTTAGGTTTTGTAAATTCCTATATAAAAACAGAAGGGGGATATTTATTGCTAAATAATAAATCCAGAATACCTGTTAGTGTCAGAAAAAAATCTACTGTTTTAAAAATAGTGAGTCAATTGAAATAAAAAATGGACTTCCCTTTAAAAGAAAGTCCATTATAAAAACACCTAAGATCATTTGCGATAATATCACTTATAAGTCAAAAATGATATTTTGCCTTTTTGATGCATTTAGATTTAGCAATGCATAATCTGGCTTATAATCCGCATCCGCTTTCGGATGAGAGTATTCTGAGTCTAATGTGATCGGGAGACATCCTACGGATTGTGATCAGATCATCTAATTGTATTTTTATCATATCGATATCTCCGTTTTCATCTTTGATAAAAATGCTCCTTGTATTAAATGTGTTTCTTTTATACTTATCGTCAAACATGGCTTGTAGAATCTGGTAGACGTCCATTATCCGGGTATTAGTGAGGTGCAGTTCTACTTTATACATATGTTCTTTATCCTCTTTTATAAACTTACCATCCGCAAAGTGTTGGACTGTTCTATACTTTTGGTTATCTAGCAATATGGTATCGGTTTTCTGGTAAGTTCCCATAAGTCTATTCTCTACCCATGCTTCGATCGGATAGATTAGATCTAAATCAAATTCATTTTTTTCAAACATTGATTGTGGTGCGGGAAAGTCAGATAAATAGCCATCAAATACGTATCCGATGTCACCTTCATAAGATACTTTGATCCAGTTGCCAGTAACCCAGTCTACTTGATCTTCGATTATTTGATCTTCGTCTATTACTGTAATTGTTGATCCGTAGGGAATAATCTTTATGGTTTTTCCGACTTGAGGAGATACTCTTAGTCTAAGACCTGACGGAGCAATAACATTAAGAACTTGGCCCTTGTCAAAATTGGAAAACCCTTCAAAACTCAGGAGTGATGCGATTAGGATAATTGCGATACGTTTCATAATTCTAAATTTAAATGGTTAGTAATAAAGATTATGCTTGCAAGATGAGGGCAATACATTTAACATATAGTGATTAATGATAATTCGTTAAAGTTTCTCGATTATTCGTAATTTTGCAATTCGGAGTAGGGGTTTAATGTCTTCTACTTGTCACCTACCTAGAGAATTTAGAACCTTCCAGACGAACACCAGAATTTAATTTTAACAAAAAAATATTTTTATTGTAATGAGGAATATTCTATTCATGTTATGTCTATTGATGTCAGTCGGTTCATTAATAGCACAATCACAAACCACTACGACTACAGTCTCTACGGAGGAATATCTTGAAGTATCAAGTGATACGGATGTTATACAATCCCCTAAGTATGACTATGAGGAAAAAAATGGTTCTAAATGGGCATTAGGCTTCCATTTAGGCTTATCTAATTCTGATACAGATACACACAGTATCGGTAGACATGGAGGTGGGTTGTTTAGTCAGACAAATTTAGCCTACGGGTTAAATGTAAAATACCTCTTTAGCCAAAGATTTGCTTTAAGAGCAGATTATTTTGGGACTAAAATATCTGGTGATGATAGAGAGATTGATGGTCCATGTAGTGATGGCGAAGATATTGATAATCCAGATTCTGACTGTCATAGAGGTAGAGCATGGAGATTTGATTCTCCATTACACGAGTTGTCACTCAGTCTAGAATGGGATATTTTCGGTAAAAAGAGATACCCAGAAAGAGAATATTTTAATGCAGACGGAGAAAGAGTGGATAATGAGGATGTAAATCTAGCTTATGGTACTTATTACGATCAGGAGGGCGAGGTATATAACTTTAACGAAAACAAAAGATTTAAAAGAAAATTAAGTCCTTATATCGGGTTAGGTGCGGCTCTTACTTTTGTAAATCCTAATCCTGTTTATCCTACAGATTCTGAATTTGGAACAATTCCTAATGCAGAAGATGTTCTTGCTGATTCCTTAGAGCAAGGAAATATGTATTTACATTTTCCAGTTACTATTGGACTTCGATACGACTTGTCTGAGAAGTTTTTTCTTGATGGAGAGGCGAGAGGAGTATTTGAGGCAACTGACCTTTTAGATGGAATGAAAAACACAACTAATTTTGATGATGCTAGAAACCATGGTGATACTTACCAGTTCTTAACGTTAAGGTTAGGTTATAGATTAGGTATAAAAGAAGACAGAGATTATGATGGTGTTGCGGATGAAGATGATATTTGTCCAGATGTACCAGGTGTAAAAGAATTAGACGGTTGTCCAGATAGAGATGGTGATGGAATATCTGATGAGATCGACGCTTGTCCTGATGTTAGAGGGTTAAGAAAATTTGCTGGATGTCCTGATACTGATGGAGATGGAATTCAGGATCTTTTAGATCAATGTCCAGAATTAGCAGGGTCATTAGCAGGTAAAGGTTGTCCAGATAGAGATGGTGATGGTGTAACTGATGAGAAAGATGTATGTCCAAATTTATTTGGTTTAGATATTTATGATGGATGTCCAGATACTGACGGTGATAATATACCTGATAATGAAGACGCCTGTCCTAGAGTAAAAGGATCTGACGAATTTCACGGTTGTAATGAAGATTATCCTTCTTTAGAATACGATGGTAGATTTACAAATAGTGGTAGAGCAGAATATTGCGAAAAAATTTACTTTAACTCTGGTTCTTCTAACACAGATTTTGCTTCTAGCTTAAATTCTCAATCAGTAAAAATCCAAGTACAAAATGTAATGGATAAATTAAAGCAGAACAAAGATTACATATTAGTAATAGGAGGTCATACGGATACAGATGGTGAGGCTAGAGCCAATCAAGATCTATCTAACAAAAGAGCAAGAGAAGTGGCGAGATTATTCCAGTCTAAAGGTTTATCTACTGATAAACTAATGACAGTAGGATATGGAGAATATTTCCTTGCTGATTATAAAGAGATTGATGATGAAGCAAAGGCACTAAACAGAAGAGTAGAAATGTGTGTCTTTGATAAAAACATAAAAGTAGAAGAAAGAGCAGAAAGAGAAGATTACGAATCTATCCGAAGAAAAGCTAGGGAAGAAAGATTAGAAAGAGAGAAGCAATCTAAATCTAAAGTTACGGACAAGGTAAAAAGTACTACTAATAAAATAAAGTCTAAAACCTCGGAAGTAAAAACAAAGTCTTCTAATACTCAGACTACAGTTAGAACTAAGCCTAATCAAGCAAGCAACACTACTACTAGAACAACTACTGTTAGAGATGGAGCAGTTTCCTCATCAGTAAACTTAGGAAGTATCATCGGAGATGCGGATGCAGCAGAAGAAGTAAATAGAGTTTTTAGTGAGGCGATGTATGGAATAAAATTTGATTCTTCTAAATCAACTTTCAAAACTAAGTCTTACACAGAAATGGACAACGTTGTTTCTATTCTAAAAAGATATCCTGAAATTAATCTTGAAATAGGAGGTCATACAGATTCTATGGGTGAAGATGAGTCTAACATGAGATTGTCTATGTCTAGAGCATCTGCTGTTAAAGACTATATGATATCTAAAGGAATTGATTCTAATAGATTAAAGGCTAAGGGATTTGGTGAATTGCAACCAGTAAGTGATAATTCTACGGCTGTAGGAAGAGCAAAGAATAGAAGAGTTGTATTTACTGTGATACAATAAAATCTTTTTAAAAAATAAATCCTATAAAAAGGATCTCTAACTTTTTGAGAATAATGTGGATCAAGTAATTTGGTCCACATTATTTTTTTTAATCCTATCTATAATCATACTCGTGATAATCGATAAAACACAGTAGGAAGTAAAAAATAATGCCCCTGGAGATAGCTTGGAGTAATTAATCGTTTCTACAGAATAATTTCCTTGATCAGCCGCAATGTCGTTAAGCTGTGCCGAAGTAATTCCGTAAAATCCGATGTAAGCCATAAATATAGCTACCACAAAAACATCAGCCATACTCCATTTGCCCAGAATAAAAATTACTGTATTGGCTATTTTACTTGTTCTTATTTTTTCTACAAATAAGTACATAGAGGAGAGCGTAAGTTTAAAAAAAGGAAAAACTATACTAAATAAAAATACTAGTCCGCCTACTATTTTCATATCGATACCTCTGCTATTAATTAACGTCGAAGTGACATCAGTTATAGACTTGCTTTGATAAAATAATACCTGCTCATCAAAATCAATTTGGCTGCCAAGTATCGAAAACTCAAAAGAATTTAATCTTGCATCGATATCGATCATCGGTAAACTAATACCTAGTAAAAGCATCACGATAGCCACTAAAGTAAATGCTACTACCAGTGATTTTAAACCTATAGATCTAAATAAAAGAGAACTAAATAATAGCGTCAAAATGAGTAATCCATAAATCCATTTTATGGTATTTGTGATTTTTACATCATTCGATTCGATTCGGACTGTCAGCTCATTTGATAATGAGGTCAGTTCTTCTTGTTGATATTTTAATAACATCGGTTCGCGAGGATCTTTATATTCAGCAGCACTTGCATCAAAAAGCATCGCATTTAATTCTTTGGTTAGGTAACCTTTAAATACATGCTCGTTTGCCTTGATTTCAGAGGTAAGTTCATCAGCAATAGAGGGAATTTTTGACCTGAGGTCAAAATCCTTGATCAAATCCTTAACACTTCCCTTTATCATTTTGATAAAAACCTTGTTGAGGGTTCCTTTTTTTTCGGCTTGAGCCAAAAAATCATCCACCAACTTTCCAGAGGAAAAATACTGAGTGTACATCTGATTTAAGTATGTCACTAATTGCTTATTGACATCTTTATACATCTTTGGATCTATCTTGAAGTCTTTGATCTTTTTATCAAAAATAACAAGGGCTTTATCCTTCCATAATTCCACATTAAATAACCCATAGTTGATCTTATGGATTTCGGCCCAGTCCTCTTTTAAGAGCGTTTGTTCTTTTTGTAACTTGTATAATTCTAAACCTTTATAAGAGGAAAATCCGATTAAGCAAAAAAGAGCGACGTAGAAAAAGTACTTCATAAATAGATTTTAAACAATACGATATTATAAGACACAAAGTTACCTAAAACGATTATGGGCTAAATATCTGTAAAACTATCTCGTTTTTTTTAGCATTTTCTCTTATCTTACTGATATCAATTCCTTAACCTCTTTAAACCCTTGTTGATGAAAAGCATTTTTTCTTTTCTCATTTTGTGTTTTATGTCTAGCCTAGTTGCAGCTCAGTGTTATCCTGATAGACATAATACCTCTTCTACAACTGCATGGTTATCTTGTTCAGTAAGCCCAAATCCTAACCCGGTTAGAGGTAATTCTCATTGGGTAAAATATGATTTTGATTATACTTATGAGTTGGCTCAGATGACCATCTGGAATTATAACGAATCTGATTTTACAAACAGAGGGCTCCAGGACATTGTAATAGATTACAGTTTAGATGGAGAGGAATGGATAGAGTGGGGGAGTTATACTTTAGAACAGTCAGAAGGAAGTTCTATTTATGAGGGTTCGCAAGGCCCAGACTTAGGAGGACTTTTTGCAAAGCATCTTATAATAACCGCTACGAGTAATTATGGAGGAGATTGTTATGGTTTGAGCGAAGTAAGAATCGATGTGGAAAGTTTTATAAGCGATACAGATGAGCCACTCGTGGACGTTGATTTATCGTTATCTCCGATTCCTGCAGATCAGCAATTTACAATAGATCTTGAAGTAGAAGGAGTCATAGAAAATGTGGTCTATACAATCATAGATATGAGAGGAACACTAATAAAGAGGAATCTCGTAGATGTAAATGATACTAAATGGCAACAGACGGTTTCAGTTTCTGATTTGCCTTCCGGCGAATATATTTTAGCGTTACAATCTAAACTATTTAATACAAGTCAGATAATTACTGTTCTACATCCTTAAAATATTACCTAACCATAAATTACAGACCATGAAAAAAATACTTTTATTCATAGCCGTACTTATTACTTATATGGAAGGTAATACACAGGCTTATACAGATTACATAGGTGCAGGTCATACTAATGGTATTACTGTAAGTAGCAGTGATCAAGTACAGGGTTCCGATGCAATTAATTCTTTAAATGGAAGCGGAATGGATTTTCATAGAATGAATGCTAGTCGATTTTTATCTCAAGCTACTTTAGGTTATACTATGGATGAGATAAACACTCTAGCAGGCAATAGTTTTGAAGAGTGGATAGACACACAGATAGATATAACTCCGTCTAATTTTCCTGAAACCCTGGAAAGTATATGGCAGGAAGTTTTAGAATTACACGTAGCAGCAGGAGAAGATCCAGAAGAAGTCTTTGGACCTTATCAACTACATTTTAATTATACCTGGTGGACTATAAATATGACTAACGAGGACAAGCTAAGACAAAGAATGGCTCTGGCATTAAGCGAACTATTAGTCATATCAATGAACTCTGACCTTAGAGATCATGTGGATGCAGTGGCTAGTTATTATGATGTTTTAGTCAGAAATTCTTTCGGAAATTTTGAAGACTTACTTTTAGAAGTAAGCTTACATCCGGCTATGGGATATTATCTAAGTCATATGAATAATCCCAAAGAAGACTTAGAAAACAATATCCATCCTGACGAAAATTACGCAAGAGAAATTATGCAATTGTTTTCGATTGGTTTATACGAATTAAACATTGACGGAAGTCGTAAAAAAGATGGAAATGGAAACGATATTCCGACCTATGATAATGATGATATAAAAGAACTAGCTCAGGTTTTTACGGGTTTAGGACCGGGTGCCATTAATGATATGGTGACTTGGACAGATGAGCCATATTTTGGGCTTGGATTGTATGGAGCTGATATGACTGTTCCTATGGTAGTCTATGAAAACTTCCACGAGACCGATCAAAAAGAATTGATAAACGGACTCACTATTCCTGCAAACCAAGATGGAATGACGGATATCGAAATGACCGTAAATCATCTGTTTAATCATCCTAATGTAGGGCCTTTTCTAGCCACTAGATTAATTCAGCGTTTTGTAAAATCTAATCCTACTCCAGCATACATAGAAAGAGTTGCTACAGTTTTTAATAATAATGGACAAGGAGTACGTGGCGATTTAGAAGCTGTAATAAAATCAATTCTTTTAGATGATGAGGCGAGAGATTGCGGCCCTTTACAATCCATAGAAAATGGTAGATTACGAGAGCCTATGGTTACGGCAATACAGTTTGCGAGATCTGTTGATATAGATACTCCTCTAGATCGATACTGGCATAATGGATATGATCTTATCGAGCAGTTAAAACAGTTTCCGATGGCATCACCTTCGGTATTTAATTTCTTTACACCAGACTACTCTCCTGTGGGTGGTGTATCAGAGGCTGGTCTTGTTGCACCAGAATTTAAAATACATGACTCTTCTACGAGTATCCAAGGAATCAACAAAGTTTATGCTTGGAATGTATGGGACGGACCGTGGTATAGCTGGCACGGAGGTTACGGAGATCCTGGTATAGGATATTTAACTGATCAATTTAGCGGCATGGTCCAAAATCCAGAAGCATTATTAAATTATTTAGATATATTATATACCCATGGACAAATGACAGATGAGACACGTGGTTTTATAAAAGAAGCCATTTCTCCATTAGCACCTGATGAGTGGGAAGTAGTGCGTAATGCTATTTACTTATTATTGATTTCTCCAGATTATAAAATTCAGAAGTAAACCACCTCAAAAAAAATACTATGTCTAATAAATTTCAAAATAAAGGAAGAAGAAAATTTATCAAACAAGCAAGTTGTGCAGCCTTAGGATACACAACTATATTTTCTACTTTAAATAGTTTAAAAGCAGCTAATGCAGCCGCAATTATGAATTCCTCAACACTGCTTGGTGGCGATTATAAAGCTTTAGTCTGTTTAATGTTTTCAGGTGGTAATGATTCTTTTAACATGCTGATCCCTAGAGGAAACGCAGAGTATAATGAGTACATGACTACTCGTACAAATCAGAGCATTCCACAAAATGATATTTTACCGATAAGCCCTAACACAAATGATGGTAAGCAATATGGTTTACATCCCGCATTAGGAGGAGTACAGCAAATGTTTGAAAATGGCAATGCAGCTTTTCTTACTAACGTAGGTACTCTTGTAGAACCTATGACACGTCAGCAGTATGAGCAAGGGACAGCAGCAGTTCCATTAGGGCTTTATTCTCACTCGGATCAGATAATGCACTGGCAGACTGCAGTACCGCAGGATAGAGCTTCGATAGGGTGGGGTGGAAAAATGGCAGATCTCATGCAATCAGCAAATGATAATACTAATATCGCCATGAATATTTCCATGTCTGGAAATAATGTATTTCAGGTAGGACAAAACACGGTGGAATATTCCCTAGATCCTTATGATGGAAGCTATGGACTTCTTGGCTACAACGATCCGTGGGCATCTAGTATGCTTAGAAAAGGGGCTATCGATAATATGCTAGATAAACATTACACAGATATATTTAAACATGCCTATGTGGATGTAATTCGTAATGCAAAATCAGCACATGAGGAATTTTCTACAGCTTTAGAAGGTCTGAGTCCTTTAAATACTCAATTTACGGATAATGACTTGTCCCAAAGTTTCCATATGGTGGCAAAGACCATCGCCATGAGAGAAACGCTCGGGATGAAGCGTCAAATATTTTTTATTGAATATGGCGGTTGGGACCATCATGACGAAGTTCTCGATAACCAGATGTTTATGTTTGGTGAAGTAAATAATGCGCTGGTAGAGTTCCAGGCCGCTATGGCGGAAATGGGACTCTCGGACTGTGTGACTACCTTTACAGCTTCTGAATTTGGAAGGACACTTACTTCTAATGGTAATGGTACCGATCACGGTTGGGGAGGTAATTCTCTAGTAGTCGGAGGGGCAGTAAATGGAAAAGATATTTACGGTACCTTCCCATCTCTAGAGCTAGATGCTGAGTTAGAGATAGGAGGAGGCGTACTTATTCCTACTTTGTCTTGCGACGAATATTTTTCTGAGCTGGCGATGTGGTATGGTGTAACACCATCAGAGTTGCCTATTATTTTACCTAATATTGGTAATTTCTATAGTCCCGGAGGAGGGAATCCACCTCCAATAGGATTTATGAATATATAGATATTTAAAATTGACTAAAATATAAAGGAGACCGATTTAAAATAAATGGGTCTCTTTTTATTTTTGAGTAATCATAAAGTATTACAAATGAATTGGAAGCATATCTTGCCTTGGATAATTATTTTTGGATTGGGTTTTTATATGGGAAGCTCTTTTAAAAATGCAGATCAGGATGAGCAAAGTGATAGACAAGCCACTGTTCAAAAACCATCTACTTTAAAACCTCCAGCTAATGGAAGAGAGATATCACCTGTTACGGTAACCACCTCGCAGGAAAAAGCAACCATTGATCTTTTTGAAAACGCTGCACCTTCTGTTGCTTTCATTACCACTAAAGGTGTAAAAAGAGATTACTGGTCTAATCAAGTGTATAAAGTACCTAGTGGATCTGGGTCCGGGTTTATTTGGGATAAGGATGGACATATTGTTACTAATTTTCATGTGGTAAAGGAAGGTCAAGAATGGGAGGTCACCCTTTCGGATCAGTCCGTCTGGGAGGCAGAACTTGTAGGATACGAGCCTCGTAAAGACTTAGCGATTTTAAAAATAAATGCTCCAGCAGAAAAACTAGTTCCTATTCCCGTAGGTACATCTAGCGATCTCAGAGTAGGTCAATCTGTTTATGCTATCGGTAATCCATTTGGGTTGGATCAGACGCTGACCACAGGAATCGTAAGTGCCTTAGGAAGAGAAATAGAATCTTTGGCCAGGATACCGATTAGAGATGTAATCCAGACAGATGCTGCTATAAATCCAGGTAATTCTGGTGGCCCACTTTTAGACTCATCTGGCAGGCTTATAGGGGTAAATACCGCCATCTACAGTCCATCTGGAGCTAGTGTAGGGATAGGTTTTTCTATACCTGTAGACGTTGTTAACTGGGTAATTCCTGATTTAATAGAATATGGAAAAGTACAAAGGCCGATGATCGGTATAGAACTGGTCCCAGAACAGTATACGCAGAGATGGGGAGTTAAGGGAGCAATGATTCTAGATGTAACTCCTGGCAGTGGAGCAGAAAAAGCAGGACTTATACCTACTAAACAAAACAGAGAAGGTCGAGTCCGTTTTGGAGATATTATTACTGCGGTAGATGGAGTAAAGGTAGTTTCTAATAATGATTTGATATTGGCCCTAGAGGCCTATAAGCCAGATGATATGGTGCTTTTATCCATTATTAGAGAGGAAAAAGAAATCGAAATTTCCTTGCCTTTGGGGTCGTCCCTATAAAATTTGGAAAAAATTATTTTTAGAGTAGGGGTATTGGATAACTGGATCGTTTTAACTATAACAATAGGAAAAAACGAACCACAATGGAATTATCGACTAAAATACAAATGGTAGAGCAGTTTAAACTACTATCTTCTTTATCTACTTTTCATAAAGAAGACCTTGCTAGAAATGCAAGAGTAATAGATCTAAAAAAATCTGCATTGGTTTATGAGGCTGGTTCGCCAATACAAAACGTATACTTTATTGTAAAAGGTTCTGTAAAAATGGGAGCACATACTTCTGCGGGCAAGACTCTAATAAAAAATATAGTATATCAAAATGAGATTTTTGGGGAAAATGTATTTACATCAGCTGAGACGAGACAGGAATTTGTAGAAGTGATGTCTAATGTAAAGTTACTAGAGATTCCATTAGGTGTATTTAAAAGATTGGTCATTAATAATCATCATTTTGGGCAATTAGTAATGCAGATTGTAATCGGTCGTTTGTCTAATTTAGAAAACAGAATGCAAAATTTTGTATTCAAAAAAGCAAAGAAAAGGATCGTAGATTTTATTACAAGAACTGCTGATTTACGAGGCGTAAAAATAGGTTTTGATGAGATTTTGGTTAATCATGGGATGTCACATAAAGAGATCGCTTACCTTACTGATACTTCCAGACAAACAGTGGCCAGAGTTCTAGGCGAACTAAAAAAAGATAATTTGATCCATTTTAGTGCTAGGAAACCAAGCAAAATTTTAATTCGAAATTTAGCGGGACTAGCCTAGTAAAATTTACATAAAGATTTATTGGTTTTTTTAATTGTTGGCTTTAGCCCTGGGTAACTTTTGCGTTATCACAGGGCTTTTTATGTTTTATTACAGCTTTACTCATTGGCGAAAGCCTTACAAAACAGACTAAAGTGAATTTTTAGAAAATATCATATAAACGCTATAATTTAGAGATTTATCAATATTCCTTATTTTTGCAGAAATTATTAAGTAGAAAAATGGGAAGAGCATTTGAATTTAGAAAAGCTAGGAAATTTAAGAGATGGGGAGCCATGGCTAAAACTTTTAGCCGATTAGGAAAGGATATTGTGATCGCTGTAAAAGCAGGTGGTCCGGATCCGGAATCTAACTCTAAACTCAGAGCTGTGATACAGAACTGTAGAGCCGCAAATATGCCTCTTGCTAATGTAGATCGGGCCATAAAAAAAGCCTCTGATAAAGATACCTCTGACTATAAGGAGGTAAATTTTGAAGGATATGCTCCGCATGGAATTGCGGTCTTAGTAGAATGTGCCACAGATAATAATCAACGTACTGTTGCTAATGTAAGATCCTATTTTAATAAAACTAATGGTAATCTAGCCACTACGGGAAGTGTCTCTTTTATGTTTGACCATCATTGTCATTTTAGAATTCCTTCTGAAGGAAAAGATTTAGAAGAATTAGAATTTGAGTTGATAGATCATGGTGCAGAGGAGGTATTTGAGGAAGAAGGTCAGATCGTAATCTATGGAAATTTTGAAAGCTTCGGTTCTTTACAATCAGCATTAGAGGAAAAAGGCTTTGATATA
Source organism: uncultured Saprospiraceae bacterium (assembly GCA_938015805.1). GTDB lineage: Bacteria > Bacteroidota > Bacteroidia > Chitinophagales > Saprospiraceae > JAHDHU01. The sequence continues at coordinate 4,174 of CALLXF010000004.1, read as the reverse complement.
AAATCTAGTGGATTTGAACGAATACCACAACAAACTAAACAACTCACAGAGGAACAAACCAAAGACGTAGATAAGTTACTAGAAAAACTAGAAGAAGATGATGACGTGCAAAACGTGTATCATAATATGGTTTAGGAAAAGGTTTGCCATTTACAAAGGATAGTAAAATAGTCACATGAGATTTATACCTAGTAATTCATAGGTTTGAAGTCTCTAACGATTGGTAGTTGCTAGCAACCATAGAGTAGTCAATTTTTTTCTTTTAACAAATAATGAGTCTCGGCGATATAGATATCGATCGTTCGATTGTATATCTAAATTTTATAAGTTACAAAACAGTAGCTCGGATGCTGGAATGACATTAATCCTAAAATTCCAATTTAGTCAAAGGAGCTATAAGCCTAAACTTTATCAATCTATTTTCCTTATAATACTCATCCCATCTCTAATAGGTAGAATCACATTTTCTATGCCTGGATGCTCATATACTTTTTTATTAAAATCATTTATTTGTATAGCTACACGATCGCTAGGAGATAGGACCTTTCCACTCCAGAGGACATTATCGGTTATGATAAACCCACCTTTATTTAATTTAGGAAGCACTAAATTTAAATATTCCCAATTATTCATTTTTCCAGCGTCGATATAGATTAAGTCAAAACTATTTCTAAGAGTCGGGATAATAGAAATAGCATCACCTGAGATTGCATTTATCTGGTCATCATACATAGATCGTTTAAAAAAGTCATTAGAGATATAGGCAAGTTCGGGATTTACCTCTATTGTATAAATAGTCCCACTTTTTTGTAATCCTTCTGCTAGGCATAAAGTACCGTACCCTGTAAAAGTACCGATCTCTAGGATTAGAGAAGGCCTTACCATATGGCTGATAAAACTGAGCATCCGTCCTTGCAGATGTCCCGATATCATCTGTGGAGCCAGTGTTCTAAGATTAGAAACCCGTTCCAGTTCGACGAGTAAATCATTTTGCACAGTCGAGTAAGTAGCACAATAGTCCCATATCGCTTGCTGATCATTTTTCATGGCTAGGGTTAAATTTTTTCTTTAGAATGGGATAAATAAAAACGCTGATCATAATAACGGTGGCACCGATATAAAAATTAATATTAAGTTCTTTATGTTCGTTTAGTATAAATATGGCGAGTATAATACCGTATACGGGTTCTAGATTGATCACTAGATTGGTTGCAAAAGCAGATAATTGTTTTAACGCAATCATTGATAATATAAAAGGAAGCGTCGTACAGGCTAATGCCAATATTATCAAATATATCCAATCCATTTTTCCGGTAGGCATCAGTGGCATCGGTTCCCCTAAAAAGTACACAAACGGTAAAATGATTATCAGGAAGATGGTGGCAGATGATATTTCTACTGCAGAAATATAAATAGGGTCTGCGTGATTGACGTACTTTTTGTTTAATGTGGAGAATATTGTAGCTAGTAGAGCGGAAGTAATTCCTACAGCTACACCCATATATTCTTTGGAGGGTAGTCCGTTTACGATAAAGATCATAGATGGAATAATTACTATTCCTATAGCCAAATCAAATAAGCTAAACTTGGATTTGACAATAAGGGGCTCTATAATCGAAGTTAAAAAGGAGGTAGTGGCAAAACATACAAGTGCAATTGATGCATTTGCAAGTTTTATAGCTCCATAAAAAGTCAGCCAGTGTAATCCAACGATAACTCCTATTCCAGCGAAAATAAAAAATTGGCGAAAGCCTATTTTTACTAACCTGTCATAAAACCATAATAAACCTATGAGACTTATGGAAGTAATGTATACTCGCCATAGCACAATCATCAATGCGGGTAACTGTATGAGCTCACCGAGGATGGCCGTAAAACCCCATAATATGACACAGATATGTATGTATAAATATGCCTTTGATTTTTGATCCATTGGGCTGTAAAATTACGTTTTTATAAGCTCTATAGGGTCTAACTAAAAGGAGCAAAATATTTAATATTTGGACTAAGTCGCTTTGGGTTTTATAGAATATAGAAGGGAGTAAATAAGTTATATTTAATAAGTAGCTGTAAGACCAGAAATGAAGGTTAGACTATATAAATGTTAAAAAGAATAATCATAACTGCATCCTTTATAGTAACCAATGTATTACATAAAAAAGTATCTAAATATTCCGCAGTAGATTGTTTTTTGGTTAAGATAATTAATCTATTTTTGGCGAGCTTTAAACACAAACTTTTTATATGAACCTGAAGGTAGGCGATCTAGCCCCCAATTTTAAACTCCGTAATACTGTAAAAGAACAAGTAGATTTAGAAGACTTTAAAGGTCAGAAAGTGCTCGTATTGTTTTTTCCACTAGCCTTTACAGGGGTTTGTACTGAGGAATTATGCTCAACACGTGATAATTTAGGTATTTATGAAAAATTAAATACCCAAATATTAGCCATATCTGTAGATTCTTTGTTTTCTTTGGAAAAGTTTAAAGAAGAGAATAAATTTAACTTCCCTCTTTTATCCGACTTTAATAAAGATGTAAGTCGAGCTTATGGTGCCCTTTACGAAAATTTTGTCCTTGACATGAACGGTGTTTCTAAAAGAGCCGCTTTTGTTATCGATGCAGAGGGAACTATACAGTACGCAGAAGTATTAGATAATGCAGGAGAACTTCCTAACTTTGAAGATATTAAAGCGACTTTAGAAAAAATTCAATAAATATAAATTGACCACGCTCATGAATAATGAAACGTCACACTCAATAAATGAATTAGAGGAGGTAATGATCATGGAGGAAACGACGGCAAGTGAGAAATCACAGCTTATAGTTTATAATGATGATTTTAATACTTTTGACTGGGTAATACAGAGTTTTATGGAAATCTGTATGCATACCTACGAACAGTCAGAACAGCTTTCTTTACTAGTCCACTATAAAGGAAAAGCAATCGTTAAAACAGCAGGTTTTAATATTTTAAAACCGATGAAAGACGCTCTGATAGATAGAGGACTTTCTGCAGTGATAGAGACGATTGTAGAGAAATAAATAAAACGAGAAGTTTATTAGAAAGGGCAGTGATCATTTATCATTGCCCTTTTTTTTTATCGCAAAACATAATCTAAAATATAGTGATCTATTTTCCACATCCTGAGCAGACTACTACTGAGGGAATCCTAGCAGTCGGAGGAGATCTTTCTGTGGAACGGCTCAGGTTAGCCTATCAGTGGGGTATTTTTCCGTGGTACAATCCCGAGGATCCGATCTTATGGTGGAATCCAGATCCTCGATTTGTGATCTATCCAGAAAAAGTAAAAGTTGCTAGAAGTCTACGTCCTTATTTTAATCAACAAAAATTTAGAGTTACATATGATCAGGCTTTCGCCAATGTGATATCTCACTGTCAAGAAGTAAAACGTAATGGGCAAAGTAGTACGTGGATCACAGACGAGATGAAAGCAGCTTATATAGAGTTACATCTTCAGGGCATATGTCACTCAGTCGAAGTATGGAATGGTGATGATCTCGTAGGTGGATTATACGGAGTGGCTCTGGGTAAAATTTTTTCTGGGGAATCTATGTTTTCGCTAGAGTCTAATGCATCTAAATTTGGGTTTGTATCTCTGGCTCGTAAATTACAAGAATGGGACTTCTGGGTGATCGATTGTCAGCAGCCTAATCCTTATCTAGAAAGCCTAGGTGGAGAATCCATCTCTCGTAAAAAGTATATGGATATCATCCGCAAAAACCTTTTTGAAAAAAACAGAGAGGGAGACTGGGGAGATAAATCGGTAGATCTATTTTGCTAATGATCATTTAAGTAATTTCCCTAGCAATGGTAAATGCTTAATATCGTGGTAGCATAACGCCATTTTGATGCACTCTTTTATTTTTTTATCTGGAACTTTCTCTTCGACCTTAAAGATGATCGCTCTGTTGTTTTCGTAATTAAAATCGTCTCCATAAACTTCTTTAAAAGTAGAAACAAGTTTACTCGTACATTTAAAATATAGCTGATACTGATCCGGTTTTTTTATTTTCCAATCCATACGGATCGTACTTCCCTTTTTTACAAGGTAGCTCGGTTCGCCCCACTTGAGTGTCTCTTCGATTTCTGTAATGCTATCGTGAGCAGTAGCAGTATCTATTACTAGTTTACGTAGGTGTAAAAGTTTTTCT
>CALLXF010000003.1 GCA_938015805.1 uncultured Saprospiraceae bacterium | reverse complement strand
TTGCTAATGTGTTGAGGGTAACGTCGTCTTTTAAATCAACGGCTCCACTCTCCAATGCTTGTGCTTGTGATATCAATGCCACTGATGCATCACCAGGCGATAAATATTGGGCCTGTACTACGTGCATCGAACATAATAACATCAAAGCGAAAAATAATTTTTTCATGTAATTGAGTTTTGGTTAAAACAGTTCTTAAAATTTATTTCAAAATATACTTATATACAAAAGGGACTGAACACCAATCATAAGGTGTCAGACAAAAAATATTACAACAAATTTTTAAGAGAATTAGGAGAGCTGCGTTCTAGTTATCATTCAGGTTATTAAACAAAGCAATCGTTGGTCTCTAGTGATTAAGAAATTAAGTCCGTCAACAAAATTTCTTGTAGGTTTTACGCAAATATAAAAGGTGAACATAACTATAACATACCTTTTTTAAGGTATTTAATTAATATATTAAAAAATACATATATAATCTTATGAAGGATAATCGATTGATAAATAATTCAAATCTATTTTTTTTATATATGTATTTTATTCCATTTTAAGCTATTAGTCTTTTCTACAGAAAGATAAATAGACACCAGAAATAAAAAAATATGCCATAGATATCTAAAGTCAATTCAAAGTTGTTATTCACTCTGACCAAAAAATCAGACAAATACAAATAGCAGAATTGATAAAAATCAAATAGCTTGCTACTACCGTAACAAGCTATTTGATTCTTATTGTGAGACTGGAGGGATTCGAACCCACGACCTCTGCCCTGTCAAGGCAGCGCTCTAAACCAACTGAGCTACAGTCTCTTTTGATCCGAGAACAAATAAATAAAAACATATTGACTAATAAGTCATTTAAACTAAAATCTTTTGACGCAAGTCTAACTATATCCTAATTTTCACATTTATACAATTTTCTACGTTCTTAATATTAAATCAGAATATATGACATACGATTGCATTATTATAGAAGGAGGTGGTTTTAAAACTGCATTTACATCAGGTGTCCTCGATGCTTTTATCACGGCAAACTATTTTCCTACCCGAGCAGTCATCGGAATATCTGGAGGTGCTGTTGCTATGTCCTATTACCTAAGCGGTCAATATCGATATTGTATAAAATCTCTAATCAGTTTATCCAAGGACCCAGAATTTGCCAATTATAAAAGAGCGTTTGGGACCAAGGGATATTTAGATATCGATTACCTTGCTGAGATCGCTTCTAAAAAAGTCCCCTTTGATCTGGACCGAGCCCTCAAAAACAGCTTAGACATAAACGTAAATGTTATCGCAACTAACAGAGAATCTGGAACCCCTGTATACTTTACTCCGACTAAAAAAGATTGGATACAAATGGTGGTAGCTTCGTGTACACTACCCTTTGCAACTAAAGGTGTACATAAGATAAATGGTAAATCCTATTTTGATGGTGGATGGAGTGATCCCCTTCCCGTAAAATGGGCCTATAACCAAGGATATAAAAACATCCTTGTCATCCGTACCAAACCAAAAAGTATACGCGAAAAACAAAGCTGGGCAGATTACTTTGGAAGTAAATATTTTAATAACACACCTGCTCTGGCTCATGTATTCGAATCAAATTTTACCACTTATAATAACACACTAGACTTTATGGAGACACCGCCTAAAGATCTTAAGGTAAAACAAATCGCTCCTAAAAAATATTTGAAATCCGGGACTTATTCCTATAGTAAAAAATCACTAATGCTAGATTATAGATACGGAGTCGATATGGGTTTGCTTCATTTAAATAGTAAGTAAAGGTTGCTTCTTCCCTTGATCAAAAATAATAATAGGTGACGGTACACTGCTTTTCCGAATAACTAATCATTAACAAATTACTATGCTCTCTGATTATCTCGTCAGGTAACAAATCTGTAATTTAGGTTTTATAAATTATCGACAAACAAAAAAAATAACCTCCATGAGAATCTTTCTATTTTCCGTACTCGTTTTTTGGACACTGAATACATCGGCACAACAGAACCTCGGTTACCAGACTCCTCATAAATCCATTATGGATCTCATTGATGTGGACCTACCACCTAGCACTTACATGGATACGGACAAAAATTATATGCTTTTGCTTTCGCGAAATCAATATAAGACTATCGAAGAATTATCTCAACAAGAACTTAGACTTGCAGGACTTAGAATAGATCCTAAAACCAATATCGGAAGCAGAACCACCTACTTTAATAAAATTCAAATAAAAAGCCTCAAGAAAAAAAATGCAAAAACCAATCTTGTAAAAGGACTACCTGCCAATCCACGTATTACCAATTTTTCCTGGTCTCCTGACCAATCGAAAATGGCTTTTACCAATACAACCTCTGATGGTGTAGAATTATGGGTTATGGATATCGCAAAGGCAGAAGCAAAAAAAATCTCTGACGCTACCATAAACGCTAATTTAAGATACGCTATCAACTGGTTCGAAGATGGAACAGCATTACTCGTAAAGATGCTCCCAGAAAATAGGAAACCTTTAATCGATACAAAAATTTCAGTTCCTAGCGGACCGACAATTTCAGTAAATGACGGTAAGAAAGCACAGAACCGTACATATCAAGATTTGTTGAAAAACAAAAATGACGAGTTTAATTTTGAACAACTCGCACTCTCCAAATTAGTCAAAGTCTCTCTGGACGGAAAAATTTCTAAATGGCTTCCAGCTGACATGTATAATATGGTAAGGTTCTCGCCTGATGGCAACTATGTAATGATCTCTACTGTAGAAAAACCTTTTTCTTATCTGGTTCCTTACAGAAGATTCCCATCTAAAACCTCTATCTACACTAAAGATGGTCAACTCGTAAATACTATAAACGAAGTCCCTCTTATAGAAGACTTACCCAAAGGTTTTATGTCTGTACGTACAGGTCGTAGAAGCTTAGACTGGAGAGATGACAAAGCCGCTATACTCATATATGCAGAGGCATTGGACGGAGGAGATGCCAATATCGAAGCTGAGTATCGCGATCAAGTATTCCAGTTAGAAGCTCCTTATAATGGTCAGGCAAAACCTCTCATTAAAACTAAAAATAGATATCGATACATAGACTGGGCTACGGATCAAACAGCCATCGCACATGACTACTGGTGGAATACGCGAAATACTAAAAGCTATTCTTTTAATCCATCAGATGTTACTCAGGCTCCAAAGATTATCGTGGACAGAAGTTACCAGGACCGGTATAGTGACCCTGGTGATTTTGTGACCACTCGTAATAAATACGGATCATCAGTTCTTGCTCTTAAAGATGGCGCAGCATATAGATTAGGAGATGGATATTCCGACAAAGGACAATTTCCATTTCTAGACAAATATGATTTGAAAACACAAAAAACCACCCGTGTCTACCAGTCAAACTTTACAGATAAAGTAGAAAGTCTTACAGACTATGACGTCAAAAAGAACAAACTACTCGTTAGAATAGAATCCCCTAGCGAATATCCTAATTATTCGTTTCGCGATTTAAAAGATCAGTCACTAACTCCAATTACTGCTTATGAAAATCCTTACAAAGGAATTCAGAATGTACAGAAAGAATTACTAAAATATAAACGAGCAGATGGTGTAGAATTATCAGGTACATTATACTTCCCGTTAGATTACGATAAGACTAAAAAGTATCCAATGATTTTATGGGCTTACCCAAGAGAATTTAAGGATAAGTCAAGTGCAAACCAAAACACCCAAAACCCTAATGAATTTACATACCCTTATTGGGGATCTCCGATATACTGGGTAACGAGGGGGTACGTTGTTTTAGATGATGCCTCTTTTCCGATTATCGGAGAAGGAGAAAATGAACCTAATGATTCTTTTAGATCTCAACTCGTAGCTAATGCAAAAGCAGCTATAGATGCGGTAGACAAAAAAGGAATTATCGATAGAAATCGAGTAGCCGTCGGAGGTCATAGTTACGGTGCTTTTATGGTCGCAAATTTGCTATCTCACTCCGACTTGTTTGCGGCCGGTATAGCAAGGTCTGGTGCTTATAACCGTACGTTGACACCTTTTGGGTTTCAGAGCGAAGAACGCAATTACTGGGAAGCACCTAAGGTTTATAATACGATGTCCCCATTTATGCATGCAGATAAAATGAAATCTGCACTATTACTCATCCATGGAGAAGCGGATAATAATTCTGGTACGTACCCTATGCAAAGTGAGCGATATTTTAATGCATTAAAAGGCTTGGGAGCCAATGTGCGATTAGTTATGTTGCCAAAAGAAAGTCATGGATATCGAGCGAAAGAAAGTATCCTACACATGCTATGGGAACAAGATCAATGGTTAGAAAAACATTGTAAAAACAAAGGAGCGAAAGGCAATAAAGAACTCAGGCCTTAGAATTTTATTATGCAAATTAGACATATCAAAACAGAAGGACATCTTTAGCTGAGTATTTTACTTAGCTCAGCATAATCTATTTTTGAAAAATGTCTAGGATCTCGAGGTATTTTTTTGACCACCTCTAATCGATCATAAAAAATATTTACAACCTGAGACTCGATATCTTTTACCGATAGATTCGTTTCTACGACAAGAACAACCTCTTCATTTTGACGGATAATCGTACCCATCGATACACCATCTATTAACTGAAGTTTATTTTCAATTATAAAAGGAGAAAACACCTTTCCCTTATGATCAATTAATTGCTTACATCTTCCTGTCAAAAACAACTGATCATCTTTTATAAAACCACTATCTCCGGTCCGATGCCATATTACCTTATCAGATATAATTTTATTAGTCTCAAATGCCGATGGATTGTTAAAATACTTTTTCAGCACATGATCTCCAGCTACTATGATCTCTCCTATTTTCTCAGTCCCTACTTCCAAGTCCGCCATATTATTACACATATGTATATTCTCTGTCGTGATCTTTATCACCTTAAGACTCGTTTTAGGATGAACCTGACCAACTGGTAATCCATTACTTTTCAAGTAAGGATCTAAAACGATCTCTTTAGAAGAGATCGTACTGATCGGCTCAGACTCAGTCGAACCATAAACAATTTGTATATCCGTATCAGGAAATGCTGTATTATATAAATCTGCCTCATTAGGAAAAACTGGAGCACCACCTGTGAAAATTTGCTTGAGGTTATTTAGTACTAGTTTCCTATTACATAAGTATTTCGCAATAGTTTTTACAAAAAAAGGAGAAGCGGTAATCCGATTTATCTGATGACATTTGATCTGATTTATGATTTTACCTGGACTTAAACTACTGGGTTTTTTACTATTAAATTTAGCGATAACAGAAGTACAACCTATCCCTAAATTTAAAAATAAAACAATAGGTAATACAGGCATATCTACATCCTGCGGATGCGGATTTATCTTATCTTTTAATATAGAAAACTGAGCTGCTAAAAAATCATGACTACGATCAGCAGCCTTAGGTAATCCTGTACTTCCCGTTGTAAATGTAATGAGAGCTGAAGCTTCCAGAGCCACTTCTTGAACACCAACTTTAGCAATGCCTCTTTTACGCAAGCTTAGTTTTATGGGAATATTTCTGATTTCTTTAGCAAAATACCCGAGTACTCGGGCTTTAATCGTTCCGATAAATCCTTTACAATCAGCAATACGACAACATAACAATAATCTATCTTTACTCACCCACTCATCCAGAAAAACAGCGACAGCTCCGATATAAAACAAGGCCAGTACTATACGATATAAGTCTATACCCATCGGAATAAAAACCAATACACGATCACCAGGTTCTATGCCCTGCCCCCTGAAATATGCAGCGGTTTGCTTTACCTCTTTTTTCAAGTCTACATAACTAATGGACACTCTACCATCTATGATCGCTATGTTATTAGGATACTGATTTGCGGCAGACAAAAAAAGATGAACAATATTATGATGCTTAGGTCTCATTAAAATGTTTTATGTTTTTAAGATTTAGATCAAAAATTCGAGAAACCTCATAGGCGGCCAAATACATCTTTAACTCATCGATATAATCTTGTTTTGACTCAAAAAACAACGTCAAACTTAATCTTGTCCGATCATCACTGAGTGGCTCATACACCTGTTGCGTCCGTAAATGACCTGCCATCATTACAAACCCCTCAGCGTTAAAAACACTCAGTTCTCTAAACTTAAATTTTCTCACTTCTATGATTTCCTCATCCCACCTTACAGCATTACCCTTTGCATAACATCGACGGATAGAACCTACAGTTCCATCATCATATTCCGAGGTGTTTAAAGGAATTATATTATCAACAAAGACAGACCATTCTGAAGCATATGCAGATTTACCGAGATAATTATAAACCTGTTCTACAGGAGCTTTGATTTCAACAGAACTGACAACGGCACGCTTCTTTAATTTACGCTTTATTCCGTAAGGACTCCAATGAATCATTGCTAATAAACTTAGAATTAGGACTATCGCAGTTATTAGGCATAATTTACGCATTCTGATATTTTTAATCTCTACCATGATTAGATTGCAAGTAAATTTATCCCGTATAATGCGTAGTCCTTATGACATCCCGTTGCATACTTTAGCGAGGCCTTTTGAGAAAAATTATCTTTAATAAATAAAGCGTGTATTATTTTTTGGTACCCTTTGGCTTTCGCCAATTGATTAGTCTTCCTGGCTAGATAAGTCGTCACTCCTTTAAAAGAAGTCCCTGGTAAACTAGCCATTGTCTTAAGGACTAATGTATTTCCAGACGGATCATTATGATCGGGAATAGCAAATAATATCGCTTGGATCTTACCTACATTATTCTCTACAATCCATATTAATTCAGGATCAAACAGTCCAGCTATCGCAATGTACTTTTTTACAAACTGCATAGGCTCTATCGATGTAAACAGAAAATTATTGGCGAAAGCCAGATTACAAAATTCCGCAATTCTAAATAATTCGACATCTACATTATCAAGATCTAAATGCCTAAAGCTAGCTCCTTTAGATTTATAATAAACCTCAAATCTATCCAGTTGCTGGAGATCGTATTTTAAGTCCTCATCTACATTAGACCGATACTCCGCTATCTTACCAAAACCCGTTTTCAAAAACTGCTCATTATAATAACAATGCTGATTTAAGTCCATGAAAAATGAGTCCTCCTTATTCTCCAAACTAAATCTATAACTTTCCCATGTCGAACCATTCATAGGGCCTATTACAAAATTATACCCAGCCTCTACACAAATTTTCTTTGCATATTCTAGCAAATAATTTGCTGTATCTTGATCGTCTACACACTCATAGGAACCAATACAAAGTGCTTTCGTTTTTCCAAATAGCAATTCAGTATTATTATAGATAGCAAACCTCCCTACCGGTATTTCTCCATCTAACAATACATAACAAGCTTGCAAATGAGGATTAGACTCAGTAAAATGAATATCCTTTTTATCCTGACCATAAATCAAAGATGGCAATTCAGAAAAATAAGAAAACCCAAAGAGTCCAGGATTTGTTTTAATAACTATTAACTGACTCATGCTAAATTAATTATAGGATTATGAAATATTAAAAGAATAATTGAGCTCGTCAGAGGAATGGAAATATTATCATATCCATTAACAACTAATGCTTCTGACAAAGTCGCTCCTACTCCGATACTTAGAACTAGTAAGAGATTTTCTGCTAGCAAATAATCGCTACTGACGGCCAGCATAAGCGTCGTTATAGTTACAGCAGTGACTGCAAAAGCTAAAGAACCCGCAACTGTCTTTTCTTGTCCCTTTATTAGAAATCTTCCCCAGGGAAATCGCTTTCCTACTAGAGCAGCAACTGGATCACAAACAGAAAGTATCGCAATCGGCAAATAAAAAAACATCAATTGACCATGGATTGCATAACTTAAAAAGCTACCATAAACGACTGCTGGAAATAAATGGGCTCCCGCAGTTTTCCTCTCTACACCATGTATAGAATTAAGAAAATCTAAACTATCCGTTACGTAAAGTATAGATAAAAAAACAACGCATATTCCTAAAACGATCCAGTGAGATATAAATAAAAATGGAAACCCTAAGGTCATAATACCTGTCATAAAATGCACCAACTTACGAGTCCACTCTACCCTTACACCACATGTATGATATAACCATTCCGCCAAAGAAAACAAAAATAAAAAAGCCCCTGACGCCCATAAAACATTTGTTACTTGCATATTCATCACATCGTTTTTTTTGTGTTATATAAATTGCCTTTTCCTTAGTTTAGCTGACTTTGGATAAAGGCTTTTTATTTAGCAAAAGAGTAATTATCTAAAACAGATTTAGGCATACCTAATTTTTGATTAACGAGAAACTTATTATAAAAAAATCCTTTATCTGTTAAACCATAAGGTATCGAAGGCCTTGAGATTAAAGCTGGATCGACATGACTCATATTACGAGGAACCATCAAATTCCAATAAGCATATCTAGCTCCGTCATCGCCCATATCAAGCAATTTTTCTACCGTCTTAGAGAAAGTATTGGTATCCATATATTCATAGATATTAGATAGATTAAATTTATTAAAGCATCCGTAATGCAGCTGAGCCTCCTCTGCATAGCCATGAAATGTTTTTAGAGAAGCAAGATTATTTTTAATGATTTGGAAATTTTCTATGCGAGCGTAATGCGGCAAGCCTATCGAAAAATTACCTCTTAAAATATAATCTAAGAAATAATTTTCCTGACTATCTCTCTTCGACAAATGGGTACTCGATCTATCGATTATAAAATCAGAAACCGATAAATTCACTTCATTTAAAAACTTAGGATCACGGCCTAATCTACCCATCAAAAATTTGCTAAAGAACACTCTAAATAATGTCCTCCATCTCAGACTATTCCATCGTTTATCAAAAAACGCTTTTTGTTCTTGCCCTGTTTTAGAATCAAACAGAATATCTATGGTTCTACGGCCATGAATAAATGGCAACACTACTTTTCTGAATTTAGTAAAATACTGCTCAAACTTACCAGAATGGATCACACCATTAATTATATTATTTTTTTTGCCATCCCAGTAAATAGCCGTTTCCTCCGATAACATCATTCTAACTATTTGATATAACTCCAGTCTATCTTCACAAAATGCAAAGCCTAGAAATTGTAAAAACTGAGTATGATTTAATGTAGCGAATGATGCTTTTTTTAGTTCGATCAGTTTTAGCTGTACAGTATTTACATCAACTGCTACAACGATTTCAGGATTCCCGACTAACATTGAGAAAGAGTTATCTCCTGCCGAACCAATAGAAAGAACTCGGTCTCCTAATGTTATATCTAATCCCGTAAGAAGTACATCTGCATCCTCCCAGCAGTTTCCATATCTTAAGTAATCATGAGCTACGGATTTTAAATAAGTCTCCATATCTAACAGTTTAATGATTTACGATTTTGATTGTTCCGTTCCGTCCATCCATGATGATGCGATCCCCAGTTTTTAAGGTCCTAAGTAAACCATCTACACTTACGATACATGGGATTCCCATCTCACGAGATACAATAGCACTATGACTTAATAGACTGCCTCGCTCTACGATAATACCACTAGCAGACGGAAATAAAGTAACCCAACCGGGATCAGTGCTCGTCGTAACCAGTATATCACCATCTAAGCTGGTAATCTCAGAAGGATGACTTATCACTCTTACTTTTCCTTTTACTACTCCAGGACAACATCCTATACCGTTAAGATCTCCAGTAATAGGCTCTAGCTTTTCTTTAGAGTAGATATAATCATCACTAAAGTCTTTACCGTACGTATAGAATCTTTCTTCAGGTGGAGCTTGTAATTGGTAGCTGGCAAATTCCGCTTTACGCGAATGAGTAAGATCAGCAATATTTAATTTCTCATCTGTAGACAAGAGCATTACTTCTTCCAAAGTCAAATAAAATACATCCCTTTCATCTTCTAAAATTCCTAATTCCTTTAACTGATAACCTAATGCGGAAAACATTTTACGCACCATTCCAAATGCTCTTGTACGCTCAAATCGTAGGTTCTCTCTATTACTGACTAGATCTCTTGCTTTACGTAGTACGTAATTAAACCATATAGATTTAAATAATTTCCCTTTTAGAAAACTGTCAAATTTTGAGATAGCATCCGCTCTTAATTCGTTTTCGATATTAGTCTTACCTACTTGATCCATGACATTATTCTCTACATAGTCTTTTAGTATTTTTATATACCGTACCGGATCTTGACTATAAGAAATGGTTTCTAATTTTAGTTCGCCAACGCATCGTTCTCCGTAAGTATTCAAAAATATATCGATCACCTTTTTTATCTCTATATATTTCTCTTGCCTTAACTGTTCCCAGATAGCAGCAGGGCCATGTTTTTTAAAAAGACTCTTTACACTTGCGTCATTTGATATTCTTGTGGCTATGGCCAATGTTTCTCTGACTGGAATAACAGAAATAATATCCTGGCTTCCACATAGTAAATCGTTATGCATATTTACCTCATTAGGGAAAGATTGCTGGCATATATTTTTAAGTAGCCCAAACCATATCATAGAGAAAAAATCATTAATCAGAGGAGCATGCCACTTACCGAGTAGTGTATGCTCAAATGATTTATAATGCTTTACGATTTGCGCAGGAGTACATTCCTGATAGTCTATAGCATCGTATTTTTCAAGAGTGTGATCTAGGAGATTTTGGAATTTTTTACGCGTACGAGGCAATCTGATCTGAAGGAATATCATTTTAATTATCATGATAATAGTCCTAACCCAAGCTTTACGCTTAGACATCTTATACTTGCCGTCAAGTGTAAATTTTTCTTTTACACCCATCATGGTTTCCATAAAGCTTGCATTTATAGAAAACCCTGGGGCCATCGCTAGCATCTTATACCAGTTAGCAAGATTATAGTACACTCTACCTCTGACTAAGCCTAGCGTGTTTAAAAAGACATTTTTATTTTCTAATAAGACTCGGTTACTTACACCCATCAAACTGGACAGCTGTGTATACACACCGTTATACATTTTAGAAATAAAAGAAAAAGTAAGTGGTGTAGTAATACCTGGATAAGACTCTACTATATTGCTATTATCCCATAGCATGTACTCACCCTCTTTACTAAGGTCATGAATAGGTATAGTTGTTACTGGTCTGGTTTGGAGCAGGTACAACTTACCGTTTATGTAAGCAAACTCGATATCCTGCGGAGCTCCTAAAGTATCATTTAGTTTTTCTAAGAGCAGATCAATTTCTATAAGCTGATGATTAGCTAAAGTTTGAGCTTTTTGTTTTTCAGAACCCAATGCTACTTTCTCTATCCCTTGGATCGGGTTACACCTAAAAGAAAATTCTTTATTGGCGATAAGCCTCTTTATCTTTTTTCCTTGAACAAAAAAATTATCTGCTTTAAGCGTTCCAGAGACGAGTCCCTCTCCTAGGCCATAAACTGCAGAAATAGTTTTGGAGTCAGTCTGTCCAGATACAGGATCCACCCCAAACGCAACTCCAGAAACATCAGGAGATATCATCTCTTGTATAATTACCGCTATACCGTACTGTACCTCCATTCCGTGCTTCTTACGATAAGCATTAACATGCTCCGTACAAACAGATTTCCATACTTTAATAATCGTGTCTTCTAATTGATCAAAAGCTACATTTAAATGAGTGGCATACTGACCTGCAAAGGAAAACTGGCTCCCATCCTCATCCATTGCTGATGATCTTACCGCATATTTTTTAGTCCTCCATTCGGAGCCAAAAAATGTTTTCATCTCTATTAATAAATCTCTAGGCACAATGAGCCGATCAAAAGCAGCTGCTACGTTTAACTCATTTAGTTCTGAAGGCAACTGAGATAACAATACTGACTGAGGTATCACAACCCACTGCGGTACATTAATTTTCATCTGATCTAGTCTAACTAGATTATTTGCCTTACCTCCAACATCATTGATCGGAAACGCCGGTTTAATTAACAGGTTATTTTTCATGATAATATTTTATTGAGCATGGGAATAGCACCGAGAGATAAATACATTAATGCAGTCCATAAGGCAGATGCATACTCGATACGTTTAGAACTTATAGCCGTCGGATTAGAAATAAATGAAATAGCCGGAATCATACAAACCACATAAAATACGAAGAAGATTAAGAGAGACCATACTGCATAGCCAGCAAACAAAGATGCACCACCAGCTAAGATCATAGTAACGGTAAGTAATAATGACCATATTATCGCGGCTCTTCTAGTGCCATACAATTTAGAATAGGTAATGACACCCTCTTCTTCTTTTTCTAAGATTCTAATTTTTCTACCAAATTCTAGCACCAGTCCATTAGTAAATGATACTGCCATAAACCATACAACACCTAGATGTAAACCGCCGTCTGAGACTAATAACCAATCTAATCCACTAGAATATAAATCAATCAATGGAATAATCATCATATGCGAAGTGATGTAAAGTATCTGCTTCTTTTTTAACCATACAGGAGCAAAAAACTTCGCAGCCATTAATAATAAGTAAGCCAAAACGATGACATACAATAAGAGCATTTTAGTCTGAAAAAAACCGATTACCGCTACTTGTAAAATAGCAACGATCCATCCGATTTTTTTAAGTTCGGCTAATGTAATAAGACCTCGAGGTACTGGAAGATAACTGCGATATTTTGCATCTTCTTCTTGATCTTTAAACTCATCAAATATTCTGACTAAAAGAAATAAAGTAAAAGATGCAAATACACCGATCATAAAATCAGTCAGACTAATAAAGCCATCATAGCCTCTACAAATCCTAGAATAAGAAACGGCCGAGAAAGTAAACGCCAAAATCATAATTCCATGACCGATGATCGGAAATCTTTCTTTTTGATATATATTAAATCTCGATAATAAACTCAATTGCTTTTCCATAACAGATCTTGCTTAAATGATTATTTAGATTTTCTTCCTAGTGATTGATGAGCCGATGTAAAATGACCCTCTGCTATAGCTGCTGCAATAGAAAGCTCACCTGCTAGTGCTGTAGCACAACAGATCCTTGCAAATTTTATCGCATGTTCTACTCCGTTACAGTCTAAAATCTCTAAACATTCCCTCTGAGTAGATAAATGCGTACCGCCTCCCACAGTACCTACTACTAGTGATGGCAATGTAAGTGATACGTACAAATCATGATCATCAGTTAATTCCATTCTGAGTATTCCAGTCGCAGACTCCGTTACACTTGCCACATCCTGGCCGCAGGCAAGGAAGATAGCAGTGAGTGCATTAGCAACATGTCCCTGATTACCGATAGCACCACTTTGCATCATGGCTAGATTAGATGTATTCCAGTAACGGCACATGGCCTCTGGAGTGGATTTCAAAACATGAGCAACAGTCTCACGAGATATCGTCGCCTCCCCGATTACTCTTTTTCCTCTTACCGCATTCAGCGAATTAAAAGTTGCTTTCTTATCTCCAGCGTAATTACCCTCGATATACCATTCTTTTACTTTTATAGGGGCATTATTTATTATGTACTTACAGATAGCATCTGTTGCGATGGTTACCATATTTTGCCCAGCCGCTGCTCCTGTATTATATCTAAATGTAAGAATCACACTATTCCCCTCTTGTAAAAAGTTAAGATCAAGCAGTACGGTATGGTTACTAGTTGTATAGACTATGTCCTGGAACTGATGCTGCACCTGCTCGATCCACTTTTTAAATGCTATGGCAGATTGCAAAGTCTCAAATTTAAAATAAGGAGATCGCTGCACCCCAGTACTAACACACTGTACATGTACTCCCCCATTTAAGTAGAGTGCTTTCATCCCACGATTATAAGAAGCTACTAGTGCTCCCTCTGTCGTGGCAAGGGGTACATGTACTTCTGTCTGCTGATCATCATCATTAAGTAATAATGGTCCTGCGATTCCTATCGGGATCTGAGCATACCCTAAAAAACGCTCGATATTTCCGTCTAATACGCTATCATGATCTATAACTTTTTTACCAGTGAGATATGGCAAATCAGTGTGCTCTATCTTCACTACTTTCTTATTTGCTCGATGTAAATAAGATCCCTCTACTTTAGTTTCTGAGATCGATTTAGACCTCTTGTAAGTATGTAATCCTTCTCTAAAACTCGTTTTATACAAAGTCATAAGTATTATTTTATGACTGCAATATCCAGCCTATCTCGAGGGGAAATGATCCAGAATGATGAACAAATCGATTTTATGTTCATTAATTAGATCAAAAGAGAAGAATAAGGTTATAAATTTTACAAAACGTAAACAAAGTAGGGTTTTATTAGAAGACAGTAAACTTTTATGAAATTGCCCTCAAAATGAAATTATAAAACTATAGCCAAGTTTACTTTCTAATGAATAGATATTAAGGGCACTATGTCGATTTGAGTGGGTAAAAAATATCTATTCCATTCTGATTGTCATTTAAGTTCATATTCAAATGCCTCTTTTTCTTTTGCCTTGAAGCTAAAGAAACAAAAATTCAAGACTATTTTGATTTCTTAACGCTCCTAAATCCTTAAAATCCTAAACAAAATAAACTCGCAATATCAGCTGATTTTCACATTATTAATTATACTATTCCATTGGCATATCTTATTCTCAGTATTCCTAGTTTTGCTCAAACACTATTTTGTTTTTAACGGATTTTAAAAATTTATCCACTAAAATCAAAAAGGTCAATCCTTGCATAACTTAGGATTATACCTAGCATTTAATTACTCACCCATTCTAATTAACAAAGAGTCTAAATTAATAACCACTTTTTAATGCCCTATGACGTATACATTTTTTTATCGTCCCTCCTTGATTTATTTTATTTATTAGATAGGTGTTTTGCTTGTGTACCTTTCTAAATACGTTTGATATTTCATCAGTGCTGTGAGCAGTGTTAAAATGGTCCGTATAAAATGCACTTTTATTTTCTACAGATTTGTTTTGTTGAGTATTTGTGTACTGCTGTATGGTGCTTTTAAATTTATCGAAAGAATGTATTTCATTTAGAAGATGATTATCTATGCCTAGTTCTGATTCTACATCCAATAAATCCAATAGTGTAAATGTCTCAGCTATTGATAGTACATATTCTGTCTTCTGATCTAAATTTTTGAGCTGTACGTTATAAGAGTTTTCAGACAATGACTTAATACTTAATTCTATTTCTTGTATGGGTACAAAACCCACACATGGATCCTCGCATTCTATTAGCGGTGGAGTTATAGTAATGATAATTGTACTGTCGCATCCATTACCAGTAGTCAATAATTGCTCATACGATCCAGGTTCTGTATAAATTAATCCGTTAATATCTATAGATTGACCCGTTGTTAGTATGTAAGACTGATTAATCTCATAGTTAGGCAAAATATCTATACTGAGGTTTAAAAGACTATCGCAACCTGCAGCAGTTTGTAATGACTGAGTATATGTACCCGCAATACTGTAATAAGCTCCATTAATTAATATACTATCGCCTTCGCATACGCTTTCGGTCAGCACTCCTTCAAGGACTTCTTCTACAATTAAAGTTAAATTTATCAGGCTATCGCATCCGTTGACCGTTGCTAATTCTTGTTCGTAAAAACCACTTTCGTCGTATGTAAACCCGTTTAGTTCAAAGGTGTCTCCTGAGCATATAGTTTCCATAATGTCCAAGACGTTTACATCGACTACTTCTAAGTTTATAATTATCGAACTGTCACATCCTTCAGAAGTCATTAAGGACTGAGTATACTGTCCCGTTTCCGAATAAGATATACCATTTAAAATAAGCGTATCAGACAAGCATATCAATTCATTTAATTCTACTTCAAAAGATTCTAACTCGTTTATAAAAATCGACAATGTGCTATCACATCCAGCGTCATTTACTAGAATTTGATTAAAACTTCCCGCTGTATTATATACTTCGTTATTTATTATAGTAGAATCACCTGGACAAATAACCTCTTCTATAAATCCTGACGAATTAGATCCAGATGATTGTAAAGAAACATCGTATGACGTCATGCAACCATTAGGATCCATTACAAAGACATCATAGGAATCAGGTTCTAAGCCTGTAAACAAACCGTTTTGTGAAAAATTGACGCCATCTAAAGAATACGTATATGCAACACCATCCGTACTTACGACTTCTATTATTCCATCCTCATCTCCACTACAGGAAGGTTGTGTTAGATTTAATTCTACACTAATTCCCGAATAACAAAAACTAAGATTATCTAGTCCCATCCCAAAAGTTCCTCCTGGTCTAAATCCCGAGAATTTAATTTGATACACTGTTCCTTCACATCCCATTAAATTAAATCCCCAGCATGTCGCAACTCCATCACCCGTATTAGGTTCTCCGGCCATGATACTATCTTGGAGAATAATGTTACCTATATCATCATATGCATCTATGTAAAAGATTTCACCTCCATCCATATCTAATATGCAACCTGCAAAACTGTCGATAGGTGTTGAAAAATTGAGGATAATGGGATCTGCAGTTTCTATCCAGTCTCCATCATCTGTAAGAAAATATTGTCCTATGGCAGCAGCATCTTCTGGACGTGGCGTGTCATTCCCAAAACCACTAGAAAATGCTGTAAGTGGATCACCTATCTGTGCTAATACAGGATGTCCTCCACTTTCTAATTGGAACGTAAGTCCAAATTCAGCTTCAAATTGATTCGAGATTTCTTTACCTTCAAATAGACTATCATTGGAAATTTCTTCAAAATCAATCATTAGGCAACCTAGATTTTGAGATATGGCTACATTTGTACATAGTAGCAATGTAAACAGGGCTATTTTATTCATTCTTAGGTTCTATTATAAAAAAGAAACATTGGGAAATCAAATATACGAAAAATCCATATATGTGAATATCTGTAATGTCATGCAGCTTGCTCTCGTATTTTGTTGCTTAATTTTATTAGTTCTAGGATGTAAAGAGCCTAAACCATTAGAGCAATACGAAGACGAAGAGTTGATTACATTGGTAATGGATATACAACTCGCAAGTACGGCTGTCAGTAATAGTACTAAGAGCTTGCAGGATAGTTTAAAAGAGACCTACAGAGCTCAAGTTTCAAAAATTCATAAAGTATCATACGAGGAGATGGATACGATTATAAAATACATTCATTTAGATCTTCCCAGATTTAATATTATTATCGATTCTGTATACGCTAGAATAAATCGACTTATAAAAGATGATAGTTATGGCAAGAATAAGAAAACCAAGGATAAAAGGGTTACTAAATGATTGTAACTGTTAATACATTGATAACATGGAATTATTTAAATTATCTCTGCCTTGTCATAAATTTATAATATATAAATATTAATCTTTGAGTAAGAAAAAATATAAGCTTTTATTAGTTGATGATGAACCTGATATCATAGAGTTTTTGCAGTATAACCTAGAGAATGATGGTTATATCGTAGAAACAGCAAATAATGGAGACGATGCTATAAGCAAAGCTTTATCTTTTAATCCGGATTTAATCTTGCTCGATATTATGATGCCCGAGAAAGACGGAATCGAAGTCTGTCAGGAATTGAGAGAAGTTCCACAATTTAAAAATACCATAATCGCTTTTCTTACTGCTAGAAGTGAGTCATTTACGGAAATAACAGCACTTGATAATGGAGGTGATGATTTTATACAGAAGCCTATAAAACCAAGTGTTTTAAAAAGTCGCATCAAGGCTTTATTAAGAAGATCTATTAAAGAGATAGAAGACGCTCAAGCGAGTCAAAAGTTTTTGTTTGATGATATCGAAATAGATTTGGAAAAAGTTTCTGTTGTTAAAGGTGAGGAGATCATACACATGGCAAAGAAAGAATTTGAACTGCTTTCCCTTCTTGTTTCTAAGCCCGGCAAAGTATTTAAAAGAGCTGAGATTATGAACAAAGTTTGGGGTGATGGAGTAATCGTAGGAGATCGGACTATAGATGTTCACATTCGCAAATTAAGAGAAAAACTAGGAAGTAAGTATATTCAGACTATGAAAGGAATTGGTTATAAATTCAATTTGTAATTTTGTTTAGCAACCTCACTTTGAATGGTATATCTATTTTGCTGACTTTTCTATTGTCGGTGTTTCTATTTATTTTATTCCTCTGCTTTTCTATTTTCCCAATATCATTTTCAATTCCAATCATTGCCATAGTAGTTATTGCTATTTGTGCTGGATTTCTGATTATTCGATTTGTTCTGCTACGAATGGTTTATATAAAAATGCAGCCTATTTATAAAATAATGAGTGATCGTAAAACGCTTACTTCTTCTTTTAATAACAATACAACCTTAGATGAGGTAAATCTCGAAGTAGAGAAATGGGCTCAACGTAAAGTAGAAGAACTTAAAACACTAAAAACGCTGGAAGATTACCGTAAAGATTATGTCGGTAATGTTTCTCACGAACTAAAAACGCCGATCTTTTCTATTCAGGGATACCTGCATACCTTATTAGAAGGAGGTATTTATGATGAGAATATTAATATCAAGTATTTAAAAAAAGCATTGAGTAATACAGAGCGATTACAGACGATAGTGGATGATTTAGAAATGATCGCAAAGCTAGACAGTGAAGCTAATTCTATAGAGATTTCATCCTTTGATGTTATTAAAACCATCAAACGTGCAGTAGGAGATTTAGAAGGTTTTGCAGTTGAGAATGAGATCGATCTTATTTTAAAATATGACCTCACGGAAAAGCTACTAGTTTTAGGAGATGAGAGCAAGATCCGTCAAGCGATATATAATTTACTAGTCAATTCGATAAAATACGGAAAACCAAAAGGACGTACTATTATTCAGATATCTACTATAGATGATATTATTCTTATAGAGTTTTCTGATAACGGAGTAGGTATAGAAGAGAAGCATTTAAAACATATCTTTGATCGATTTTATAGAGTGGAACCTAGTCGCTCTAGGGCTATTGGAGGATCTGGATTAGGCTTATCTATCGTTAAACATATAATAGAAGCACATAACCAAAATATAAATGTCAGATCGACATTTGGAGAAGGATCTACATTCGGGTTTACCCTAAAAAAAGCGTAGTGGAAAAAATAGAAGTAACTAAGGGTTTGTAGAAACGATCTCTGGATTTATTTGATCCGGAGAAAGTACAGTATCGAGTTGATAAACTACATCATCTCGATATTCGTAAAATGAAGGTAGATCTTCCGCTTTCATCGGTTTTGCAGGAGGAAAAATTTCTCTTAGATGATTAATCTGCTTACCATTTTTCCAAAATCTAAAACATACATGAGGACCATTTGCTAAACCTGTTTGGCCAACATAACCAATGGTTTGTCCTTGCTTTACATGCGTACCGACATTAACGCCAGTAGCAAAGCGAGACATATGTAAGTATTGTGTTTGGTAAACATCGTCGTGTTTGAGTTTGACAAAATTACCATTACCACGTGTACGACTACGCTTGGTAACCAAACCATCGGCTACCGCATAAATTGGCGTACCCGTTGGTGCGGCATAATCCGTTCCAAAGTGTGGACGAGTTCTACGAAGTACAGGGTGAAAACGACGAAGATTATAACGAGAACTAATACGGCTATATTTAACCGGAGCCTTTAGAAAAGCTTTTTCCATAGACCGCGCTTCCAAATCATAATAGCCTGCATGTCTTTCATTCTCAAAATGAATCGCATAATATTCATTGTCTACATTCTTATAGTAGGCTCCTAAAATTTTACCAATACCAACCGGCTGCCCATCAATAGATCTTTCTTCATAAACAAGCTTAAAGCGATCATCTTTTTGAATATGATGGAAATCGATAGACCAAGCCAAAGCATCTTCCATGCTCGCAGCTAGTTCAAAGCTCATTCCATTGTCAGTCATGGCATTCCATAAAGAGGATTGAATAATTCCGGCACCAGATTTTATCGTGGTGTTGACGGGACGTTCAATCTTGTTAGCCGTTTTGTTTTGTAGGTCGAATATTACATAACTGAACACGCTAGGCTCGTAAATAAAGTATTGGGCAGCCTTGCTGGTATCTGTTGCGAGAATGGTATACGGTTTGTCGGCACGTAAGCCACGGACATCAAAACTATCCTTGGTGGCACGAGCTAATTCGTCAATATCCGAAAATGGGACCTTGTGACGAAGTAGAATATCCGCTAAAAACTCATTGTCTTGGATAGTATCACGCGATACTTGAAACGTATCGAGTACAAAACCGTATTGAATGGTAGGATGAGGTATTGGGAAAGAAGCGAGTTGTTGTAACTGCGTTTTAGAACCTAATCTTGATTTGCCATCTAGATTAAGTAAAATAATACTAAAACCGACAATTGCTAGTCCTAGTATTATTATACTTATTCTAAAGTTGCTCTTTTTTATCATTGTGCTCAAAATGTTGAACACTTCTTCTCTTGATTTCACACTGTAAGTATTACGGCTAAATAAAGGGTTATAAACACTTGAAAATCAGTAAAATATACTATAAACTTATTTAAAACGATCAACGTTGGATAAGCTTATGTACGGTCATGGGATAATAAAATAATTGTTGTGTAGCAGTCGTAATTTTCGTTTTAAAAGAGTAGCAGCAAAGATAATATTATATTTCAGAATTATGCTAATTATTTCTAGGATTATCCTAAATCTTTCTTTTTTATCAAGTCGAAGGATTTTTTACCTTTTATGGTCGCTTTAGGCTATGAAAATTATTAATTTTACACTAAGTTTTTTCATGAATTTAATTCACTACTACTACTAAATGGAATGAATGTTTTTCTCTAACCATAGTTGAAAAAATAGGCTACTTATCAACTTACCTGTGTTTTTAAACTTGATTTTAGGAAATTTTCTCCAATTTATGGTAAATCAAATTCTTGTGATCTACTTATTTAAGCTAAATGACCACCATAATAACCAACCAACCATTCCATCCAAATTATAACTTTTAAAAATTATGTTTAAAAAAGAACTTAAGAATTTACAGCCCGCTGCTTTAGTGGAACGTACAATCCGTAATGGACAAGGAAAATTAAGCAGTTCGGGGGCACTTGTTGTCAACACTGGAAAATTCACAGGACGATCTCCTAAGGATCGTTTTATTGTCGAAGACGACATCACTTCTCAAAGAGTAGATTGGGGCGAGATCAATATGCCAATTACTCCAGAAAGTTTTCACCAACTATATGATAAAATCAAAACCTATGCTGGTGGCTTGGAGGAAGTTTATGTACGAGATGCTTACGCTTGTGCAAATCCCAAATACCGACTAAATGTTCGTGTATATAGTGAATATCCTTGGCAAAACATGTTTGTATATAATATGTTCTTGAGATTAACAGAAAAAGAAAGAGCGGTATTTTCTCCAGATTGGGAAGTATATGCTTTCCCTGGCGTTTTAGCGGATCCTGCTAAGCACGGTACACGTCAAGAAAATTTCTCTATCGTCAACTTTACAGAAAAGAAGATCATCATCGGAGGTACTGCTTATACTGGGGAAATCAAAAAAGGTATTTTCTCGGTCTTGAATTTTATCCTACCCGTTGAAAAGAATGTATTATCCATGCACTGCTCGGCAAATACAGGAGCAAGTGGAGACACCGCTTTATTTTTTGGACTTTCTGGTACCGGAAAAACAACTTTATCCAACGATCCTGAACGTCGGTTAATCGGTGACGATGAGCACGGCTGGTCTAAAGAATCTGTTTTTAATTTTGAAGGAGGCTGTTACGCTAAGACGATTGACTTATCTCCAAATAAAGAACCACAGATTTATGGTGCGATCAAGTTTGGTGCATTATTAGAAAATATCGGTTTTGAAGAGGATGGTTGTACCGCTAATTATGCAGATACGTCTATCACACAAAATACCCGAGTAAGTTATCCGATTTATCATATTGACAATATCATGTTTAAGTCGCGAGGAGACTTACCTGAAAATATCTTCTTTTTGACTTGTGATGCCTTTGGGGTACTGCCTCCAATTAGTAAGCTATCTCCAGATCAAGCGATGTATCACTTTATCAGTGGGTATACCGCTAAGATCGCTGGAACAGAAGAAGGGATCAATGAACCACAAGTAACTTTCTCTGCTTGTTTTGGCGCACCATTCTTACCACTACATCCAGCAGAATATGCAGAAATGTTAGGTGATAAAATCGAAAAAGGTAGCCGTCGTGGAGATGGTGAAATCAACGTATGGTTGGTAAACACTGGTTGGACCGGTGGTAAATACGGTGATGGAAATCGAATCGAATTATCTTACACCAGAGCAATGATCAAAGCTGCTTTAACAGGTGTTCTTAATAAAGTAGAATACCAACGTCACCCAATCTTCCAATTAGATATGCCGAAGACTTGTCCAGATGTACCAAACGCGGTGCTCAATCCACGAGATACATGGCGCAATGAACAAGAATACGATCAGGTAGCCAATGACTTAGCTCGTCGTTTTGAAGAGAACTTTAAAAAATACAGCGATAAGGCATCCGATGCCATTAGTGCTGCTGGACCGAAAGTAGCTACGACGTAGTAAGTAAAGATTATTTAAATAAATAAATAGCTGCCCTGAGTAATTGGGGCGGCTATTTTTGTATAATATTAGTAGGTTTTAGAACTATTTCTGTTGATTTTAGAGACTTTTAGGGATATGATACCATATATTATAGGTATTAATTATGCGTATTGATTTTTTTGAAAACTCAATTGAAGTATCTGATTTTATATGGTATTAGCTTGATTTAACCATATAAAAGTACTGCTTTGTAGTTTAGGATTCATTTTTTTTTTGATAATTGAGAAAAAAATAGAATTTTATTTTATTATCTTTCAAGAATAAGTTTACCTTTATTTATTATTTGCTTAAATTACACTTAATAAAATTTATTAAACCATAAAATAGACTAGTACAATTCACTTTAAAACGCCTTTTTTACCATATGGTAAAGTTTTAAATGAAATTTACTTTCGAGCTGAGCACTTTTATCAGTTTCTTCGGTGTCTTTTTTAAGTGTAAAAAATCTGGATACTACTTCACCCCATCTATCCAGTTCAGTAAAGTTGTTTTAAACCAAATGAAATATTTTGAAGGTCTGGCCTTCGGGCATGCCCTTATTTGATAGGTTCATCTAGTTAGTTTACTAACGGGTGAAGGTATCTCATTTTAAGATCAATATTTTTAAAACAAAAACAAGAACTAACCTAAACCCAAATAAATAAACGTTCGACTGCACACTTTCTAATCGTTTAGTTTAGTCATTAAAGTCTGGTTATTAAGCAACCTATCTACTATTTGATAGGTGCTTGCAATTAACTTCAACCTAGTTGAACAGTTATACTAGTGCATTCTGAAAAACAAATTTTCACTAAGCTAGCGCTACTTTTCTAGGTAGCACAAGCTTTATTACCCAAATGAAATAAACGCTCGATTACTAAGTTTTTTCTAATCGTTCAGTTTAACTAACAAAGTCTGGTTATTAAGTAATTCTTTCTATTGAAAGATGCTTGATTTTTTTGAGTTCAACCTAGTTGAGCCATTTATTCGTTTGTCCTTACAATAATTTATTAATACTATTTTTTGAAACTTATTTTTTAACTTTTTAATCGAAAAAATTACGATATGAAGAATTTTACAAAATTGCTATTCTACTTAGCGTTTATGTTCTTGGCAGTGCCGGGGATGTTTGCACAAATTTCTATTATTGAAGCTATGGACGGAGGAGTACCTTCTGGATGGACTAATAATGGTTACTTTAATTCAACCTTAAGT
>CALLXF010000002.1 GCA_938015805.1 uncultured Saprospiraceae bacterium | reverse complement strand
TGTTTTAAAAATACAAGGGGAGATAGGACAGTTTAATGGGCTGACTCAGATTACTCCTGTGAGTATAGAAGTGACAGGTACAGATAATCTATTTACTCCGACCAGTATCACTGAACTTAATGAAGATACGGAATCTCAGTTGGTTTCTATTGATGGCTTTTTTGTAGAAGGGACTGGTGCTGGAGAATGGTTAGGTGATGGATCTAGTTTTAATGTAGATGTAACGGTTGATGGTGGTGCAGTGATAACGATGAGAATCGACAGTGATACTAACGCAGCTGGAATGAGTGGTGTATTTGATTGTAGCTCATACAAGATATTAGGAATAGGAGGGCAGTTTGATAATGAATCTCCTTTTGATTCTGGATATCAGATATTACCTCGATCGGTGGCTGATATAATATGTACATCTAGCACAAATGATCTAGCAGAAGATGGAGATATTATAATCGCTCCTAATCCAGTAACTGATTTTATAAATGTTATTACAGAAGTAGAGATAGAGCGAGTGCTTATTTTTGATGTATTAGGTAGAATCGTAAACCAGATCGATTATTCAAATCAAATAGATATATCTTTATTAGAATCAGGTATGTATCAGATCACCTTTGTAAACGGTGAACGGACGCATACAATAAGTGTGATTAAAGAATAAAAAGAAAAGGATTGCTATAAAAAAAGCCTTCTAGTTAAATTTACTAGAAGGCTTTTTATTTAAGTGGTATCTATATTATTTAAAAACGATCGGAATAGCCGCTCTAGTTTTTTCCCAAGCGATGATCATATGTACTTCCTTATCTGTTTTCTTTTCAAAAATAATATTAAGGACTTCTAAGTCTTCTTTACCCATAGTAGGAGTGATTGCTATTTTAGCTACATCCATTTCTTCGTTTCTATTTGCTGATCCCCATGCTGGCATATCTTTATTAAGGATGATATCCCAGCTTTTTTCGTTTACAATAGCATAAAGATTATAAGATCCTTTTTTGATCTTTTGTCCTTTGATGGTTACGTCTTCATAAAAGGTGACTTCAGTAGACTGATTTGCTCCGACCCTCCATACTTTTCCATAGGGTAGTAATTCGCCAAAAATCTTACGTTCCTTTTTTTGAGGTCTTCCGTAGATCACTTTTACTTTTTTATCAGCTTGAGAAATTTCTTCTGGTTTTAGGTAGTTATGGTATGCAGAATTTCCAGGATAATGGACTTGGTCCATAGGGCTTACCGCCATGTCTTCAAAAAGCACAGGATTAAAATTGATCGGTAGTTTTACCATGGTGTTTTCCCACGCAATTACAAGATTTGCATTATCATCATCAACTCTTTGGAATGTCATTGCCAGGTTTTCTAAAACATCATTAGTTTTAGAGGTGCTTACTTTAAAATCAGCTACGGTTTTACTGAGATCTCTTTTATCGGATCCCCATAAAGACTTTTGCGAGGAAAATGATAAAGTCCATTCGTTAGCTTCAGGAGTTGCAAATAGGGTATAAGTTCCTCGATCTATTTTCTGACCTGCGATTTCTACAGCGCTATAGAAAGTTATTACGTTTGCCTCGTTTGCTCCGAGTCGCCATTCTTTACCGTAAGGTACTAAGCTCCCAAAAATGGCTCTATCTTTTTTGCCTGGTCTAGCGTATACTAGTTTAATTTTTGGTCTCATAGTACGTTGATCTCCGTCCAGGTAATTACGCCACGCAGCGTTAGATGGATAATAAATCATATCAGTGGGACTCTTATCTAGAGGTGTCCATTTAGAATCATCCTGTCCGATCGCTACAACTGTAAACAGTAGTACACATAGAATAGTAAAAATGTTATTTTTCATATTGGTAATTTTTTACAAAATAAATCAAAATGTAAGAGAACTAGAGATTATAATTGGCGAGAATTATTCCGTCAGGCGACGTTAGGGCATTATAAATTGCAAGACATATTTAGATAAACAAAGAGCATAGAATTACTTCTTTCCTTTTTTACCTTTCTTTTTTTCAAATTCTTCTGCTTCTTCTAGCAAGGCATTTACATCATACTTGCGTTCCTGCTCTATGTTTAAGGTTTCTTTGTAGGCATGATGGTCTAGTTTTATTTCGACGATTTCCTTACCTACAAATTTGTGAATTTTTGAAAGAAGTTCTTTCTCGCCTTCAGAACAAAATGTGTAGGCGTGACCTCTCTTTTTTACTCTACCTGTACGTCCGACTCGATGCACATAGTTCTCTGGTTTATCTGGTAAGTCGTAGTTTACTACGATCTGAACATCTGGTATATCGATCCCTCTTGCGGATACATCGGTTGCGATTAGAACTTTTGTGGAACCCTCTCTAAAAGCCTCCATAACCATTCCTCTCTCGGCTTGATCTTTACCTCCATGTATGGTAAGGCCATAAATATCTACACGTTCCATCGCTTTAGCTACCCGTTCTGCTCTTACTTGTGTCCTTACAAAAACCAGTACCTTACTGTCCGGATTTTCAGCGATTACACGCTCTAAGAAAAATCGCTTGTGATCCATTTCCATAAAAATGACTGAGTGCTCAACGTTCTTAGAAACAGGATCTTTAGGAGAAATCTGTATACGTATAGCTGACTGTCTGATTATAGAGTAAGCCGTCTTTTTAATTTTAGGGGAGATGGTAGCAGAGAAAAATAGGGTTTGTCGCTTGTCTGGAATCTTACGTAGCAGATCCATAATATCACCGATAAACCCGAGATCTAACATGTGGTCTGCCTCATCTAAAATCAAGGTATGGATTCTATTAGTTCTCAGCCATCCTTGTGCGATGAGATCAAACATTCTACCCGGTGTAGCGATGAGGATATCCACACCTTCGTTTAATTTTTTGATCTGAGGTTTTTGGTCTACACCCCCGTAAATGGCTGTTGCACTTACAGTAGTAAACTCGGCAATCTTTTCTACTACACCGAGTACTTGTATAGCAAGCTCATGCGTAGGCACCATGATTAAGCATCGGATACCATCTTCTCTTCTTTGGGTTTTCTTTTTACTAAAAATTTTATGAATAACAGGGATTGCGTAAGCTGCTGTTTTTCCAGTTCCTGTTTGGGCTACAGCCAATAAATCTTCACCATTTAGAATATTAGGTATAGATTTATATTGGATATCAGTCGGTCTTTTAAAACCGAGTAGGCTTAGAGCCTTCTTAATATTATCATCGATATGGTAATCCGCAAACTTCATGATCTATAATTCTGCTGCAAGATACAATTCCATTTTGAGGAGAAGAAATGAGACTCTTATGTAACCCAATGATTTACTATATACTGACCTAAGCTGGTAATATTTTATGACCGTGTTTTTTTGAATA
Organism: uncultured Saprospiraceae bacterium; assembly: GCA_938015805.1. Classification (GTDB taxonomy): domain Bacteria; phylum Bacteroidota; class Bacteroidia; order Chitinophagales; family Saprospiraceae; genus JAHDHU01. The sequence continues at coordinate 91,362 of CALLXF010000002.1, read as the reverse complement.
ACCACCAATTAAAAATCCTTACAAATTGCTTTAAAAAGTGCCAGATGATCGGTTACTGTTGCTGACCCTTCTGTTTTAAAGTGATGATTTGCGGAGAGCTTAGTGATCACTAGGTTTTTATGAGGTTGGATGTAAATAAACTGATTATAGATTCCATGTGCAAAAAAAGCTCCGTCGTCATTAGGAGGTATCCACCACTGGTATCCGTAACCCAGAGATCTTACAGATACATCAGGCATCAGATGAGGAGAATCTGGTATAGTAGCATCACTGATCCATTCTGGAGATATGATCTGATGATTATTATAATTCCCTTTGTTTAGATAAAGCAATCCTAGTTTTGAAAAGTCTCTGAGTGTTGCATTTAGCCCGCCTAATACAACTTCAAAACCAGTATTATCCACTATCCAATTTGCTTTATGTTCTGCACCCATCGGCTCCCAAAGCCACTCATATGTAAGTTCTGTAATACTTCTACCAGTCACTTGAGCGAGGAGTAGTCCGAGAACCTGAGTGTTTATACTTACGTAGTGGCATACGGTACCCGGCTCTTTTTCTCTTTCTAGACTTTTGCTAAAATCCTCAAGAGATGTTCCTATGGCAAATGCTCTTCCAAATTTATTTATATCCGAATTAAAATCTGCGTAGTTTTCATCAAAACCAACTCCTGAACTCATCTGGAGAATATCTTTTATAATGACATTATCGTATCCTGTGTTTTTAAATTGGGGTAGATACTTGGTTACAGGTTCGTCGATAGTAAACATCTCTCTTTCTACTGCTATTCCTACTAATGTCGCGACTAAGGATTTTGATACTGACCAGGAAATATGAGTTTCATCTGGTTGTAAGTCATTATGATAAGACTCGTATACGATCGTGTCATTATGGATGATGAGTAATCCAGTGGTTCTCGAGTAGTCTAAGAAATCGTTAGTGTTTTTTGAGGTGACACCGAGCTGATAAAATTCTGGTAATTGGTAACCTGTTTTTTTAGGATTTATTTTAGGATTTGTAGATGGAGCAAACGAAGAAGTATTGTAGGCTTCTTCCATATTTTGGAAATTTTGAACTATAACATCTTCCTCAAATAAACTCATGGTATGTTGTAGTCTTTTTATAGTAGACCACTTAAAAATAACAAGAAGCAAAAGGATAATCATTAGTATCGAGACTATACGCAAAAACCATTTCATGTAATTCGTTTAATTATCTAACTAGAGTAACGTCACCAGAGAGGAATTCCGTGTAACCATTTTCGTGCCTTACTTCTATGAGGTAAGCATAAACCCCTTCTACTGCCTTTTCTTCTTTAAATTTTCCATCCCACCATATTTTATCTACTTGAGAACCAGACCTAAATTCGCGTATCCCAAAATTTTCAGAATAAAAGATTCTTTCGCCCCATCTATCAAAGATCCAATAGCGTAGGATATCTACATCATAATCAGGATCTACATAAATGATAAATTCATCATTAACTCCATCATTATTTGCAGAAATTATATTAGGAATATATATCGGACATAATGGAATCGGTAATGATACTACGGACTCTATAGAACAGTCATTTTCGTCACGGATAATGATGGTGTAATCACCAGGTATTAAGTTTTCGAATAATGGATCGTTTTGATAATTTATACTATCTATAGTATAACTTAACTGACCAAATCCTCCGGTAACATTTATCAATATTTCACCATTTTCTAATAGGCATTCTGGATCTTCTGTTAGCACGTTTGTAAGTAATATAAAAGGATAAGGTTCTATACTAAATGATTCTACGACAGTACATCCATCACTATCTATAACAGCTAATTCGTATGATCCTCCAGATAACTGATTAAATGTCTCGGAGTCTTGAGGTAAATTTTCGTTGAGTTGATATTGATAGGGTGCAGTACCACTATTCGCGGAAGCGATAACACTACCATCATTACCGATACAAGATTCTTGGATAATCGAGTCGATATTGAGATCTGGTAAAGTGCTTGGAAGTATCTCAAAATTTAATGAACCTGTACAACCATTATCATCGACGGCTTGGATGGTATATTCACCAGGTGATAAATTTTCAAAAAATCGTTCTGAAGTAAGTGGGGAGCCATCTAGACTAAAGGAAGCATTTATATCTGGAGTGACCTCAAAACTGACTGTGCCATTATCCTCATCACACGTTGTGTTTGTAACATCTACTTCTACAAATAAGGGATCTTCTGCTTCTACGATGGGTACGATGACAGAAGTTTCACAACCGTTTTCGTCTCTGACAAAAACTTCGTATTCATTCGGGCTCAACCCGAAAAATTCTCCATCTGCTCCATAATTTATACCATCCAGAGAGTACTCATAAGATTCACTAGTGGTGCTAAAAATTCGTAGAGAACCATCTAAGGCTAGACATGTTGGCTGAGTAATTTCTACATCAACATTTATTCCGGAATAACAGAAGCTAAAATTATCTAATCCTAGACCAAACCCGCCTCCCTGGGTTCGATAGCCAGAGAATTTAACCCGATAAACTGTCCCTACACAACCTTCTAAATTAAAGCCCCAGCATGTAGCTAATCCATCTCCAGTTCCGGAATCTCCTGCTTGAATACTATCTGACAAAATAGAAACCCCAAATTCATCAAATGCTTCTATTTTAAAAACTTCTCCAAAATCCATATCTAGAATACACCCTGCAAAACTGTCTATGGGAATAGAGAAATCTAGAATCATCGGTGGGGAAATTAATCCTCCTATATTACCGTCGTCTGTTAAAAAATAACTACCAATAAAGTCACTGTCGACAGGAGCAGGTGTATCAAAACCATTAGCCTGATAAACAAATGCGGTTCCAGGACTTCCTACCTGGGCAAGTACTGGAAACCCACCGGTTTCTAAAGAAAATCGTAATCCGAATTCTGCTTCATATTGGTCACTCAAGATAGAGCCTTCCGTTAAGTTTAGTTCTGGAGCATTTTCAAAATCCAATAGAAGACAACCCAACTTGGTGTCTTGTGCAGAACAGTATGAGACTGTTAAAAATAGAATAAAAAAAAGTAGTTGTTTCATAAAAATTACTTGGTTAAGTTACATACAATTACGTAAATATGTGGTTCATGATGAGTCATTTAACCTAACTTTACCAAAAGAAAGCAAAAGCAATGTTAAAGGCGACATAAGTTAGTGATAACACCTAGTTATGATTGTTCTCTTTTGTATCTTGATAAAAAATGCGATATGATTTTTAACCGTTCCTTAGTTTCCTTGCTCTTAGTCTTTTTTATGTTCCATCTGGTTAAAGCTCAGGAAGGTATTCAGCTCAATACTGGTCAGGCTATGCCAGGGTATATTCTTCTAGAACATTTTAATAATTTTCAAGGTGGAGTCGAAAATTCGTTGCTTAATAACTGCGGAGAAGTGGTTAAAAACTGGGATACCGGACAAACGGATTTACATGCAAAATTGCTACCGGACGGATCTATTATTTACATTCAACAAAATACTATTTACAGAAGAGACTGGAATGATAATATCATCTCTTCCATTAGCATAAATGACCCTACGCTGAGAGTAGTGTACGAAGTTATCGTATTACCTAATGGAAATTATTTATGTGTTTCTAGAAGAGTTTTAACTGCTGATGAATTTACAGATATCGGATGGAATTTCAATTTAGGATTACCAAGTGTATCGGATGGAGTGGTGGAGATAGATGCTCAAACAGGAGATATCGTATGGGAATGGAACATTAAAGATCATGTGATACAAGAAAGATCTTCGTCTATCGGTAATTATGCAGTTGTTGCGGATAATCCTCAGTTGCTAGACTGCGATGCAGTTTACACCTATGACTGGACTAGTTATGAATCTTTTATGATTAACGGTATGGATTATAACCCAGCATTAGATCAGATTGCACTTAGTGTGCGTAAGGTAGGGGAAGTGATGTTTATAGATCACAGTACGACCACAGCAGAGGCTCGAGGAAGTCTGGGTGGAAACTCTGGTATGGGTGGAGATTTTATTTACAGATTTGGTAATCCACAGAATTATGGAAGAGGAACGGAAGATGATAGATACTTGTTTTTTCAGCATAATCCTAATTGGATTTTATATGGTCCTAATGCGGGAAAAATGATGTGTTATAATAACGGGTTAAATAGACCTGATGTATTTGATCTTGATGACAGATGGTCCGCAGCTCCTATATTTGACCCTCAGGAAATAGGATATAATTATATGCTTCCTCAGAATCAGCCATATGCTCCAGTTGTCCCAGAGAAAACGTATGATAAATTTAGTACAGGTACCTATTTTTATTCTGGTTATACTTCTGCAGCTAAAATACTGCCTAACGAAAACATATTGATTTCCGAAGGGCGTACTGCTAGAGTTATCGAGTTAAATCCAGATGGTCAAATAGTGTGGGAATACAATTTACCCGATAACTCTGTTTATTTATTTAGAGCAGAAAAATATCCATTAAACTATCCTGCTTTTGATGGTAAAGACCTGAGTTCTGATGGAACGACTATAGAGATTCCTTCTAGTACTTATAATTGTAATCTTGTGTCTTCAGAAGAGATTAATATGGATGAACTAGAAGTAATATTAATGCAACAAGATGGATTTTTAAAAGTCGATCATACTTTAGGAAAAGATTTTGAGTTTACCTTTGTAAATCTAAGTGGTAAAGTGGTTTTAAATGGACAGTCTTTATTCGGTCAAACCGAAATCCTAACTTCTCTATTTGCATCTGGAATATATGCACTTAAAATCATCGAAAAAGAAACACGTAAATTCAAAACTATAAAAGTTTTTGTTCCCTAAAAGAGCAATGCCCATTATTGAAAAAGTATTAAAATTTATAAAATAGTATGAAAAATATAGTAACCTCCATTTTTGCTTTATTTATGATATCGTCGATGTATGGGCAAAATACTGTAGGCTTAATCTCCTATGATATCAGCCGTTCTTATCAAGGCTACACTTTAATTTATCCTCATAATCAACCTAATGTTTATCTCCTAAATAACTGTGGAGAGGTGGTACACACCTGGGAGGATCAAGATACATTTAGACCAGGAAATACAGCTTATCTGCGACCTGATGGTATGCTAGTAAAAACTAAAAGAGCAGCCGCTGCTACTATCAATAGTCCGATATGGGCTGGTGGCGGTGGGCATTTTGTAGAAGTGCTCGATTGGGATAATAACTTGGTAGCCTCTTTTGGAGCAAATGACGAACAAAACAGACTACATCACGATATTGCCGTAATGCCTAATGGGAATGTTCTTATGATTAACTGGGAACTTAAAACCAAAGAGGAAGCCATCGCGGCAGGCAGAGATACTATGTTACTGAGCCAAGACAAACTCTGGCCTGATACAGTATTAGAGTGGGATCCTACTACAGATGAGATCGTTTGGGAATGGCATGTGTGGGATCACCTCATTCAGGATTTTGATTCTACTAAAAATAATTATGGAGTCGTATCAGATAATCCACAACTTGTTAATTTAAATTATGATACCAGTGAAGGAGTGGCAGACTGGCTTCATGCAAATGCTATAGATTATAACCCTGATTTAGATCAGATCATGATCAGTATACCTACTTTCAGCGAATTATGGATCATAGATCATAGTACCACAACGGCACAAGCTGCTAGTTCTACTGGTGGGAATTTTGCCAGTGGAGGTGATCTTTTGTATAGACTAGGGAATTTGCAGGCATATGATAAAGGGGACGCAGATGACCAGCTGTTTTTTTACCAGCATGATACTCACTGGGTAAACGAATTTGTTCCTGATAATCATCCGTTAAAAAACCATATGGTAGTATTTAATAATAGAGTAGGACCTGACTTTTCTAGTGTAGAATTTATACCTTCTCAGTTTGATATGTATGATAATGGATATCCATTATTCCAAGGGAGTTGGCCTCCATATGATTTAGGAAATACGATCACTCATCCCGAACCTACAGCATTTTATTCCACAGGATTGTCTAGTGCTCAGCTTTTACCTAATGGTAATGTTTTAGCTTGTAGTGGAAGACAGGGATATATAGTCGAACTAACAGAAAATAACGACATTGTTTGGGAATATATAACCCCTCAGAGAGGAATGTTTACTGCCACTCAGGGAGACTCCTTAGAACTAAATAATAATTTGACATTTAGAGCATTTAGATATCCTTTAGATTATTCAGCTTTCGATAATAAGGATCTGGATCCTAAAGGATGGTATGAGCTCGAACCTAACGAAGACTGGTGTGATCGACTGGTGTCTACAAGTACACCTGAGGTTATGACATCCGCGATTTATCCTAATCCTGCAACTAATACAGTACACCTGGCATGGGATTCAGGGGAAATTATTAACATCAAAGTCTATGATTTATTAGGTCGCAGAAGAATTCAGACTACTGGTAACGGTGGTATGAAGTATTTGGATGTATCCGAATTAGAGTCGAATACTTATTTTATTTCGATAAATGATCAACTGAGTAAAAAATTAATCATCAGAAAGTAATAAAGACATTTCTGTTCTTAGGAGAATAGTACATTTGCACTCAAATTAGAAATATCCAAGTGAGAATATTAATACAAGGTTTAAGCATTTTAGGATTCCTTTTTATAGCATCTATGGGAACCGCCCAAGAGGGGACAGTAAGAGGTCATATTTACGATAAAAATACTGGAGAACCGATCATTTATAGTAATATGGTTTTAGATGGTACTACTTATGGTACTAACTCAGACTTTGAAGGCTTCTTTAATTTCTCAGGTATTCCTGTGGGTAAATACATACTGACCGGAACTTACTTAGGTTACGATACCATCTCGGTAGAAGTAGAAGTAAAAGATGGAGGAATTACTAATAAGACGCTTTACTTAGAGGAAAGTTCTGTTAACCTAGGCGTAGTAAATATTTCTGCAAGTAGAGAAGTTGCTCGTACGGAAGTTCAGATTTCTAAAATACAAGTAACGCCTAAACAAATAAAAGCATTGCCATCTACTGGAGGAGATGCTGATATCGTACAGTATTTACAGGTGTTACCTGGAGTGATTTCTACTGGTGACCAGGGAGGGCAACTGTTTATTAGGGGAGGATCCCCCGTGCAAAATAAAATACTTCTAGATGGATTGACGATTTATAATCCATTTCATTCGATTGGATTTTACTCTATTTTCGAGACCGAGATTATCCGTAATGTAGATGTCCTTACTGGAGGTTTTAATGCCGAACATGGAGGACGTATTTCTGCCATTGTAGATATTAACACCAGAGAAGGTAACCGATCTCGAGTAGCCGGCCAGTTATCAGCTAGTCCTTTTATGGTTAAGGCTCTAGTAGAGACTCCGATTATAAAATTTGAAGAAGGTAAAGGAAGTACCTCACTCATTCTAACTGCAAAAAAATCTATCATAGATCAAACCTCTAAATCTCTATATAATTATGCAACACCTAGCGATTCCTTAGGACTGCCATTTGAGTTTCTAGATATGTATGGTAAACTTTCTATGATTACGAGTAATGGAAGTAAGTTTAATTTCTTTGGGTTTAATTTTGCAGACACGTATAATAACCCGTCCATCGCTAAGATTGATTGGACTAATTATGGTGGAGGGACAAATTTTACCTTAGTGCCTACCAGTAGTGGGATGATACTAGGAGGACTCATCGGATTTTCGGAGTATGCAGTCGGTTTAAAAGAAGATAATGATAATCCTCGATCCTCTAAAATTAGAGAAATAACAGTAGGTCTAGACTTTACTATTTTTGGAAAAGACAGTGAGTTTAATTACGGTTTTGATGTAAAAGGGATCAGAACAGATTTTAATTTTACTAACCCGTTTGGTTCTCAACTAGAACAGTTCCAAAATACAACGGAGATTGCTGGGTTTTTTAAATACAGAAAAGTAATCGCTGAGAAACTTATTATAGAGCCCGGGTTACGAGCACAGTTTTATGCCTCTCAGGCAAAGTTCTCACCAGAACCGAGACTAGGAATTAAGTTTAATGCAACAGATAAGCTAAGATTTAAAGCGGCAGGTGGATTATACACCCAGAACCTCATGAGTACCTCTAATGAACGAGATGTTGTAAATCTGTTTTCAGGATTCTTATCTGGTCCGGAGTCTAGCGTGGTAGATACGGAGGGTAATCTCACAACGGATAAAATACAAAAAGCAGCTCATGCTGTTGCAGGAGTGGAGGTAGATATTACCGATAATATTCAAATAAATGTAGAAGGGTATTTTAAGGATTTTAATCAGTTGATTATTGTAAATAGAAATAAAGTTAACGCTACTGATCCAGATTTTAGCACAGAAAAAGGCGAAGCTTACGGTGTAGATTTTTCGTTAAAATATGAGACTTCTAAATGGTATTTATGGTCTACTTATTCCTTAGGTAAAGTTACTCGTTTTGATGGTGAGCAAACATTTCCTACGGTTTTTGATAGACGACATAATGTAAATTTTTTATTGAGCTATAATATAGACGAGGCTGGTGATTTTCAAGTAAGTGCAAGATGGAACATGGGTTCAGGATTTCCATTTACTAAAACACAAGCATTCTACAATCAAAATTTATTTGAGGATGGCGTTTCGACAAATGTTTTGCAAGATAATCCTGATGATGTAGGAATTCTATATTCTGACATCCGTAATGGAGGGAGACTACCTTACTATCATCGTTTAGATTTATCTGTAACTAAAATTTTTAGACTTTCTAAAAACACTAACATAGAGGTGGTGGGAAGTGTAACGAATACTTATAACAGAGAGAATATTTTTTACTTTGATAGGGTAGAATATGAGAGAGTCGATCAGTTACCGATTCTTCCATCTATAGGTGTCAAGTTTAATTTTTAAGAAGGTTTTTTAGATCCAAAAGGAATTAGTTTTCTTCACAAATTTTTCTTTGTACGAGATTTGATTTGGCAGGCGACTTTCGTCGAATGTGAAAGTATATATGGCCTTATTAGTGTAAAGTCCTGATTCATTTATAAATGGTTAATGCGAGTTGGGTTTTTATAGAAAAAGAGGCCGAGTATCAGACTAGGCTTTCTAATAAATGCTGTATTCTATAAGGTCGATTTTATTGAAAGTAAGAATTACTGATTTATTCCAGAAATAATGCTATTTTTGCACCGCTAAAAGCTCCTAGCTTGATAATCAAGGGAATGGAGTATGGTTAACCCAAATAAATTTATAGCAGATGCCTGCAAAAATAAGATTGGCTAGAAGAGGTCGTAGAAAACAACCTTATTATCACATCGTCGTTGCTGACGCCAGAGCACCTAGAGACGGAAAATTTATCGAAGAAATCGGTTTTTATAACCCAATGACAAAACCTGCAACTATCGAGATCGATAGAGACAAGGCTTTTGACTGGTTAATGAAAGGAGCACAGCCTACTGATACGGCTAGAGCGATTTTAAGATTTAAAGGAGTACTTTACAGAAAACACCTTGCAAGAGGTGTCGCTAAAGGAGCTATGACTCAGGAAGCAGCTGATACTAAGTACCAAGAATGGATAAATGCAAAAGATGCTAAAGTAGCTGAGCGTTTTGAACAAACTAAAAAAGAAAAAGAAGAATTCTTAAAATTAGTTTCAGGAACAGCAAAGCCAAGAAAAGCAGTAGCAGCTCCAGAAGAAGCAGCAGCTCCATTTAGAGAAGATGATGCAGCAGCAACAGAAACTGCAGATGCACCAGCAGCAGAAACTGCAGATGCACCAGCAGCAGAAACTGCAGATGCACCAGCAGCAGAAACTACTGAAGCACCAGCTCAAGAAGAAGCTCCAGCTCCAGAAGTTGCAGCTACTGAAGCAAAAGAAGCGGCAGAGGAATCTACTGACGATGCCGAAGCAAATGCTTCAGAAAAAGCAGAATAATAATTTTCTAAAGGGAAGATTATCAATAATATAAGTAGTAATCATATTTACTACGTCACAAGTTTAATTTTACTCGAACCTAGTAAGGCTTAAAAATCTTACTAGGTTTCGGTTTATTAAGAGCGTAGTAATTTAAACCACATAGTCATGGAAGCTATAGATCAAAAATATTTGACATCCCTACAATCGATAAAGAGCGGTATCCAAAGTTCCGACCTACTATCTACCTATTTAGATAGCGAAGAAGAATTAGATTACAATGCTTTGAAAGAATATTTTGAACCCCAAATAAGCGAACTACATACGAAGGTAGCAGAGGAAAACCCTCTCCAACTAGTGGCTTTTGAAAAAGAATTATTTGATGAAGGTTTTGAAGGACTTTATCTTCCACGTATTTTAGGATATTCTGTATTGCGAGGAGAGATAAATGATCGAGTAAAATACATCAGACCACAAGATCATTTTAGAGATGTGCTTAATGCGATATGCAAATCTTTAAATTTTGATCTATTAAAAATGAGAATTGGACAAACCATCCAAATCGGTTTTGGATTAAGTAGTGATATATGGATATCTAACTTAAAAGGACAGTTCTCTAATAAAAAAATAGTTACGTTCTTAGACTCTCAAAGAATGCCTAAGTACAGAGATGTACAAAATAGACTTACTGGTCTTGTTAAATTTAGAAAGCAGTTTGAAAGTTTAAATTATCACACCACAGAGTTTCCAAAGACTGCTACAGATCTAAAAATAATGGCTCCGTCATTAAAGAGTTTTTTGGTTTACAGATCTGTCAAAGAATTTGATAATTCTTCCTTGAATAATGCAATTGCGGACTTTCTATCTAATGAATCGTTACGGTCTACTGATGAGTTTATCGAGATCATGATGATCTTAGGATTCTATCATGATATGGGACCTAATGAGGCTGCTTTTAAAAAGGCGTTAAATGATCTTAGGGAGCAGGATGGATTTTCTACTAAGTTTTTTGGGATTTATTCAAATCTTATGGATGAGAATATTGGCCTTACACCAGAGATGGATCGTAGAATGGCAGGTATGATCAGTAGAGATTTAAAAGATGAGCTGACGGATTATTATCAGTTGATGGATGTTGTACATGGAAAAGGATATGTACACCCAGAAGCATCAGATGCCGTACAAAACTATTATGATCGCCACGAAGGCCTATCTGTTTATAATGAATGTTTAAGGGAGCAAATTTTGACTTATTTTGCGAAGTTCATGAATCATTTAGATGAAGAAAGCTACGCAGAATACTTTGAACTTAATAAGACTTTCGTAACATACATGTCTATCTTTTCTAACCAAGAATTTAACCAATCGGTAAAATCTTTAAGTTTAAAATATGTTAGACGCTTAAAAAAGAAATACACGGATAAGAGAGGTAAGGACTATCAAGACATTAAGAAATTTGTCAAAACTACATTTGTGGATTTAGGATTTATGACAGATAAGCAAATTGTAGAGCTATTTAAGACAAAAAGAAAACCTAAAGCATAAAATTTATGGTCCGAGATGTCCTTACTGGTTTCTTGGGTTTTTTTAGTGCCTTTAAGGACTTAAAGAAATATGGTCTTTGGAAATTTGTATGGATTTCCGGAGGCCTTTGTCTTTTAGTAGGGTTGCTTTTTTTTGTAGTAATATCTCAATATTATGATGATATAGGTGGATCTGTTAGTGCCTTTTATAAATGGGAAAAGGGTAAATCTCTAGTGACTACGATTACAAACATCGTCAGTGGAGCTTTACTTACAATTGGTGTTATTCTCATTTTTAAATACATCATTTTAATTTTAGTTTCTCCCATTATGTCACTAGTATCGGAAAGGGTAGAGAGTCATGATAAAAGCATTGCTTTAAAACCAGGATCTTTTAATCTTTCTGCTTTACTGCGAGGTCTGAGGCTTAGTTTCGGGAACATCTGCAGAGAGTTAGGCCTTACATTGTTTCTGCTCGTCTTATCATTAGTACCAATTGCTGCGATCATCACAGGGCCTGCCATATTTTTAGTCCAAGCGTATTTTGCAGGTTTCGGGAATATGGATTATACTATGGAACGATATTATAATATTAATGAATCCAGATCGTTTGTGAAGAAAAATAAAGGGATTGCCATTGGTAATGGTATTGGGTACGTTCTATTGTTAATGATTCCTATAGTGGGATTATTTTTTGCTCCAACTCTTGCAACAGTTTCTAGCACAAAAGCTATTTTAAAAAGACAAGAACGGATGTTAGATGCTTAGGTTTTACAGAGCATACTATGATTCTTCATTACCCAACTTTCATTTCTTGTCATCTTGAACTCAGCGGAGATATCCTTTTATTGTGAGGCAGAATATATACTAGTGATTTGATCAGGAGCGTATAAGCGTATGTTAATCTCTCTTTGCCTGATAATTAAAAAATAAAAGACAATATTAGAAAGGCATTGCTGCGAATTCAAACTACCGAACTTATAAAGGTGGTTTATCGATAATATCTATTTTCCGATGTATAAATGTTTTATGCACTGGACATTTATCAGCGATCTCGTGTAATCTTTTTAATTGTATTTCATCGATATTACCTTGGAACTGTAAATCGCGGTAAATGGTGTATTGGTCTTTTTCCATTTTGCTATCTAGGAGGATTTTGATAGAGGTGACATCCCACTTCTTTCTATTAATATACATTCTTAAGGTGATGGCCGTGCAACTACCTAATGAGGAAAGCAAATATTCAAATGGGTTAGGTCCTTTATTATTTCCTCCTAAGCTTAGTGGTTCGTCTGCCAGGAGATGATGATCTGTAGTGTAAATATCAGTAGTATAATGGTTTCCATTTAGAATAACAGAAACCGGGACATCTTGATGATGATTTAATTTAGATTCTGTCTCAGCATCGACCATAAGATATCGCGAAGACCAGGTACTGATTACATTGCCTACATATAGGGAATCTTCTTTTTTGCTCAGTAGATGATCTGCACCATCTAAAGAGATAAAGCTTTTAGGATGGTATGCTTCTACATAGATTTTCGAGGCATTTTCTATTGCCACGATTAGATCCTGTGGCGAATGTAGTATAAGTAAAGCTTTATTTAAATTTTTTAAAATCGATTTAATATCTGCGTTTGCAATATCATCCAGAAATTGCTTTTTCACTTCAAATGTTCGCCCTCCAATATTGACATCGGCGATTCCCCTTTCTTCTATTTCTGCAATGCTATTTTTAAACAGATGAGATACATGTCCTGGCCCAAACGGTGCTCCGATAGTAACCACAGCTTTCACTGTTTTTATATTTGCAGAGGCAAATAAAACTGCTGCTCCTCCTAAAGAATGTCCTATTAATAGCTGAGGACTTTCGTAGTTTTCTTTTAAAAAATCAGATGCTGCATATAGATCATTAATATTTGTGGAGAAATTTGTGTTAGCAAAATCACCATCACTATCGCCTAACCCCGTAAAGTCAAAACGCAATACACCTATCCCTGCATGAGTTAATGATCGAGCAATGTTCCTGACAGCTGTTAAGTTTTTACTACAAGTAAAACAGTGGGCAAAAATGGCATAGGCCTTTACGACACCTTCTAGTGGAAGTTCCAGTCTAGCAGCTAAATCGAGACCTTCCATGTTCTTAAATGATACCTTCATTTTTTATTTTTTAAAATCGTAGATGTGCTTTAGGATTTAGATAGGTATTGTAATCATGAACTAGATGGGGGAACAAACTTATATCCTACGCCCCGAACAGATAAAAAGTGTTTTGGGTTTTTAGGATCCGGCTCAAAATTTTTCCTAAAGGACAAAATAAAATTATCGATGGTCCTTGTGGCCGGGTATACATCATATCCCCATACCGATTCTAAAATATGTTTCCTAGAGATGACTTCATTACTCTTGTCTATAAGTAGTCTCAGAAGTAGAGCTTCTTTTTGCGTCAGACTGATTTCTCCTTTTTGGCCTTTAGCCTTAAATGATTTAAAATCTATTTCATTACCACTAAAGCTGTAATTATATACGGCTTCTCTTTCTTCGGGTTTTGATCTTTTAATATGATTTTTTACTCTGAGTAATAATTCTTCTAGACTAAATGGTTTTACAAGATAGTCGTCAGCTCCGACTTTTAATCCTTTAATCCTATCCTCGGATGAGTCTTTGGCGGAGATAAAAATTATGGGTATCTCTTTGTTTTTTAGTCTTACTGTTTCGCAGATTTGGATACCTGTGAGTTTAGGTAGCATAATGTCCAGCAGTAATAAATCAAATCTCTGGGACTGGGCGACTTCTAGTCCTTTTTCTCCGTTATGAGTTCCTACGATTTCGTAACCCTCCATTTCTAAATTCAGCTTGATTATTTTATGTAACTGCTCTTCGTCTTCTACAAGTAATATTCTGATTGGGTTATTAGACATTTTTAGGAATTGTAATTTTGAAAATTGAACCTCGTGGATTATTATCAGTGATGGAAATTTTACCTCCTAGGCCTTGAATTATCTCATGTGTTATGTAGAGTCCTAGTCCGGTTCCTTTTGTGGTGCGTGTATCTTCATTACCCACGCGATAGAATTTATTAAAAATATTTAATTTTTCCGCTTTAGAAATTCCGATTCCAAAATCTTTAATTTCTAATTCTAGTTGCTCATTATTTTGCAATGATACGTCTATTTTTTTTGCATCTCCAGAGTACTTAACGGCATTTTCTATTAGATTATTTAATGCTATCGTTATGGCGTCTCTATCTAAATGAGCAACTACTTTTTCATCTATATTTAAATTAAAATCAAAGGCAGTATGGATTTTTTTGAACTGGTGTGATATAGAATTTACTAATTGCGATACATCTACTGATTCTTTTACAAAAGATTGTCCATGATTTAATTTATTCGCGTAAAGCAGATTACCGACAAGTGCATTAAGCCTTTTCGTTTCATCGAGGGCATTATCTGTTAGTTCCTCTTTAAGCGGTTTTTCTAATTGTCGTTTTTTAAACGTTTCTAAGATGAGCTGTATAGAAGCGATTGGAGATTTTAGTTCGTGAGTGATCGATAGTAAAAAATTATTCTCTTTTTCTGCAAGCTGCAATTCTTTTTTAAACGCTCTAAAGATTAATATGATCCCGATGATCAGCATAATTCCAAAGGTTAATCCTTCTCCCATGATCATTTTTTTTTGCCTGGATAGTTCCGACTCCAGTTCTTCTATACTCTTTACAAAATCAGGCAACCCTTGTGATGATTTAAGTTCTAGTAGCTCTTTTTTTAGTTGGTATTCGGCATTACTTTTTTTATTCAGTAACATCGTCCACCATGTAAGGGCGATCAGCATATATCCTATCACTATTAAAGCTACTATCCGCTTTCTTCTTTTATTCGTTTCCATTCCTTGTAAATTTAAGCCTTATTGCAGGCTCGTCCTATTATGGGATATAATATGATTGTCAAAATTATCGATACTTTGAATCAATTCTTATCTTTATTTAAGTAAAATAGTCTTAAAACCGAGAAGAATAGAATGAAAGTAGATGTGATCTCATGCATACTGGATTTATTGCAATCAAACCAAAAGGTTGTTTTACCTGGCTTAGGCCAATGGCAGACTAACAATCACCCCGCTGAGATCAAAACAGATCGCATTTATCCACCATATAAGAGCATACTTTTTAACGAGAAAGCTGACGGCTCAGAGAGTCTAGCTCAATGCATTAGAGAAAGGTATAAAATATCCAAAAAAGGTGCTGATCAAGTAGTACAACGTTTTTCAAAGCTGATTATAAATAGACTGGTAAATTACAAAGAAGTATATATTCCTAAACTGGGAACCCTAAAAAGTGGATCTGGAAAGACATTAAATTTTGAGGAAGAACAACCTAATTTGCTCAATATGGCTAAGAATTATTTGCCATCATTTGGGCTGATACCGGTTGAGCCTAAAGAAATTCAAAATACAATTCCTGTAAAGGTAACTCCAAATCCGATTATGGCATCGACTAATAAGATAAATCAAAGCAACACATCTTCATCTAACCCGGCTTATTACGAGGATGAAAAAGGTTGTTTAGCTCGATTTTTTTGGCCTCTGTTTTGGCTTTTATTATTAGCTATCGTTTGCATTTATGGGTTAAAAAAATGTGCTTCGCTTTCCCAAAGCGTCAGTGGAGATAAGGCAGGATTGGTAAATGACAATACTTACAGTGAGTCTAATGATGGTAATTCAGGGGATCAAGCGGGGAATGCAAATGAGACTAATAGCTTAGAAATTTTTGATGCATTGAAGGAGTACTTATTATCAGAAATAAATGATATACCTGATGCTATTTTTGAACAAGGTTGTATTATCATAGTGGGGTCTTATGGTAAGAGCAAAAATGTGATAAGAATGAAATCACAATTAAGATCCCAAGGTAAAGATGTTTATACTCAGGTGCTTCCAAATGGCCTTACTCGAGTGGGTTTTAATTTGGATTGTGATAGGGGGATGGTAAAAGAGTTGATCGAAAATGCAAGGAATAATATCAATGCTCAAGCATGGTATTTAAAACCTAAGATCAAAGTAGCTTACAGATAATAATATTTAAGATCTCTCAACCGGTTGCCAGATTGCGGTTTTTATCCCTCCTAAATACTTGAAAAAGCCATGTAATAAGGCTAGATTCATCAGGTTAAAATAAGTTACTGATCGCAATAATTTACATTCTAATTTAAAAAGGGTACAGACCTGCAGCATAATCGGAGGAACGGTGTACCATAAGATTTGTCCGATAAAAATATACTTAAATAAAAAGATATCCGCCCGCATTAGAAAAATGCTAGCCACCATAATTGCGATTAAAAAAAACGGCCCTTTCCATCTGAGTACCTTATGAGAGATATAACTAAAACCGACCCACGATACTGGATTCAATAGGGATATAAAGTCCATTAAGTTTTGGAAATTTCCAGCACTTATTCTTTTTTTACGACGATATTCAGAAGCCATATCATGACTTACCGTTTCGTGGCATAGGGCGTCCAAGTCATTTATAATTAATCCTCTTTTCTCAAAAACCTTCATGGCAATATAAAAATCATCAACTAATCTATTAGATGGAACCGCTTCGTAATAGGTCGATCGTAATGCATAACATCCGCCAAATGGACCTATCATTTTTTTGGAAACTTTTGATTCGCTTTGCTTAAGGATAACTTCCATATTTAGGTAAGTACTCTCAGAGGTCGAGATATCATTTTCTCGGATACCGCTATAATTCATATGTGCATCGACTAATGCGATTCCCTTATTTTTAAAATGCTTAACGAGGTGATAAAAAACATCTTTTTCTAATATAACACTGGCATCAGTCATTAGAAAGATCAAATCGGTAGAAGGAGTATGGGTTGTGCTTGCTACATCTACCAGCTTGTTTATGATTCCAGTTTTTCCTTGCCTGGTTGTAAAAGAGGTAAAGTAAAAGTGATCATATTTTTTTGCATAAGAAGATAGGATATCATTTGTCTGATCGGTGGAATTATCCGAACCGATGTAAATAAATATCTTATCTGTAGGGTAGTCCTGGTTTAGAAGTGAGTCTAGTTTTTGACTGATTACTTTTTCCTCGTTATATGCAGCCATTAGAACTACAATGACTGGTAAATCGTCTGATCGCTTATAAATGATATCGTTTATAGATTTTCCCTTCGCCAAAAAACGCATCAGTATTGGATAAACGAGATAAGTATGCATCAGTGCCACAAGGCTCATGATAAATACTACGGTCCATACTGCTATCATCAGATCGTCTGTTTTCCGAGACTAAAGTTGGAATTATTTTTCTTAAATAAAGAAAACCATAAGCCTAAAGATTATATTTTGCACTCGTGTTTTATAAAATTTTTATCGTAGTGGTTTTTTGTTTACTGATGATGTCGTGTAAAAACAGTCTCAGTAATACTGAGCAAACAGAAGTCAAAAAATTAAATCATTCTGTACAAGACAGTTTAGATTCTTTTTTAGAAGATGTTCATGAAAAAAGGATGATTCAGGAACCTGATACTTTACCTGTTGGATGGGCGGAGATATTACGCAGCGAACCAGGTGTGACGTTAGCTTTGCAATATGCCGATACTACTAATTTTACTAAACAGAAAATTTATGATTGTCCTAGATGTTTTCTACGTCCAGAGGTAAAATCTAAACTTTTAGAGTTTAGAGATCACTTAAGAGATAACTATGGAGTAGGAATAATTATTTACGACTGCTATCGTCCTCGGCCGTATCAGCAGCAGCTGTGGGATATAAAACCTGATCCTAGGTTTGTAACTCATCCTGATAAAGGATCTATGCATACTCGTGGCATGGCCGTAGATATTGGGTTAACCACTGCAACTGGAAAGCTTTTAGATATGGGGTCTGATTTTGATCATTTTGGGAAAGTGTCATATCATAGTGCTACAGGTATATCTAAAGAGGCTATAAAAAATAGAAAATTGTTAAAAAAGGAAATTGGTAAATTTGGCTTTAAACCAATAACGTCTGAGTGGTGGCATTATTCTTATCGACAAAACGTACAGCCACTATCAGACTGGATCTGGCCTTGCAAATAGTAATGATGCGATTTATAAAAAATGTATACGGAAAATGGATCACGGACTTAGCGGCAGCAAATAACCCTTTACTATTATTCTACTATCGCTATTTATACAAGCCTCGTAAGGGTAGTTTAGCTGCTTACATAAATGACTTTTCTAAATCACGCACTCATACTAAAGTATTACAGATCGGTGCAAATGATGGTATAACTCATGACCCTATACATAAGTTTATAAAAAGAGATAGATGGTCTGGAGTTCTTCTGGAACCTTTACCGGGGGTTTTTAAAAATAAGCTAGAGAAAATTTATCACTTAGATAAAGATATCATATTGTTAAATAAAGCATTAGGTAAAGAAGATGGAGTATCGACGATTTATAAAGTAGGATTTTCACAAGCGAGATGGGCGACAGGATTGACTAGCTTTGATAGGTCGATCATTGTTAAGGGTTTTGAAAGTGGTTATATTCCTAAGCAAGCTTTAAAAGAGGGAATATCAGTCCCTTCTGATTGGGATAAAAGAATAGTGGCATTAAACATCGAAGTGATTTCTATAAATTCGTTGTTTAAAAAGTACCATCTAAAAGATATCAATGTTTTACAAATAGATACAGAAGGATACGATTACCAGATATTAAAGATGTTTAATTTTAATCAGATCCGACCTGAATTAATAATTTACGAAAATGATCACTTAAGCCCTAAGGATAAAAATGAAAGCTTTAGTCTTTTGATTTCAGCTGGCTACGAGATCCATCAATTTGGAGGTAATACATTGGCGAGATTAATAAATTAATAATTTATCTTTTACCTCCGATAATCCAACCTAATAATGCCATAGGGATATAAGCCATACCTAGGTCTAATACGATAAACCAAATAGGTGCTGGAATACTAAGTGATGCCAGTATACCTCCTACTAAAAAAAAGAATCCCACACCCATCGCCAATTTTTTATGATGACTTACGGCAAATTTAGAAACCAAAAAAGCACCTACTAAGGTCCCTAAAGCATGTGCTGCAAAAGGAAGTATAAAATGTATAGGCTCTAGTAAGGCAAATGTATTTGGTTTTTCAAAATCAAACCCCTCAGGAGTTGCTATTTGATCAAAACCGATACTAACAATAGCAAAATTTACAGCACCTCCAATAAATGCTGCTAGTAAAAATGTGAGAACATTTCTTAAAAGAGAATTCATGATGCAAAAGGATACTTGGAAGTAAATGCACGATCAATTTTATACATTGACCGTGCATTTATAAATGGGCTAGAGGATTATTACTTTTTTAGTCAAAATCTGATTTTCCTCTTGAACTTTCAGGAGATATGTTCCTTTTACGTACTGTGATACATCTAAAATAATTTTACCTGTAGATGAGGATATATTTTGAGAAAATATTCTCTTTCCAGTTAAGCTTAGTATTTCTAAAGTAGCATCGTTTTCAAAAAGATCAGTTTTAGAAACTACAATTTGATCGCTTGCTGGATTAGGAAAAACAGTTAAGCTATTAAGCATTATATCTTCAGATGAGGAAGCCATTAGGGTCGTATTGGCATTTTCATTAATGGCAGAAAATTGTTCTTGACCACCTATTTCTAACAAAGTATTTGCACCACTTGTGCACTTAAAATAGCCGTCCACTTCACAAGGTGGAAAAGCAGTTCCATTATAACCATCGCCATAACTATCTCTTACGGTAAGCGTGTAACAACTGTTTGCATTTAATGTTACTGATTCTGCATGTAAGAAGTCAACTTCTACGTATTGAGGACTTTGAGCTGTAATGTTACCCATATCATCTACGATTTCCCAAGATGATTCTTCAGGCCAACAATCAGTATATAACTCGATTAGTAATTCAGTCGTCGTTTCTACATAACCAATATTAAATTCTTCCGAAAAACCGTTATTAATATCATTATCATCCATTGCATCTACAGTATAATTTAGAGTAAGATTTGCGTTAGATGATTCGATGTTATTAAATGTTATGTTTTCAGTTTCTAGATAACCTAGAGTACCTGTCCAGGATTGCGTCATAGGACAATTATCACATCCTTCAACAGTTATATTTGCGGAATTAATTTCTTCAGTTCCCAGATTAACTAAGGAGATGCTAGAATTAAAAGGAGTCTCACAATAAGAATTAACAGATAACTGGCTTATTACAGCCGCATCATTTTGGAGTGCTTGACATTCCATTTCTTGCGTGTATTGGTAATGTTCTTCTGTTGTTTTTCTTTCTGTTTCATAAATTAGTCCATTACTACATACTGTAAATATAGTAGGGTAATATGTTATCTCTAATAGCTCTGCAATGTAGCCTGCATCATCTAGAATAGGATAGGGTGTATTTTCCACCCAGTTACCAGTAGTACTACTGCCAGTGCCATAAAGATCTTCTAATGTAGTAGAGTCATCTCCCTCAACAAAAAGTACAAAGACCTCTTGTGTTCCTTCAGGGCCATAAGTCTCGTGTAGGTTTTCTAAAGCACCTGTTAGGTGATAACTCCAACATGGACCGCACCATGTAGCTGAGACATCTATAACGACTTTGTATCCTTGAGCAAGTAAATCATATAGTTCGTATTCCTCTCCATTTATATCAGTCGCAGTAAAATTAGGAACTAGCGATCCGTCAGCAATTTGAGCGAATGAAAAATTGCTTGTCATTACGGTTAGGATGGCGGATAAAAATAATAATTGTAAATTTTTAAGCATTTCGAATTTATTAGTTGGTAATTTAATAATGCTCACTAAGATAATATTTTATATTGATTAGTACGAAAAAAGCCTTATATAATATGCAAGTAAATCACTGTTGTGATTTATTATTATGTACAAGAAAACAGATGAAGGAGATCTAAAAAGAGGTGAATAAGAAAGAAAATCAATTTCTTACAGGTACACTTCTGGTTCCGGTATTTCTATAGGTAGCAGTATATCTTTTCCAGGGCGTAGTTTTATAATGGTCTCCTGCAAAATAAGTCATGATCATATCAAAGGTTTTGACATCTTGAAAACCAGGAATAGGCTGTATGATGTTCAATTCTTCATCAATAAAAACTATGGTAGGGAAACTCAGTTTACCTCTAGTAAGCTCTACGGCCAGTTCATTATAGCCTGATTTCCCGCTTTTTACATATTTGTAGACTCTACCATTAAATTTGATATCTGACTTATCCTCTGCGTCAAATTTTACAGCGTAATAGTTTTCATTTACAAATTTTGCTATTTCGTCTTTTTGGAAAGTGGCCTTATCCATTTTTTTACACCATCCACACCACTCGGTATGAATGTCTACAAAAATCTTTCTAGCTTCCTTTTTCTGTAGTTCTTGCACCTGGTCCCAAGTTTTCCATTGGATTTTTCTCTGAGCCTCAGCATTGGGAGCCAGTAGAAAAAGAAAGGCAAGTAAACTAAGAATTCCTCTTGATATCATGTGTGATACTAATTTATCGCATATTACTTAACAAATAACAATAAGTAAACCGATAATTCAAAGTAATGTCTGTAAATAAAATAGGTTTTAAAATAACTTTAACGCTTAGACGTCCTTATTTATAAGTTTAAAAATCTCGTCCTGATTTAAGTCTATTTTTTCTTCTAAAGTTCCATGAACCAATGGTGATTTTATACCTGTAGTTAGTAATTTATTAGTCTGGATTATGTGAGCTTCATCCCAATGGCCAGATCTTATAAAATGTCTCAATGTAGTGGCTCCTCCCTCGATTAACAATCTATATATACCTGCCTTAAAAAGTACCTTTAATAACTGATTTATAAAATCCTTGGCTTCAAAATCTATGGATATAAACCGCAGATTTTCTGAGCTATCCCGCTTTTGATCGGTAATAAAAATAGTTGGCATTTTACCATCATATAGATGATGTGTGTTAGGTGTTTTTAAAGACCTATCGATAACAATGCGGGTAGGCGATGAGCCTGGGTGTTTTCTAGTATTAAGCTGTGGATTATCTTGTACGGCAGTGGTTGCTCCGATCAGGATCCCATCATTTATGCTGCGTAATTTATGAGCATAGACTTTACTGAGTTCGTTAGATAACCAGACGGACTGATCCTTACGTCCTATATAATGATCTTTACTTTTTGCCCATTTTAGACTTAAATACGGGAGTCCTTTAAGCTGGGTTTTAAATGGTTTTATCAGACGTAAACCTTCCTCTTCTAAAACGCCATTAGTGATATTTACCCCTTTTTGCTTTAGTAACGCTAGGCTGTTACCACTGACTTTTGGGTTAGGGTCTGTACAGCTGATGACGACTTTTTTTATGCCATGCTTTAGGATGAGGTCACTACATGCAGGAGTTTTTCCGTGGATGCAACATGGCTCTAGGCTTACATAAAGTGTAGCATCTTTTATAAGAGCCTTGTCATCTGGAGCGACACTGTTTATAGCATTTACTTCAGCGTGTGGACCTCCATAAATTTGGTGATATCCTTCTCCTATGATGCGATCTTTATAAACTAAAACGGCTCCGACTTGCGGATTAGTTTTTACTTTTTGATGGGCTAGTTTAGCTAGACATAAGCATCGTCTGATATAGAACTCATCTGTCATAATCAGATAAAAGATTTAATCTTTTCTAGAGTGTAGTCTATTTCTTCTATGGTGTTATAGTGAGAAAAAGAGAAACGTATCGTTTTTCTAGATGGATCGTGGCCGATTGCGGTTAAGACAGGAGAGTCTTGCTCGATTCCCGAGCTACAGGCACTTCCTGCTGAAGCACATATGCCATTTATGTCCAGGTTAAACATGATCATATCTGCTTTGTCATCGGCAGGAAAGGAGGCACTTAATATAGTTTGCAGGTATTTTTCCTGATTGCCATTAAATTGGATATCTGGGACTAATGCTATTAAACCCGATTTTAAACGATCTCTCAGAGAGGTAATATAAGATTTATGGTTTTCCATTTGATCGACGTAAACTTCTAAGGCTTTCGCCAATCCTACAATACCGATGACATTTTCTGTTCCGGCTCGCATATTTCTCTCTTGAGCTCCTCCTACGACGTATGGATCTACATTGTTGTCTCCATTGATATACATAAATCCGATTCCTTTGGGGCCGTGAAATTTATGTCCCGTAGCAGATAGAAAATTGACATTTCCAGAGGACAGATCAATAGGAATTTTACCTATGGACTGTACTGCATCCGTGTGGAATAATGCATTATGTATGTTGCACAATTCGGCTACAGCCGTAAAATCTAACAATGTCCCTATCTCGTTATTACTATGCATTAGACTGACGAGAGCTTTACCATCAGTCTGTTTTAGGAGATTTTCTAAGTTTTCTAAATCTACATTTCCTTCATTATCTAACTTTACCCATTCGGTGTCAACCGCCTCCCGCTTAATGGAATTTACTACACATGGATGCTCTGTCTGGCTGGAGATTATCTTAGTAAGGCCTAGGTTTTTTACGCTCTGGTGGATAATCAGATTATTAGATTCAGTAGCGGACGAAGTAAAAAATATTTCACCTATGCTGCAATTTAGATAACCTGCTATTTCTTTTCTAGACTGTTCTATGCTTGCTTTTGCCTTACGGCCAAAATGATGAATAGAGGAAGGGTTTCCAAAATTTTTAGACATACAATCTTCCATTACGGAAATCACCTCTGGGTGAAGTGGGGTAGTAGCCGCATTGTCCAGATAAATTCTTCTCATGTACTATTGATCACTTTTAAGAAAGGCTTTCTGCAAACCATTCTTCTACGATTTGCTGAGGTGCATTATTTCCTCTTTTATAATGCCACTCGTTTGTCGATTGGTGGTATTCATAGTCATCCTTCCATTCTTCGTGGTGTTGAGCAAGTTCTTTTACTCCGGTAATGACTTGATCTATCTCGTCGTTAGTCATAACGGGGTGAAAAGACATTCGGATCCATCCTGGTTTTTCTCCTAATATTCCACAAGAGATGGCTTCTGTAATGGAGTTAGATTTATCCTGAGAAACTTGTAATAAGTAATGGCCATATGTTCCTGCACAGGAACACCCTCCTCTAACCTGTATCCCAAAACGATCATTAAGCAGTTTTACAGCCAGATTATAATGTAAGTCATCGATGTAAAACGACACGACACAAAGTCTATGCTTTATATTATCCGCTAGTATCCTGACGTTTTCTGTTCCTTCTAGTCCTTTCCAAACTCGGGAAATAATTTCCGTTTCCCTTGCTAGCATTTTATCGACACCCATCTGGTCTTTTAGTTTGACGCATAGGGCTACCCGTATGGTCTGTAAAAAAGCCGGTGTTCCGCCGTCTTCCCTCGCTTCGATGCTATCATAATATTTATGCTGCCCCCATGGATTAGTCCAGTCGACTGTTCCTCCTCCAGGATTATCAGGAATGGAATTATTATACAATGATTTACAAAATATCAGGATACCTGAACTAGATGGTCCACCCAGAAATTTATGAGGAGAAAAATAGATTGCATCTAGTTTTTCTGACTCATCCTCGGGATGCATATTTATATCTATGTATGGAGCAGAGCAGGCAAAATCTACAAAACATAATCCTCCCGCTTTGTGAACTAGTGATGCAATCTTATGGTATGGTGTTATGATCCCCGTTACGTTAGAGCAAGAGGTAACTGCTGCTATTTTATGTTTTCGATTTGCGTATTTATCTAATAACTTTTGGAAATGATCTAGACATACTTTTCCCTCGGGACAAGCATTTATGATGGCTACATCACAGATCGTTTCTAGCCATGAGGTCTGATTAGAGTGATGTTCCATGTGCGTCACGAAGACAATCGGTCGATCTTCTTCTGGAATATGTACTGCCTCTTTAAATTTTTCGTGAACACGTAAACCTAGGATTCTTTGAAATTTATTTACGACACCTGTCATTCCTGAGTTAGCAGATATGAGCACATCGTTTTCGTTTGCACCTACATGTTCTTTTATAACTTCCTTAGACTTATGATAGGCGATAGTCATAGAACTTCCGGTAACGGTAGTCTCTGTATGGGTATTACCTACAAAAGGAGCAATTTTATTAGCTATTAGATCTTCTATCGGACGATACAGTCTACCACTTGCGGTCCAGTCTGCATAACATATTTTTTTTGTGCCATAGGGAGACTCAAAAGTCTGATCGTTGCCGATAATGTTATCTCTGAATTGAGAAAAATATTGCTCTAAACTCATAGCTAAGTCGTTATATTATGAACATCTGTTTTAAGCATTTCTGCAAGCTTGTCTGCTTCTTCTCCAGAGGTCGATTCCGAGTAAACTCTAAGTATCGGTTCTGTGTTAGATTTTCTGAGGTGTACCCATCCGTGCTCAAAATTTATTTTAAGACCATCGATTGTATTGATATCCTCATTTGCATATTTCTCCTTTAAAGTTGCTAACAATTGGTCAACATCTAAGTCTGGAGTTAAGTTTATTTTATGCTTTCTTATTTCGTAAGAAGGGTATGTTTTCTTCAATTCAGAAATAGACATATTTTTTTCGGCAAGATGATTTAGCATCATTGCGATACCGACGAGAGCATCTCTTCCGTAATGGAGATCTGGTAAAATGACACCACCGTTTCCTTCTCCTCCTATGACTGCATTAGTCTCTTTCATTTTATTTACGACGTTTACTTCGCCTACTGCCGCGGCACTGTATGATCCGCCATGCTTTATAGTTACATCTTTAAGAGCTCTAGTGGATGATAAGTTAGAGACGGTGTTACCTGGTTTTTTAGGTAATAGAAAATCAGCCATTGCGACTAGGGTATATTCTTCTCCAAACATTTCTCCATCGTCACATACAAACGCAAGCCTATCCACATCAGGATCGACGGATATACCTAGATCACATTTGTTAGATATTATCTCCTGTGATAACTGTATCAGATGAGCAGGAAGCGGCTCAGGGTTATGAGCAAATTCTCCTGTAACTTCTTCGTTTATTAAACGGTACTCGCAGTTTAATCTTTCTAATAATGGAGGGATTGAAATCGCTCCAGTGGAATTTATACAATCTACTGCGACATTAAAATTCTTAGATTTAATTAGCTCTACATCTATAAAGTCTAAGTCTAAGATTGCATCGATGTGTTTATCTATGTAAGTATTATCTGTAGTGAGTTTTCCGATATGATCTACCTCCGCAAAGGTGATTCCACCGTCTGCTATTATTTCTAATATTCTCGTACCATCGGCACCAGATATAAATTCGCCTTTAGGATTTAAAAATTTAAGAGCATTCCACTGTTTAGGATTGTGGCTGGCGGTAAAAATAATTCCTGCTCCAGCTGTTTCTAATGGGACAGCGATCTCCACAGTAGGGGTTGTAGATAATCCTAGATCGATTACATCGATTCCCATTCCTAGTAAAGTCTGTATCGCTAGCTGGCTGACCATCGGACCTGTTATTCTACCATCTCTTCCTACGACTACTTTTTTGTTAAAGCCATTTTCGATAATCCACTGTCCAAATCCAGCGGTACATTCTACCACATCTAATGGTGTCAAATTGCCATCTGATTTTTTACCGCCTATGGTTCCTCTGATTCCTGATATTGATTTTATAATTGGCACGTTTCTATTTTTTGCAAATCTAATATTTCTTCTTAGTAAAAACATGAAAAGATACTAGTTATACATATCATTGTACAGTGTTATTACTAAGCCTCATAGAATTAGACAGAATACTTTTTGAAAGTATCAATGTAGGGATGTCTAATCCGCTGTTTGATGCAATAATTCCATGGATCAGAAATAAGTACATGTATATTCCCATGTACGTTTTTATGATTGCTTTTTTACTGATGAATTTTGGTAAAAAAGGGTACTACACATTGCTCTGCATTTTACTCACCATAGCGACGAGTGATCTGGTCAGTAGTCGACTGATAAAACAAACGGTAGAGCGACTGCGACCTTGCAATTCGGAATACTTATTTGAGAGTATAAACGTGCTGATCCGATGTGGGAGTGGATATAGCTTTACGTCCTCTCATGCCACTAATCATTTTGCTCTGGCAACCTTTTTTATTTTATGGATGAGCCGTTATTTTGGTCCTTGGCGATGGCTGTTTGCAGCATGGGCTTTTTTGATTTCTTTTGGACAAGTATATGTAGGCGTTCATTACCCAATGGATGTTTTTGCAGGAGGAATACTCGGTGTGATTATAGGGAAATTATGGTATTGGTTTTATCAGAAGAATTTTAGGCACCCGATGGAGGGTGTCGTGTAAATCACACTATCTACCTCTTCCTCCCATGAGCTCTATGAGCACTCGCAAAATGTCCTTCTGCTATTGCGGCACCGATTGATAGCTCACCAGCTAGAGCAACTGCACCGCAGATCTCTGCAAATTTATTTACATCATCGGGTGTACTGCAGTTCATTATTGCTAAAGATTCTTTTTGCGTATGTAAGCTCGTTCCGCCGCCGATAGTCCCTACTATTAATCCTGGTAAAGTGAGAGAAGCATAGAGATCTCCATTATTTCTGGCTTCTAGTCGACCGATTCCTACCGCGGCCTCAGCGATACAAGCGACATCCTGACCACATGCTATAAAGATGGCTGTAAGAGCATTAGTTATATGACCGTTATTTCCTACAGCACCTGATTGTACAGCTGCTAATGTTCCTGTTTGCCAGAACTTAGTGATTCTTTCCGCTGTTGTTTTTAGGACATTATGGATAACGTCTTTTGTGAGAACTACTTCTGATATTACTTTACGTCCCCGTACTTTACTTAGTGATTTGATATTGGCTTTTTTGTCTCCTGACATATTTGCTTCGATGTAGAAGAGCTTTGGTTTTTTTGGGGCATGTTCTAGGACATGCCTGGCAATATGGTCCGTAACTAGCGTAACCATATTTTGCCCTGCTGCGGCACCTGTCTCATAAGAAAAAGTCACGTGTACACCATTGCCTTCTTGTAACACCTTCACGTCTGTAAGTTTAGCAAAGCGGCTTTCTTGGCTCACTCTGTCACTGAGTAGAGATTCCACAGATTTTATCCAATTGCAAAACTCTAAAGCATCCGTAAGTCGCTCAAATTCAAAATATGGACTACGTTGAACCTGATTAGAAATCGTTCTTGATATAAAGCCTCCGCATAATGATCCCGCTTTTACTCCACGATTATATGATGCCACGAGAGCCCCTTCTGTGGTAGCCATAGGTACCCAGTGTTCACTGATTCCAGCCGAGCCGTCCATCTGTAATGGACCGACCAATCCGATCGGAACCTGAGCAAATCCAATAAAATTCTCGATGTTCCCTTTTAAGGATTGGGAGTGATCTATAGGAGTTTGTCCAGCTATATAAGTAGGAAACTTATTTTGATCTTGTAAAACTTTTAAGTACCTATTCTGGACATCAGTTACATTCATCCTGCAATATTAACAATACTAATTCATCCATACTAAAGGACAGTAAAGAAGGTTTGTTTTAAGAGTATTATTTTAACAGTCTTTTGTCACGGTTTTAAAGAACATAACATTTTATTACCTTCGCTTCATGATAAGAAATGATAATATCATAGATGGTAAAGCACTTTCTAATACCATAAAAGAAGAGATCGCGGCAGAAGTAAAAGTCCTAGTGAGCCATGGAGAAAGAGCTCCTCATCTTGCTGCTATTTTAGTGGGAGAAAATCCAGCAAGTCAGTCATATGTTAGGTCAAAAGTGCGTAGTTGTGAGCAAGTTGGATTCCAGTCTACATTGATACAAAAAGAGGTGGATATCACAGAGGCAAAGCTCCTAGAACTCGTCGACCAGCTTAATAAAAACGAAGAGATTGATGGTTTTATAGTACAGCTCCCATTACCTAAGCATATCGATGAGATGAAAATAACCATGGCGATCGATCCCTCTAAAGATGTCGATGGTTTTCATCCGGTTAATGTAGGTAAAATGTCTCTCGGCTTGGATTGTTTTTTACCAGCTACGCCTTATGGTATTGTACAGATGCTCGATCGTTATAAAATTGAGACGTCTGGGAAACACTGTGTCATCGTAGGACGATCAAATATCGTCGGAACCCCGATGAGCATACTGATGTCTAGAAAGGCAAAAGTCGGTAATTGTACTGTTACTCTCACACATAGTCGTACTAAGAATATTAAAACCGAATTACTAAGAGCTGATATCATAATCGCAGCGATCGGATATCCTAATTTTGTAACAGAGGATATGGTAAAGCAAGGTGCCGTGATTATAGACGTAGGGATCAATAGAATAGAAGATTCAGAGGCAAAAAGGGGCTATCGTTTAGTGGGGGATGTTGATTTTGAAGCATGCAAAAACAAAGCATTATACATCACACCTGTTCCAGGAGGAGTAGGGCCCATGACTGTCACTTCACTTTTGATGAATACGCTAAAAGCAAGAAAATTTTCTTAATGAGTAATTACCATTCTATAGAAATTACGATCGATCCAGCTCAGTATGATGAGATCTCTGCTTGGTTATCACAGTTGGCTTTTGAGTCATTTTATGAGGCGGATCATGCATTGGTCGGGTACTATCAAATAACAGAATTATCAAGAGAACAAATAGATGAAGTCTTAGAATCACTCAAGATGATCTATACTTTTACTCATGAGTATAAAGCTTTAGAGGATAAAAACTGGAATGAAGAATGGGAACAAAATTTTAAGCCAGTTACGATAGGTGATCAGATAAATATTAGGGCGGATTTTCATCCGAAAGTTGAGGGCATTAAATATGATATTATCATCAATCCAAAAATGGCGTTTGGAACGGCACATCATGAGACAACCTACATGATGATGGATCGGATGCTCGGAATGGAATGGAAAAACAAAAAGATCCTTGACTATGGATGTGGTACTTCGATATTAGCAATACTCGCAAATATGCTAGGGGCGATAGATATCACAGCGATAGACTATGATATGCACTCGGTAACTAATAGTGAAGAAAATTGCCTGCTTAACAATACAAATGATATTAAAATCTTACATGGCGAAATCGATACGATAAAAGATGATGGGTATGATATCGTCCTGGCTAATATAAATAGAAATGTGCTCCTAAATACTGCCGCTGACCTATGTAAGTTAATGCAAGATGACGGCATACTTCTGATGTCTGGAATCCTGGAATCTGATCAAGATCTGATTTCAGATGCATATACTAAAGAGCATTTTACGCTTGTAAATAAAAACAAAAAAGGGGAGTGGTTATGTTTAGAGTTTGTAGCTCGGTAGTCAGAAAAGGTTGTGCCTAACTTATCAGATTTTTTCTAGAGATTTTAAAGTGCGATATAATTTCTCGGTGGGCAGTCCCATAATATTAGTATATGATCCCTCTATTTTATGGATAAAATTATGACCTATCCATTCTTGTATACCATAGGCTCCCGCTTTATCAGAAGGGTTATATTCTCTAATGTAAAAATGGATTTCCTCGTCGGTTATTTCAGAAAAATGTACGATCGATCGATCTGAGAAACTGATCTTTTTATCCTTAGTTAAGATCGTTACGCCGGTATATACATCATGGCTATTATGGCTCATGGATTTTATAAAAGTAAATGCCTCTTGATCATCTACTGGTTTTCCTAGCACCTGATTATCATAGACTACTACAGTATCAGCAGTGATGATCAGTTCGTTTTCTTTAAGTTCACTTTTAAAAGCAGCAGCCTTTTTTTCTGAGATATAAAGAGCTACTTTATCTGCGGGTAGAGCCGCTGGATAAGATTCTTCCACATCCTTTGTACGATTCTCAAAGCTAAAACCCATCTGGGTAAGTAGGCTAGATCGTCGAGGTGATTTACTAGCGAGGACAATATTATAAGAAGACTTCATGGCTAAATATTATAGTAAAAGAGAACATAAAATAACCCCAAAATCATATAGATTTTAAGTGATTGACTAATTCGGTAAAATTCTGATTTTAGCTTTGCTTGCCAGATCAATTTTAAAAAAGCAATAGCTATTAGTAATAGAAGCCACTCGTAAGCTCCTTTAAAAAAGCTTCCGTCGGGATCATTTTTCATATTTAAAAATATAAGTGTGAGTACTAGTATGACGTTAAAAAATATCGCTACTATTTTAGCTCCTTTAGGCCCGATGGTAATCGGTAAGGACTTGCTATTATTTTTGCGATCGCCTTCTATGTCTTCTAAGTCTTTGATTATTTCTCTCACCATATTAGTCAAAAAAGCAAACCACATAAATCCATATATCAGCAAGAAAAACTTTAAGTACAGTGTCTCATGATCAGTGGCTAGAGTAGATGCACCGACCCTCTCTGCAAATACTAGGATGTAAATAACTAAGGAAATAAATATTGATACCACAAGGTTACCGATAAAAGGAATATGTTTTAGTTTAAACGAATAAAGGAAAAGCAATAATACCGCAAGAGGATATATGAAAAACAATTTAATATTTTCTATATCGTAGGCAACATAAAATGCGATCATGGCACCAGTTACGAGGATGATCAGATAAAAATTTTTGGCTGATTTTAGATCGGACTGAGTTTTTAGAATTTGTTTTTCTCCTTTATTTATCTGGTCGATTTTATAATCAAAAATATCATTGATCACATTTCCACCAGCTGTAATTAGTAGGGTGGATAGAACTAATAGAAAGAAGTTTATTGGGCTTAAAGCCAATGGAATATCTGCCTCTTTAAATATAGGATGGATTACAAAAAACTGAAAGAACAATTGCGTCATGGCAACGATCAATAGATTTTTTAACCGTATAATTTTAAAAAAAGACAAGCTGGATTTATTTAATACCTACGAAGTTATCCATTTATTTTGGATACGCATGGTCTTTTCGATTAGCTCTCGAGCACATCCTTTTCCACCGTCGTATGTACTCACAAATTCGCAAATGGGAAGGATATCATTTGCTGCATTTTTAGGACAAGCGGATAGCCCTACTTTTTTTAATACTGCTAAGTCATTGACATCATCGCCCATAAATGAAACATTGGCGAAAGCCAGATTTTTTAAAGCTAGATAATCGTCTAGGACCTCTGCTTTATTCCATGCACTGCCGTAGTAATCCTGAACTCCTAATGCTCTGAATCGATCTTCCACTCCAGGAGATTTTCCACCTGTAATTATCGCCACATTATAGCCAGCATCTATGGCCATACGGATACCCATCCCATCTCGGGCACTTACAGTACGCAGTAACTCTCCAGCTTCTGTAATCTGTAGCGAGCCATCCGATAAGACTCCATCTACGTCAAAAATAAAAGTAGTGATATCGTGAAATTTTGAAAAGTCCATTAGAAAATTTTAGGCTTGTTCAATCGAGGAATATTACATTTTAGGAATTTTTCTTATCTAAATCTTATTAAGAATATCCAGCATTTGCCATTATTGGTTATCTCTCCATTCATAAACCCATTTTGCTTGGATTTGCTCTAGGTGTCCTTCATTGCAATCTTCTTTTTTACCCTCAAAACAATCGATGCTCATCACCCATTCTATGAGATCGGTAAATCTGATTCTATAGATTTTACTTTCTGTAAAATCATCCCCAAATTTATCGTAGAGCTTGATTGCGATGTCTTCATGATCAGCCCAGTTTATGGGCATGTCATCAAATTCTTCAAATGCCATTTTTTAATTTTTAATGTTCGTGACCGATGATGCCGCTTTGGTCTGGAATGGTAACTATGAGTTCTGCATCTTTATCCTGAATAATACACTGACATCCCAGTCTACTTTCTATACGTGGATCGATAGCTCTGTCTATAAAGTCCTCCTCTCTATCAGATATCTCAGGTAAACTTTCGTTTCCTTTTTCTACATAAACATGACAGGTTGAGCAAGCACAAACACAGCCGCAGTTATGATTTAAATGGATATCATTATCCTCCGTTACATCCTGTATCGTGTAACCCGCCTCCACGTTTTCTACCACTTTTGTCGGAATTTCTTTATCCTCAAAATGGAAGGTGATTTTAGCCATCTCGTTTCCTTTGTTTTAAAAATATATATTATGTAAAAGTAAATTATATACTGAGTAACAACAATAAGTGAGCGATCTAGTTCTAAAGAATGTGTATTATTCTTCGGAATAAAGACAATTTGCTTATACACATTATAAATAATCGTAATGTGATTAACTTTTTCCGAATAAACTCGCCTCAGGATTGGTAAGAGTGGAATTTCTATAATACATTATGACCAATTAGAAGATAAGGATATGGCAGAGAATACAAAACCCTCAAGAACACCAAAATATAAATTTAAAGAACTAAAAGTGTACTCTTCTACGGAGTGGCTTGCGGATAATAAGAAAAAGTATCGTCAAGTTTTTGATCGATTTGCGACTACCTATGTTTACGCCGAATTATCATTTTATAATAAGTTTTTTGATAATGCAGTGTGGGAGGTAAATGTACAACTTAAATGTTACCAACTTAAGAGTAGAAAAAAGGAGGTTTGCTCTTTAGAATTTAAACGTAAGGTAAGCAAGTATGATAATGTAGTTTATGTAAGAGAGGGGTGGGGGAATAAGAAAGAGGGAGCTTTTTGGAAGAAAGGGACTTATTTTTGGGAAGCTCTTATCGATGGTGAAAAAGTAGCATCTAAGTATTTTTATGTAGAAGAACCTGATCGACGCACAGAGAATAACAGAGGAGAATACCTAAAACTAAATGCCGTAAAGCTCTATGAAGGCCAGTACGATGACGTCGATGAGAATGATAGAAGATATCTTAAACGATTTTCTACAGAAGAAACACGGTATGTGTATGCGGACATTATTTTAAACAATCTAAATACTAGATTACCATGGCACTGTGAACTGTTTGTAAAATTTTATAATCAAGCTAAGGAGCTCAAAGGTCAAGTTGTCCGATTAAATAATATCAAAAAAGGAGAAGAGGAAATACGAATATCTGCAGGATGGGGGAGTAATGTAAAAGGGTCATGGAGAGAAGGGAATTATACTGTCGAAGTGGTGTTTATGGATCGCCTTCTGGGGATTGTACCTTTTGATGTAGGAGAAGAAATGGAAGAGGGGATTCCAGCGTTAACCTTGCCTTTTGAGAATAAGACACTTACTCAGGAAGAAACGGAAATCAGTTCGGAGGGTTTTGAGGAAATCATGGCAAAGCTCGATGCTCTTATCGGATTAGAGCAAATAAAAAGACAAGTTAGAGAACATGCCCTGTATATCCAGTTTTTAAAACTGAGGAAGGACAAAGGTTTTGAGGAGAGAGATCAGATTAATATCCATTCGGTTTTTTCTGGAAACCCGGGTACGGGTAAAACAACAGTGGCTAAGATGATGGGTTCGCTTTATAAAAAGATGGGACTATTATCTAAAGGACATGTAACGGAAGTAGATCGTGTAGATTTAGTAGGAGAGTATATCGGACAGACGGCCCCTAAGGTTAGAGAGGTCATCGAAAAAGCAAGAGGAGGTGTATTGTTTATAGATGAGGCATATAGTCTGGCTAGAGCCAATGATGACAGTAAAGATTTTGGGAGAGAAGTAATCGAGATATTGGTCAAAGAGATGTCTAATGGAAAGGGAGATCTGGCCGTTATCGTTGCGGGTTATCCTAAAGAGATCGGTTATTTTGTAGATTCTAATCCAGGACTTAAATCTAGGTTTAAACACTTTTTTGATTTTTCAGATTATCTACCGCAGGAACTTTCATTGATAGCAGAATTTGCAGCTAAGGAAAAAGAAATCACTCTTTCTCCTGATGCCAAAGTTAAATTAGATGATATTATACGCAAAGCATATCGGGATAGAAACAAGAGTTTTGGAAATGCCAGATTTGTGTATCAACTCCTCGATAAGGCAAAAATGAACCTAGGACTTCGAGTCATGGGACGCAAAAAGCCTAAACAAACTAGTGTGGAAGATCTTGCGGAGATACAATTAGGAGATGTGCTCAAAATAAATGTAGCTCAGAAAAAATCACTTCCTGATATTCCTATCGATCACGAATTATTAGCTGCTTCTCTAAAAGAACTCGACGATCTCATCGGGATCGAAAATGTAAAAAAGGATATCAGAGAACTGGTGGACATCGTAGGATATTATGGTAAGTCCGGAAAGGATGTACTTAAGAAATTTTATCTGCATACTGTGTTTATTGGAAATCCAGGAACAGGTAAAACGACAGTGGCGAGGATACTGACATCTATTTATAAAGCACTGGGAATACTAGAGAGAGGACATATGGTAGAAACAGATCGTCAGGGACTGGTCGCTGGTTTTGTAGGTCAGACGGCTATAAAAACCTCAGAACGCATCGATGAAGCGATAGGAGGTGTGCTCTTTATAGATGAGGCTTATGCACTTTCTAATTTTAACGGTATGCAAGGAGATTTTGGGAATGAGGCCATACAGACTATTCTAAAAAGGATGGAAGATCAGAGAGGAGAGTTTTTTGTATTCGTTGCTGGATATCCTGATAATATGGAACGCTTCCTCAAAACTAATCCGGGGTTAAAATCTAGATTTGATAAAGTACTTAAGTTTGATGATTATAATGCCACAGAATTGTTAGCGATAGCTGATAAGATGACTATCGACTCCGGATATAAAATGATGGCTTCCGCCAAAAAAATACTTAAGATACACTTACAGGAATTATATGCTAGAAAAGATAAGTATTTTGGAAATGCTAGGGCAGTACGCAGTGTCATCAATGATATCATAAAAAATCAAAACCTAAGACTATCTAAGCAAACTGAGGTTTCTAAAAGAGATCTCAAAAAGATCATCGATGCAGATGTACTGAATATATCTCAAAGTGCTACAGATGACGACATATTTGTGAGATCATCAATAGGTTTTAATAAGGATTGATATTTTTTGGAGTAATTTTATGGGTGTTGTTGAGGTAGTTTTACTACTGACGGAGCATCGAGCTCAATTAGCTATCTATTGTGCATTTAAAATAACTACAAGATTTTATGGAGCCATTTAAAAATTACATTCTTACATTCTCTTTTTTAATCTTATTTGCGGTTAGCCTCATATCGCAGCAAAGTACTGAAGTGCTGGATCAATGCCAGCAAATTTTTGAGGATTACGATGAGATAAATGTAATTATAGATCGACCAAGCCACGAGGTACTCGAGCAAATTTCTAAAGTCGCTTCTATAGATCATGGTTCGACAGATCAGTTTATTTACTTAAATATCGCCGAAGAGCAGTTTGACGCTTTTTTAGAAAAAGAAATTCTCTTTACGATTGATAAAGCGTACTATCAGCAGAGAACGTTAAAAATGCTCAGTCAGGAAGCACTCGATGATATTATTTCTAGAGATCCTAATGGATGTCTTTCGACGACTTGGGATTTTTATCCTACGTATGAGGCATACCTAGGGATGATGCAACAGTTTGCGACAGACTATCCCGAGATTTGCCAGTTGAAAAACCTAGGAACACTTTCTAGTGGTAGAGAAATCATAGCTTTAAAAATCAGTGATAATGTATCAGAGCGAGAAAACGAGCCTAAGTTTCTATATACCTCGACGATGCATGGGGATGAGTCAGCAGGATATCCTTTGTTATTGAGATTATCGGACTATCTTTTATGTAATTATGATGCAGATCAGAGAGTTACAGATCTAGTTAATGGAATAGAAATATGGATAAACCCACTTGCAAATCCGGATGGTACATACCGTACAGGAAATAATAGTGTAGCTGGAGCGAGCAGGAGAAATGCAAATAACGTAGACCTCAATCGTAATTTTCCAGATCATGAGGATGGCCCTAATCCTGATGGAAATGTGTATCAGGAAGAAACCTTGATTTTTATGGAACTGGCTCAAGAGGATTTTAATATGTCTGGAAATTTTCATGGCGGGGCAGAGGTTTTTAATTATCCATGGGACACCTATGAGAGAAGGGCTGCTGATAATGACTGGTGGATTTGCCAAGGTCGGATGTATGTAGATACGGTACATTTACATTCGCCGCAAGGCTATCTAAACGATCTAGATAATGGGGTTACTAATGGCTATGACTGGTATGAAGTAAATGGAGGACGACAGGATTTTATGACGCATACACACAGAGGAAGAGAATTTACGCTAGAGCTTAGTAACCAAAAATTATTAGACTCTGATAAACTTCCTGACCACTGGGAATACAATTATCGTTCTCTATTAAATTATTTAGAAGCATCTACTTTGGGACTTAGAGGTGTGATTACGGATAGTGTGACAGGTGAACCTGTAGAGGCAGAAGTATTTATCACTGGACACGACGAGGATAATTCTCAGGTGTTTAGTCAGTTACCACATGGGGGTTATTTTAGATACTTAGATAACGGAAATTATGATGTTACCTACAGTGCGGAAGGATATGTAAGTCAGAAACTGACACTATCAGTAGACAAAACATCAGTGATGATACAAGATGTTGTTCTCGTTCCAGAATCGGTATCCTCGAGTGAGATCAGTACAGATGAACTTGTTATTTATACAGGAGATCAGCGTATAACTGTCCGAAATATAGGTAATGATAAATCTTTAATGCTATATACTACAGATGGAAAAATGCTCCTGCAAAATTACCCGATCACTACAGGAGTAAATCAAATCCAATTAGAAGTAGGGATTCTAAGTGGTGCGTATCTTATACAGATATCGGACGGAAAAAGATCGTTAGTTCAGCAAGTGGTATTTTAGGGAGAATTCTTTACTTCCTAAAAACTACTTTGGTACTACTTACTATTGTAGATTCATTTGATCTTTAGTTGAAACGATAGATAAAAAAAAGCCGATACTGAAAACAGCATCGGCTTTTAAATTTTTATATCAGTAAGATTACTTTACAGAATCTACGATTGCTTTGAACTGTACTGGATGGTTCATGGCTAGATCAGCAAGAGCTTTTCTATTTAATCCTGATCCAGACTTAGATAGTCCGTGCATAAACGTAGAATAGGACATGCCTTCCATTCTAGAGGCTGCGTTAATACGCGTAATCCATAACCTTCTAAATGCTCTTTTCTTATTTTTACGATCTCTATAAGCATAACACCATCCTTTCTCGACAGCATTTTTTGCTACAGTATAGACTTTAGATCTAGCTCCAAAATAACCTTTGGCAGCTTTTAAAATTTTCTTTCTTCTTCTACGGGAAGCGACCGCGTTTACGGATCGTGGCATAGTTTGTTGTTTTTAGTTCCTTGTAGAGATTCTTTATCGAATACTTTTACCTACAAGCTCGTTAAAAAATAAATTTAGGTTTAAGTAAGGCAAAGTAAATCTTTGATTCTTTTCTCATCAGCTTTAGCTACTAATGTAGAACCAGTCAGGTTTCCTTTAGCTTTCTTAGATTTCTTTCTAAGCAAGTGTCTCTTACCTGCTTGAAATCTCTTTACTTTTCCAGAGCCGGTTATCTTAAACCTTTTCTTTGCACTGGAATTTGTTTTCATCTTAGGCATACGTCTCCTTTATTAAAATAGGCTGCAAAAGTAGGCAAACACCTACACCTTAGCAACATAAATGGTAATTATTATTAGTTTTTCTTTCCAGACTTTTTAGGAGAGATGATAACGATCATTCGTCTTCCCTCTAATTTTGGCAGCTCTTCTGCAGATCCTAGCTCCTGTAGATCATTAAGGAGTCTAAGTAGCAGTAATTCTCCTCTGTCTTTAAAAACGATTGTTCTACCTCTAAAGTGTACATAGGCTTTAACCTTAGCTCCATCTTCAAGAAACTTCTGGGCATGTTTAAGCTTAAACTGGAAATCATGCTCGTCTGTATTAGGACCAAAACGGATCTCTTTGACGACCGTTTTCTTGGTTTTTGCTTTCATCTCCTTATCCCTCTTCTTAGTTTGATAAAGGAATTTTTTATAATCGATGATTTTACATACTGGAGGATCAGCCTTAGGATTTATCTCTACTAGGTCTAAATCTACAGCTCGAGCCCATTTTACAGCCTCGGAAGTACTGTAAATACCTGGTTCTAAAGTTCTTCCCGCTGCTTCGCTTAGATCTTCAAAATTATCCCCTACAAGTCTGATCTTAGGGACCTTTATGTAAAGGTTTATATTATGTTTAGGAGTGGTATCTCGTTTTTGAAAAGTCCGCTTTCTTCTTATTGCCAAATGATATACTATTTAATTAAAAATGTTAATGCTATAAAGTTATTTAATTTATTGAATTATTCCTTGATATCCTGAGTAGTTGTGCTTTTTACTAAACTGATTACTAAACCATCTTTTTCTTTATTAAGCTTAGCTTTAAGTTTAGATCCTTCTCCCGGATTCTGATGCAGAATAAATTCTGCTAGTGGATCTTCTATATATTTTTGGATGGCTCTATTTAGCGGTCTGGCTCCGTACTTAGGATCAAAACCTTTTTCCGCTACAAATTTCTTAGCTGCTGCATCCAAAGATAAAGAATAATTCATCGTTTCTAATCGCTTCATCAAAGATGCTAGACTGATTGTAATAATCTGAGATATATCTTCCTGTGTTAGACTATTAAAAATGACAATGTCGTCTATCCTGTTTAGAAATTCTGGAGAGAAAGTCTTTTTTAATGCTTTTTGTATGATAGCCTTAGAATTTTCTCCAGCAGTATCTTGTCTATTTTGAGTAGCAAATCCTACACCCTGACCAAAATCTTTAAGATCTCTTACTCCGATATTAGAAGTCATAATGATCAGCGTGTTTTTAAAATCTATACGTCTTCCAAGTCCATCTGTAAGCTGGCCATCATCTAAAACTTGCAACAAAATGTTATACACATCTGGATGGGCTTTTTCTATTTCATCTAATAGGATCACCGCGTATGGTTTTCTTCTTACTTTTTCTGTAAGTTGTCCACCTTCTTCATATCCTACATATCCTGGAGGGGCTCCGATAAGTCTCGTTACAGAGAACTTTTCCATATACTCACTCATGTCTATACGGATGAGTGCATCTTCTGAGTCAAACATGTATCGAGCAAGTGATTTTGCAAGTTCTGTTTTACCGACACCGGTAGGACCTAAGAAAATGAACGTACCGATAGGTTTATTAGGATCTTTTAGACCCACACGATTTCGCTGTATCGCTTTAGTAATTTTGAGTACGGCTTCGTCTTGACCGATGATCATTTTTTTCATATCATCTGGCATACTGACAAGCTTATTACTCTCGCTCTGAGCAACTCTGGTAACAGGAATACCTGTCATCATAGATACTACTTCAGATATCGCCTCCTCATCTACAGGATACTTTTTAGTTTTAGATTCCTCTTCCCAGGCGATCTTAGATTGCTCTAGTTTCTTTAAAAGCTTAGACTCTGAGTCTCTGAGATCAGCTGCTTTTTCGTACTGCTGATTTTTGACAGCTTTGTTTTTCTCTACTTTTACCTCCTCGATCTCAGTCTCTAACTCTTCTATATATTTAGGAACATGGATATTTTTAAGATGCGTACGTGCTCCGACCTCATCCATTACATCGATCGCCTTGTCCGGTAAAAACCTATCGCTTATATATCTCTCAGATAAATTTACGCATGCTTCTATCGCTTCATCAGAGTATTCCACGTAATGGAAATCTTCGTATTTGTTTTTGATATTTTGAAGAATCGTAATTGCTTCCTCTGGAGTAGGGGGATTAACTACTACTTTTTGGAATCTTCTATCTAAGGCTCCATCTTTTTCTATATGTTGCCTGTACTCATCTAGAGTAGAAGCACCTATACATTGTAGATCTCCTCTAGCTAATGCTGGTTTAAAGATATTAGAGGCATCTAATGATCCTGTAGCTCCTCCTGCTCCTACGATAGTATGGATCTCATCTATAAAGAGGATGACATCTCTGGAGCCTTCCAGCTCATTCATTATCGCTTTCATTCGCTCTTCAAACTGGCCTCTATATTTTGTACCTGCTACTAAAGCAGCAAGGTCTAGCATCACGATCCTTTTATTGAACAACGTTCGAGATACTTTTTTCTGTTGGATTTTAAGAGCAAGACCTTCGGCAATAGCCGTCTTACCTACACCTGGTTCTCCGATTAGGATAGGATTATTTTTCTTTCGTCTACTTAAGATCTGCGATACTCGTTCGATTTCCTTTTCTCTTCCGATGATAGGATCTAGTTTACCTTCATCTGCGAGTTTAGTGATATCTCTTCCAAAATTATCAAGTACAGGAGTCCGTGATCGGCTTCCAGATTTTTTTCCACCTCTTGGACTTGAGCTTCCACTGCCGCTTCCTCCCGAGCTAAAGGCATCATCTTCCTCATCCATAGGAAGGTCAGACTCATTAGAGGTATAAAATTCTGACATTCCTGACTGCTCTTCTTGTATGACGTATTCTAACTCTGATTTATAAGCCTCGTAATCTACATCATATTTTTTGAGTATTCTGGAAGCGAGATTTTCATTATGTTTTAAAATAGAAAGCATAAGATGCTCAGGAGCAATTTCTTCATTCTTATACAGCTTAGCCTCAAGGAAAGTGACCTTGAGTACTTTTTCTGCATGTTTGTTTAAAGGAATGTTTCCTACATTAAGACCAGTGTTATCTGATTTTCTGTCTGAGGTGTTATCTTCTATTTTATATTTTAGTTCTTCTATATCTATATCCAGAGAGTCGAGTACTTTAATAGCCAGACTATCTTTATCTTCTATCATACCTAATAAAAGATGCTCCGTTCCGATATAATCGTGACCAAGTCTTACAGCTTCATCTCTACTTAGAGATATGATTTTCTTTACTTTGGGTGAGAATTTTCTATTCATCTATAACTCCTCCTTTTATATGTATTTATAAAATTAACGATTTATCATCATTACTTCTTTTATTCATTCTGCTATTTCTATACCATTGCCATAATTGATGACCTTTTGTCATTAATAGACGTATATAGGATATATAATGTTCAGTGATGATATTATATTTACCACATTTGTCATACTAATAAAGATTCATATTCCAATGATTACTAACATAAATTGGATAAATTTGCGGGCTGAAATGATAAATCATGAAATTTTCCTTAGATAAAAAAGATCGATATTCTGTATTCTCTATTGACGAAGAAAACTTAAATGCTTTTCTAGCTCCTAATCTTAAATCTGAATTTGTTTTCTTAAGAAACGAAGGAGTAAGAAATTTGATTTTTAATTTATCTAATGTCAAGTATGTAGACTCTTCTGGACTAAGTTCTATCCTTACTGCTAACAGATTGTGGAAGGACTATGGTTCTTTTATTCTGACAGAAGTTAATCATCCTGCGGTAAAAAAATTAATAGAAATTTCTAGACTGGAAACTATCCTGACCATCATCCCTACTTTATCAGAATCTGTAGATTATGTTATGATGGGTGAACTAGAGAAAGAGGTAAAAGGAGAGGAAGAGTAGATGGATTTTTGTCTAACTATTCTTGGTTGTAATTCTGCCAAGCCTTGTTTTGGACGTCACACAACTTCGCAATATTTAGAATTTGGAAACGCTGCGTTTTTAATAGATGCAGGAGAGTCTGTTCAAAAAAGGATCAGTGACTTTGGCTTAAAGCCCAATAAAATTCAAGATATATTTATCAGCCATCTGCATGGAGACCATATTCTAGGTCTACCTGGATTTCTGACTTCTCTGAGTCTTTCCTCTCGTACAAAACCACTTACTGTTTATGGACCTCCTAATCTTTCTAAATTTATAAATACATTTTTAGAGATCAGTGGAAGCCATATTAGTTATCCACTCACGTATGTAACCCTAAATGAAGGAGTAGGAGAGGTGATTTTAGAAAGACCTGATATGACTGTTACTGCTTTTCCAGTAGAGCATCGGATACCCACATGGGGCTTTAGATTTGATGAAAAAATATCTTCTTTAAATATTGATAAAGCTGCGATTGCAAAATATAACTTAACAGTAGAGGAGATAAAAGCCGTAAAAACGGGGAGTGATATTGTACGACCTGGCAGTGGAGGAAATAGTAATCGAGCGGAACGTTATATTATAAAAAATAAAGATCTTGTTTTACCTATTCATAGATTTAGATCTTATGCTTACTGTG
Source organism: uncultured Saprospiraceae bacterium (assembly GCA_938015805.1). Lineage (GTDB taxonomy): Bacteria > Bacteroidota > Bacteroidia > Chitinophagales > Saprospiraceae > JAHDHU01. Next base: position 47,881 of record CALLXF010000002.1, on the reverse strand, counting down.
CGGATACGGTTTACACCGAATCTTTTATGTCATTTATAAAAAATGCAGATCTTATCTATCACGAGGCGACCTATTTGGAAGATTTAAAACAACAAGCTCAGGATAGAATGCATAGTACAGCTAAAGAGGCAGCACAAATAGCACAAAAGGCTGAGGCTCAAGAGCTCGTCATAGGGCATTACTCGAGTAGATATAAAAATGTAACTCCTTTATTATTGGAAGCCAAAGCTGTTTTTTCGAATACAAGACTAGCAGAAGAGGGCAAAAGATACATTATTGAAAAAAAAATGTAGTTTCTTCAACAAAAAACTGCAAATGAGGTTTAATAATTGAAAAGAGAAACTATCTTTGCGTCGCTTTAAGAGCAAGACCGGTTAGCTCAGTTGGTAGAGCAACGGCCTTTTAAGCCGTGGGCCCTGGGTTCGAGCCCCAGACCGGTCACTTCAAAAAGAGTTAGAAATTCATTTTCTAACTCTTTTTTCTTTTACAGCCCACATGTGTAAAAAGAATCTTTTTGATGAACCTAATAAATCTCTGCAGATTGCTCAGGAAATCCACTGATGCGAAGTTGCTTTTGCATAATTTGAGATTAAGTATATTTGGTAACTAAAGATTAAAATCTACAATTATGAAAACGATGACCTGTAAACAATTAGGAGGAGCTTGCGACAAAGAATTTAAAGCTGAGACTTTTACAGAGATCGCTCAGTTAAGTAAAGCTCATGGGACAGCGATGTATGAACAAAAGGATGCTGCTCATCTGGAGGCGATGGGTAAAATGCGTGAGTTAATGCATAACCCAGAAGATATGCAAAAATGGTTTGCAGCTAAGGAAGAAGAGTTTAATAATCTCCCTAGTGAGTAATCTTAGATCTGATCATAAGTCTTTTGGTTTTTATAGAATTTCCCTATGATAAAATCTTGCATAAAATTAGGTCTGTTTTTTTTATTGGTTCATTTGTTTTCTTGCAAACCTGATTCTGTTTCTAATGCTCAGCAAGAAGAACATTCGGACGTAAGTCCCTCTCCCTCTAAAAATGATAAGTCTATCGATCACAGTTCTACTCAGGAGATGATTGCAGAACTGTCTCAGATTGCAATGGATAAAAGTGATATCGAAAGCTGGCATTTAAATGGAGAACGTGCCTCTCAGTATGATGCGACTTTTAGACAAGTGCAAGATGTGGCTCAGAAATTACATCTTCTTTTTAAATCATCTGACGAATGGTTAAAGGCTGGGAAATATAATGAGAGTATCCGGCGTATGGAGTCACTAATCACAACTATAAATAAAAACAAAATAGGATTACCTGCTAAACAGTTTCATGACCTAAAAGCATTTTTGGGTATCTGTTATTTAAGAAAAGGTGAGATAGAAAACTGCCAAGCAAATCACAATCAATTTTCTTGTTTACTTCCTATCGAAAAAGAAGGAGTACATAAAAATGTAGATGGCTCTACCGCAGCGAAAAAAATATTCTTAGAACTTTTAGAAAAAGATCCTAGTGATGTACAGATTAAGTGGTTGTATAACATTGCGGAAATGACACTCGGTAATTATCCGGGTAACATAAAATCGGAACACCTCATCCCTACGGAAGTGTTTAAAAGTGATGCAGGAATAAAAAGATTTACAGACATTTCCATGGGACTAGGTCTAGGTATAAATGATATTGCAGGAGGTGTTATAATGGAAGATTTTAATAATGATTATCACCTAGATCTTATGGTAAGTTCTTATGGTTTAGATGACCAATTACGCTTTTTTGAGAATGATGGAAATGGAAATTTTACCGATAAGACATCGTCAGCTAAGTTGTCTGGACTAGTAAGTGGTCTTAACCTATTACAGGCAGATTATAACAATGATGGATACATGGACGTCCTGGTTTTAAGAGGAGCATGGTTAGGGAAACAAGGAACACATCCTAACTCATTACTGCAAAATAATGGAGACGGGACCTTTACAGACGTAACTAAAAAAACAGGACTCTACAGTAAGTTTCCGACTCAGACAGCCACGTGGGCCGATTTTAATAATGATGGCTGGATAGATCTATTCATAGGTAACGAGAGTACTAAATCTATCTCTGCTCCTTCCCAACTTTACTTTAATAATGGAGATGGTTCGTTTACAGATGTCGCTGCCCAAAAAGGTGTAGACCTAAGTTTGTTTATTAAAGGATGTACCTCTGGTGATATTGATAATGATGGAGATGTGGATATATATGTTTCTGTAATACAGGGGGATAATTACCTTTTGGAAAATCAAGGGGCTTCCGCCAATTTTAAATTTAAGAATATCGCAAACAGTTCAGGAACTAGTAATCCTCAGCGTAGTTTTCCGTGCTGGATGTTTGATTATAATCAAGATGGTTTTCAGGATATTTTTGTAAGTGGTTTTGATTTTGCTCAATTTAAAACAGCTGCAGGAGAAGTGGCAAAATCTTACTTAGGACTAAAAACCGAAGCAGAATTACCGATTATTTTTCAGAATAATCAAGACGGATCTTTTAAAAATGTAACGAAGCAGCTAGGTATAAGAGAACCATTATTTACTATGGGATGTAATTATGGAGATATAAATAATGATGGCTTTCTGGACTTTTATGCGGCTACAGGGACACCAGATTTTTCTGCTCTGATTCCTAACAAGATGTTTTTAAATAACAATGGAAATCAGTTTCTAGATGTAACCACGGCAGCAGGTCTAGGACATCTCCAGAAAGGACATGGAGTCTCTATCGGAGATATAGATAACGATGGCGATCAGGATATTTACCATGTTTTAGGTGGTTCTTATGATGGTGATAATTTTATGAATGCCTTATTCCTTAATCCTAACGATGATAATAACTGGATAAAAATAAAACTCATAGGCCAAGAAGCAAACAGAGCGGCAATAGGAGCAAGGCTTAAGATATTTGCTGGATCACGTATAGGGTATGCGACTGTTAGTTCGGGAGGGAGCTTTGGAGCAAATCCACTAATCGTAGAAAAAGGGTTAGGTCAAGAAACTCATATCGATAAAATAGAAATTACTTGGCCAGGATCTGGAATCATGCAGGTTGTAGAAGATTTAAAATCAAATGCGTGCTACCAAATAACTGAAAATAAAGATCCTGTAGAAATCGATCTGATACCTATAAAATTAAATACTACCAGTCATCATCATCACCATTAGTGAATAGATTTTATTAAATGAATAAGATTATACTCTAAAAAAACTATCTGAATAAAAAAATATGCTACACGAACCACAAATAAACTCAGCTCAGCGAATAGTAGGTTATGCCCTTTCGATACTAGCCTCTTCTATTTTGTTTTTTAGTGGAATGAATAAGGTAATGGGAGCAAAATGGGTAGTGGACACACTTGCGGTAATTAATTTAGATCAATACATTCTTATCATAGGAATTATCGAAATCACTGCAGTTATTTTATTCTGGATTCCTAAGACCATGAATATTGGATTTTTTTTACTTTGTTCTTATACTGGCGGAATTATAGCTGTAGAAATGGCCACTGGTTATGGAGGAACATTAGGCATTACAGTTGCGATCATGATATATGTAGGAACCATTTTACGTAAACCATCCTTATCCGGATTTTATTCAAAAAACATGGATCTTAAATGAAATTAGTTTTTATCGTATTCATTTTAATTCTACAAAGTTTTATTGCAAATGGTCAAGATACTACATCTAATGATTACTGGCGTATAGCTAATGACCAAGGTATCGTATGGGATCTTACCAAAGAAGATAGACTACCTCATAGTGAGAATATAGAAATGGCAGGGCTAAAAGTAGCAACTATAATATACTACGATGTAGATGAGAATAGAAACTTGTCTATAGAAAGAGATGTGATCTTTCCGCAGCTACGTACTTATAATAAGTCGGATCAACCGGACTGGAAAAAATATAGAGCCTATTACCGTAAGCGTATTAATGATGATCTCCTTCCATCGATTACACTAGGTCATAAAACGATTGTTCCTGGTCCTATAGATTCTATATCTATCAATGGGATGATTACTTTTCATCATGCTCCAGTAGAGGGTTTGCAGATTTCTAGAATTATATTTCCTTCTCCTGAGGAAAGGTATATTGTAGAAGAATGGGAAATAAAAAACACAGATAGCCTCGATAAAAAATTACATTTTAAAAATAGCCATCTGCAAAGTGGAGAAAAAGGCTATAATGGAGATTATACTTTTTATGTAAAGAGCCAGGCACCAGAACAGGTGGATATATTTGCACAGCAATCTATGCATTTTCCTGTTTATTATGGGGCTACTTTGAATACAGAATCCCCGGAAGATTTTGATGACGATAAGGCAATCATGCAAAGGGTAAATTATATTCTAGAAATTCATAATAATTTGGTTTTAGAAACTCCAGATCCAGTCATTAATAAGCTTTTTTATTTTTCAAAATTACGAGCAGCTGAGAGTATATTTAGTTCTGCAATGGGGTCGGTCCACTCCCCAGGAGGTGGTAATTATTATGTAGGTATCTGGGCAAATGATCAAATAGAATATAGCGGTCCTTTTTTTCCTTATCTCGGCTATATATTAGGGAATCAGGCAGCAGAAAATGCTTATCGCCACTTTCAGAAAAACATTCCAGAGGAAGGGCATATTCCATATTCGTTTGAGGTAGATGGAAATTTTCCTATGACACATTTAGATCGAGGAGATGCTGCTATGATTGCATATGGAACTACACATTATTTACTAGCTAGAGGAGATAAGGATATAGGTTCTAGTTTATGGCCTCTGGTGGAATGGAGTATCGAGTATTGCCATAATAATCGTAATGATGGTGGTGCGGTTATATCGGAATCCGATGAGATGGAAGGACGTATCACTACAGGAACTGCAAATCTATCCACATCTAGTCTGTATTATGGTGGATTAAAATATGCTAGTCGACTCGCTAAAGCCATAGGTAAACAAGATCATGCTGTAGTCTATAAAGAAAGGCAGGACGAAATGAAAGGTGTAATAGAAAATTATTTTGGGGCTACTATAAGAAGGTTTAGAAACCTATAAATATTTTAAAGAAAATAAGTTTTTACGCCATTGGATATGTTTACCTATGAGTATGGGTATTACTAGCCGTAAGGAAGGGAGTGTAGAAGCTTTACTCGATAAGCTTTGGACAGAGAATGGTATCTTAGTGGAGTTCAATCCAGAGGCTGTTCAAAATGTTTTTTGGGATCGAGCTACGTTATATGCTCTGCAGGGAATCTTTAAAGTAGGAGAGACAGATAGAGGTTATGAAAAGTTACGATCGCTTTCGCGAAAGCGATTACTAGGTGATCATGTGCCCTATGTCGTAGAAGCCTATCCGGAAAACAATATGAAGCATTTATCTGCTGAGAGTGCATTATACTGCCGTATTATTACAGAAGGGATGTTAGGGATAGAGCCTATGAGTTTTAATACATTCAAAATAACTCCTTCCTTACCTACAGAGTGGAATTTTTTGAATTTGAGGAATTTCAAATTAATGGGTAGTACAAATGATATAGAAATAAGTAGGGAAGGATCCTATTTTAGATTGATAATAACAGATGTTACATCAAATAAGCAAGTAGTAAATAAAAAAGTAAAATCACGAGAAGAAGTTTTAATAAGTCTGAATTAAATAAATATAAAAAATGAAAAAACCTTTAGTAAGTCCATTAGATAGAAATGCCACAAAAGAAGCTGAAGAGATGGCTCAGTTTTACGAAGAGACTTTGGGCTTTACGCCCAATAGTTTATTTACCATGATGCATAGACCTCGTATATCAACTGCTTTTGTAGAGATGAATAAAGCGGTAATGGAGAATAAGGGTCGTGTTACCAGTTCGCTTAAAAGAGAGTTAGCCTATATCTCCAGTATGACTACGGGATGTAGATATTGTGAGGCACATGCGATCCGAGCAGCAGAGCGATATGGCTCAGAGCAGGATAGACTAAATCATATATGGGAGTATAAAACATATCCAGCATTTACAGAAGGGGAAAGAGCTATTTTTGATCTTGCGATAGCAGCATCACAAGTGCCTAATGCAGTGACTGATGAGATTTCTGAAAACATGAGAAAGCACTGGGACGATGGGGAAATTGTAGAAGTACTTGGAGTGATTGCACTTTTTGGATACCTTAATAGATGGAATGATAGTATGGGGACACAGTTAGAAAAACCTGCTGCTGAAGATGGTGAAAGAATTCTAAAACCTGCAGGCTGGGAGATAGGAAAGCATAATTACTAGAGTATAAGAATTGGGTAAAAAAAATGACACTTGTAAATCAAGTGTCATTTTTTTTAATCTAAATTATATTTTTTATTCAAAGAGAAATATCAAACAAGACTTTTCCATGAGGAGTTATCATTAAAACCCTCAACTGGGGAAATTTGGTTTTCAGTCTTGTAGCTTGTTACAAACTGGGATACCTCATAGATTAAATTCTGAATACAGTTGTTTATGAGTTCGGAATTAAATCCTTTGTTAGCGAGGTTTTGAACATAATCGGCGACTACAACTCTACTTACTAGCTGGCCTATAATGACATGTTTGCGTTGAGGCATGCTTCTCTCTACTCCAAAATCTAAAAGCCCCTTAAAATGCTTAATCGCATCTTTAGTGAGATCGTAGCTAGATAGATATTCCATGAGCGTAGACATTTTTTGCTTCATCATTTGCTTGCTTACAGCTTCTGATATCTGTCCATATAACATCTCATTAGGACCTTCAAAAATCTGAAAAGGCCTAGAATCCATGATTCCTCTCGAACCGTAACTCTCTATTTTATAGCCACTAGAACCCATTAGCTGAGTAAGTGTCTGAGCTGAGTTTTGCATGAGATCAGTGACATAAGCTTTTATAGTATTAGCTTCTACCCCGAAAAGGCTGAGGTTTACATCATATCCGCTGGTAAGCGAACTGTGATGACACATGGCAGAGCATACTGTAAAAGCATGCTGCAGTTTAGAGAACTGATATTGTACCTGATCAAATTGTAATAAAGAATTCCCTCTCACTAGACGATCATTACAATAAGTATGAGCCTCGTGCATGATCCTCTTTAGAAAACCCATAGCCATACCAGGAAATTGCATTCTACTACGATGAAGTAAATCCATCAACATTTTTATTCCCGTTGATTCTGGCTCGAGTAGTGCCTCCTGTGGTATACTTAGATCCAGTGTGTTTTTTCCATATGGAATAGGATAGAGACCATTGTTTTTATAATATTCAGCAACTTCTATTTTTTGATTATCTTCTGACTGGTCTGTTACAAAAATACTGATATCTCTACCTAGAGATCCATCAGACTTTTGTTCTTTGGAAGCAACTAACCAGAAATCAGCCATTCCAGTTAGGCCTTGCCAGTGCTTCGTTCCTTTTAAATGATACGTATCATCTCCATTTAAAAAATGTGATGTTTGCATTCCGAGTGCATCACTACCATGTAGAGGTTCGGAAATCATTAGGCCACCCATTCCTTGCTCTTCAATAAATTTCTTGAATACTTTAGGCTTAAGGCTGTCCTGGCCATATTTAGCAAATGGCTCAAGGAACAAGGCGATATTGATTCCAAATATTAATGATAAAGATAAGGACTCATAGGAGGCAGCTTCCAGTACACCTAGGCATTCTTTTACCTTCATTCCACGCCCACCATATTCAGAAGGAACAGACACAGATAGTGGATTAAATTCCATTATTGCGGCGAGTGTTTCTTTGGAGAAACCCCTGTTTGTCAGATTTTTTACTTCTTGGTGGTGCTGGGAAAATATTTCTTTAAGACCTGATTCGAAATCAGAAATAAATTTTTTATAACCAGAGTTGTCAGCCATGGATCGGGTGTGGGTTTGATACTATTATATAAGACTACAAGCTACGGTTAAGTTTTTGTTTTCCCGCAAAAAAACCAATGAATACCATTTTGTATGCTTTTTTTTGGAGATTAACTAATCCATCCCATATTAAGAGCATAAATGAAAAATATGAAAACGAGAAAACTAAGTATGGTCCATTTAAAAATACTGAGCACTTTTTTAGCATTAAAAGTCTCTTTATCCCAGTCGATTTTAAATAATAATTCCATTAAGGCCATTAATAGAGCTCCAACAAAGAAACCTCCTAAAACTATAAAGCCTATTCCTACTGCCATAACAAATAAATAATGGCTAATCTACAAATTTATTTTGAGTCACATTCAAAGTTGCACTGGACTATATGATATGGTATTTCTCAGATACGGGTAATAGAAGTTTTTTTCATAACATGATTATAATCTTAACTAACTAAGAGAAAAAAAAACAGAAGTATAATTTTTTAAACTGGCAATAGAGTTCTTACTTTGATCTTTTTGACAAGAGCAATTAATCCATTTTGGTAATTGGTGCTTAATTTTTTAGCTTATTATACCTATTTAAATGAACAATAAATTCGGTTTTGATTTCTCAAAATTTAAAGGAGATCTCTTTGGGGGAATAACTGCAGGTATCGTTGCTTTGCCATTAGCTTTAGCATTTGGGGTAAGTACGGAGTTAGGAGCGACCGCGGGTCTTTATGGTGCGATTTTTATCAGTTTTTTTGCGGCTTTATTTGGTGGGACTAATACACAAATATCTGGTCCTACTGCACCGATGACAGCTGTAAGTATGCTTATTATTTCCGGTATTGTGGCCACGTTTGATGGAGATGTAGAAAAGGCTCTGCCTTCGATATTAACTGTTTTTATTTTGGCTGGATTGATGCAGGTTGGTTTAGGTATTTTGGGCTTAGGGAAATATATTAGATACATTCCTTATCCAGTGGTTTCTGGTTTTATGACCGCGATAGGCGTTATAATTATTGTAACTCAGATATTACCTAGTATCGGTTATTATCCTAAAGAAGACCTCCAATATGTAAATCAGTTTAAGCCTTTTGCTGAGGAAATTATACTCGGTAATATTTTAAAAGAAGAAGCAGGAGAAGGGATATTAGTATTAGAAAATTTTAAGGAAACGATTTCCAAGGCAGAAGGAATTACAGAGGCAGATATTATGAAAGAGTCAGAGACACTGGCTGGATCTAAAGCCAAAGGTGTAATCGGAGCTTTAAAAATAATGCCTAGGGCTTTACAAAACATAGATTGGTTAGAGTTGCTGCTAGCCCTAGGAACCATTATCATCATTTTTGGATTTAAGAAAATCACTACGGTAATCCCGAGCACTCTTGTGGCATTATTAGTTATGTCTGGTGTAGCTGTAGGTTTTGGTTTAGATTATCGATCCATATCAGAGATACCGAGTGGTATTCCTCAGATCAAGTGGGGGATTTTTACAGACTTTAATTTAAATTCGGTATTACCTTATGTTTTTACGGCATTTACGCTAGCCTTATTAGGAGCCATCGATTCTTTACTGACTTCAGTGGTTGCAGATAATATGACTAAGACAAAGCATAAGCCTAATCAGGAGCTCATCGGACAGGGTATAGGAAATACCATCGCTGGTTTTTTTGGCGGATTACCTGGAGCGGGTGCTACTATCCGTACTGTTGTCAATATTAATGCAGGTGGAAAAACAAAATTGTCAGGTATGATCGCTGGTGTTTTACTTCTATTTATTATGCTTGCTCTAGCTCCGTTGGCGTCTAAAATTCCCGCGGCTGTACTTGCGGGGATACTTATAACGGTTGGGATAGGCGTCATGGATTATAAAGGACTTAGAGCAATGCCGTACATGCCTAAGCAAGAGGTTTTTGTAATGATCGTTGTTTTAATATTATCATCAGTTTGGGATCTGGTTTATGCAGTAGGTATCGGTCTAGTTATCGCATCCCTGATGTTTATGAAAAAAATAGGTGATCTCACAGGAGAGCAATCAAACGTGACATCTCTAGACATTGAAGAAGAGGGGGATGATGAGACAGAGTTTCCAAAAAATTTGAGAGAGGAAGTAATTATTAAGTATATAAATGGTCCTCTGTTCTTTGGATCTTCCAGTGATTTTCAGCAGCTTGCTAAACAAATTCCTGATACTGCGAATTGCATCATATTCAGAATGGGTAAGGTGCCATATATGGATCAGTCGGGGCTTTATGCTTTAGAAGATATATTAGTAGATCTTTGTAGTTCAGGTAAAAAAGTACTTCTAGTAAATGTGCAAAAGCAGCCTAGGTATATGATGGAACGTATAGATATTATTCCCGATTTGATTTCTAACGATGAGTTGTTTGCGACTTTTGATGAGTGTCTAAAATGGGTTGTGCAAAACGTAAAAGATATCTATCAATCTAAAGCATAGACTTTATTACTGAACTGATCCGTCTTATCTAACAAACTTAATTTAATACATTTCTTCTAGTTAGGTTGAGATGTCATGTCTAGCGTCTAATATTGTTCGTACCACCCAAAATCGTTTGTAATAATTTGATCTTTTTCTTGTTCTAGATAGTCTAAAAAACCCTGAGCAACTGGAGATAAATTTTTGGACTTATTCCATACAATATTCCAATGTGTTTCAATAGGCAAACCTCGAAATGGTATGATTTCTACCTCATTATTATTTAAGGCATCACGAATTCCTATTAAGGGCATGATGGAATACCCCAAGCCCGCAATGACTGCTTGTTTTAAAGCTTCATTAGAAGTAAGTTCCATTTTTTTATAAACGGGTAGATTCTTTGCAGCTATAAAACCTTCCATCGCATTTCTAGTTGCTGAACCTGTTTCCCTAAATAATAGAGGATATTCTTCAAATATTTTAATCGTCTTTTTTGGTTTTTTATTTTTTAAACGGGTACTTCCGATTAGATAAAGCTTGTTTTTAAGAAGCTTAACTTGATTTGTTTTTGGGTGATCTGGTATTACAGAAACGAGTGCAAAGTCAATCTTGTTTTCTTCTAGACTTTTTACAACTAAAGATTTATTAGTAACATCCATCATGAGATCTACTCCTTTGTTTTTATTTATAAACCCTGATAAGAAATAAGGCATTACATATTTACCGGTAGAAGCGACAGAGAGTTTTAATCTCCCTGCTAACATGTTTTTATATCGCATGGTTTGGTAATTTATTGCCTCTACTTCTGCCAATATTTTTTCAGCAGCCATAGCGATCTGTTTTCCAAAATCTGTCACAAAAAGTCTTCTTCCTACGATCTCCGTAAGCGGAATAGGAAACTGTTCTTGAAGTTTTTTTAGCTGAATAGATACGGCTGGTTGAGTTAAATAGAGTTCCTCTGCAGCTTTCGTAATGCTCTGATATTCAGTTATGTACAGGAAAATTTTGAGCTGATTTAATGTATAGTTCATAAGCGTTACTTATATTAATCATTAAATATATAAATAAAAACTAATGATAAAAAGTATCATTTTTGAGTTGTCAAAAGAAATTTAGTAATCATTAAAAATAAAAATGATGAATACACTTATCGAATATTTACACCCTAATCAAATAGTTTCAAAATTTAGTACGCTTAAAAGGAGTATGCAAGATTCTAATTTTTTGCATTGGCTTCAACTGATTATTTGCGTTCTTTTTAGTGCCACTTGGTTTATATACGCTGAAGTTATAAATCCGTTGATGTTCAACGAAGCCTTACCGGCAATGTTTATCATTATGCTTTGCCTACTGATTCGGTCATTAAACAAAAAAATTAATTAATATTTAAAATCTAATAAAAATGGTAGAAGTAATTCAAAAGGTCAATTTAGTTGATAACTGTTATTCGCCCCAAGAGGCAAAAGATTTAATTTCTGAACTGGTAGAAACAAAATTAGAATTTCTAAAAATTCAAAACCTTAAAGAATTTATTCGTGACTCGAGTTGCGATTGTCGACCTGGAGGTTTACGAATTGAGGAGTTGAAACAAGATCTCATGGAAATGAAAAAAGTACTTGATCAATCTCGAGTAAAAGGAAGAGGAGTCAAAGTAAACTGTACGTTACAAATAAGCTATGATGACTAAAACTTTGGAATACGATTTAACATTATTCATTTAAAAATAAATCAATGAAAAAAATAACCGTTGCAAAGGGAGATGGAATAGGTCCTGAGATTATGGATGCTGTTCTCAGTATTTTAGAACAAGCAGGGGCAAAGTTAGATATAGAGGAGGTAGAGATAGGAGAGAAAATGTATATGGCTGGTCATTCTAGTGGAATCAGTCCGGAGGCTTGGAAATCTATCAGATCCAGTAAGGTATTCCTAAAAGCACCCATAACTACACCCCAAGGAGGAGGGTATAAAAGTCTTAATGTTACGCTCAGAAAGACATTAGGATTGTTTGCTAATATCAGACCATGCAAAAGCTATTTTCCTTATGTAGATACCAAGCATCGTAAAATGGATGTGGTCATTGTAAGAGAAAATGAGGAAGATCTTTATGCGGGTATAGAACATCAGCAAACGGATGAGGTAGTACAATGTTTAAAATTAATTTCAAGGCCAGGATGTGAAAAAATAATTCGTTATGCTTTTGAATATGCTCGACATTATAATCGTAAAAAAGTAAGTTGTTTTGTTAAGGACAATATTATGAAACAGACGGATGGTCTATTTCATGAAGTTTTTAAAGAGGTAGCTGCAGAGTACCCAGACATAGAAACAGATAGCTGGATTATCGATATTGCCGCGGCGAGACTGGCAGATACGCCTGAAATGTTCGATGTGATCGTTACATCTAATTTATATGGAGATGTTATTTCTGATATAGCTGCCCAAATCTCTGGTTCGGTAGGTTTAGCAGGTTCATCAAATATCGGTCAGGAGTGTGCGATGTTTGAAGCAATACATGGATCAGCACCACCGATTGCTGGTAAAGATATTGCCAATCCGACAGGTCTATTAAAGGCTGCCGTGATGATGCTTAACCATATAGGTCAGTCCAAAGTCGCAGAAAAAATAGTTAACGCATGGTCTTGCACAATAGAAGAGGGTATACATACTGCTGATATTTTTAAGGAAGGCATCAGTAAAGTAAATGTAGGAACGAGTGCTTTTGCAGATGCGATTATAAAGCGACTGGGCCAGACACCTCAAGAGTTAGAAAAAGCTGTTTTTGATAAAAAAGGTCAAATTATTCTTCCTGATTATAAACGCAGATCAGCAAAAGAAAAAGTTTTAAAGGGAGTTGATGTATTTGTGGATTGGCCAGGAAAAAATCCTGAACAATTAGCAGATTCTCTTAAGAAGCTAAATAATGGTATCGAGCTCACGATGATTACAAATAGAGGAGTAAAGGTTTGGCCAAATGGGTTTGAGGAAACTTTCTGTACGGATCACTGGAGATGTAGATACGAGGATAAGAAAGGAAATACGGTGCCTCAAGAAGCGATTCCTGCTATATTTAAAAAAGCGATATCCGAGAAAATAGATATTATTAAATCCGAAAATCTATATGAGTTTGATGGCATTAGAGGATACTCAATGGGTCAAGGACAATAGCAAAAAGAAAAAACCATAAAACTTAATTTGTTTTAAAGTAATAAATTTCAAGCTGACTATGCATTCTTAAAAAGTTAAGAAGCTAGTAATCCTAAAGGAGGTAACCGCTCAAGTTGCCTCCTTTTATAGGAGCAAAAAGAATGTGGGAATAGAAAAATAATCTTAAAAATAAAGTTTTTTCATACTGGTAAAGTTGGTTTTAAATGGGGCGGTATTCATGCCCCATTTTTTTGCATTAATCTAATCGCTCAAAAATCCCAGCGATCCCCTGACCGCCGCCTACGCACGCAGTTACCATGCCGTATTTCTGATCTCTTCTTCTCATCTCATTAAGTAACTGTATCGTCAGTTTTGCTCCTGTACATCCTAAAGGATGACCCAGGGCTATAGCTCCTCCGTTTACATTTACGATCTCCGGATTTAAGCCTGCTTCTTTTATTACTGCAAGAGACTGAGCTGCAAACGCCTCGTTTAATTCTATTTGTTCAATATCAGAGAGTGCAAGTCCGGCTTGTTTTAAGGCTTTAGGAACGGCTAAACAAGGACCGATACCCATGTATAATGGATCTACTCCTGCTACAGCGCAGGCCAGTAATTTAGCTACGGGTTTTAAGTTAAATTTTTCTATAATTTCTCCGCTTACTACTAGAGTAAAGGCAGCACCATCGGAAGTCTGGGATGAATTACCCGCAGTAACAACACCTCCTTGTTTAAAAACAGCTCGTAGTTTTGAGAGACCTTCTACTGATGTGGACCGTCTGATTCCCTCGTCTGTATCTACAGTGTGTGATGATTCTACTCGCTTTCCATCTTTTACAAAAACATCTTCTACCGTAACAGGTACGATCTCATCTTTAAATTTGCCGCTATCGATCGCTTCGATTGCCTTAGCATGAGATCGGAATGAAAATTCGTCAGATGCCTCTCTAGAGATATCATATTTCTTTGCTACTGCTTCAGCCGTATGACCCATACTGACATGATAGTTTATGTTTTCTATATTGGCTTTATAGCTAGGAGCTAGTTTATATCCAGTCATCGGAATCATACTCATGCTTTCTGCTCCTCCTGCAATATAAACATGTCCAAAACCGGCTTTAATCTTTCCTACCGCCATAGAAATGGCTTCTAGTCCGGAGGCACAATATCTATTTATCGTAATACCAGGGACTTCTTTTCCCAGTGCTCTAGCAGAAATTAGTCTCCCGACCTGTAGCCCTTGTTCGCCTTCTGGATTTGCACATCCTACGATAACATCATCGACTAGTTTAGGATCGATTTCTGGAACCTGTGACATCAGGTGTTTTATCACATCTACTGCTAGGTCATCCGAACGATAGTTTTTAAATCCTCCTTTTTTAGCTTTAGCTACTGCGGAACGATATCCTTTTATTATGTATGCTTCCATTTTTTAGACTTTAGATTTTTAGAGATTAGACGACTTCATATTGTTTTTATTAAAGACAGATATCATTTTTTGTATCTGATTAATTTCATCTAATAATCTTTCGGAGTTAGCCGATTTTAAATGTTTTAATTCGTTACTGATTGTTATTTGTGTTTCTAGTTCCGATAATGATCCCATGGCAATATTAAAAAATGTGATAATTGTTTATCCGTATTCCTTCCGCAACCTTTCGCAATATTAAACGGAACAGATACTGAGCTCCTTCATTCTAATTGTCTAACATCCAAAGGTCTAACATCTTCAAGGTTAATTCCTCAGCGGTTTATTATGCATCAAGATATGCTGTATCCGATCCAATGTTTTTTGATTTCCTAATAAGCTTAAAAAGGCTTCCCTTTCCAGGTCTAGTAAGTATTGCTCACTAACTTTTTGCTGTCCAGTAAGATCTCCACCACAGATTACAAATGCTACTTTTCTGGCGATCTCTACATCATAATCAGACATATATTTTCCTAGTTTAAATTCGTTTATTGCCGAGTATAATGCTGATAATCCAGTACGTCCTAATACAGTGACATCTTTTCTCGGAACAGGAGCCACATAGTTTTTAGCTAGTTCTAGTACTTTGGCTTTCGCCAATGAAATATTTTTACTTCCATTGATGGCAACATCATCTTTTACGTTAGATAGTAGATTATGTTCGAACGCTTGATGGGCAGAAGTCGCAACAGTAGCAGTGGCAATCGGTTTAAAATGTTCTATCAATGTTGGAATCTGTACGTCTCCTGGAAAGAAACTATCAGAAGCTCTCAGAGCCATTTCTTTAGTACCACCTCCACCTGGAATTAGTCCTACTCCTACCTCCACTAGACCGATATACGACTCAGCCGCATATACTCCTGCGTTACAGTGCATGGAGATCTCACATCCCCCTCCGAATACGTATCCTTGAGTTGCAACAACTACAGGTATTTTGGAAGTACGACAGAGCATTGTAAGCTGCTGAAAATCATTTACCATGGTGTCCAGTTGATCAAATTGTTTTTGCATCGCCATCATACCTACAGGCATGAGGTTAGCACCGACAGTAAAGTTTTTGGCATTATTACCGATAACAATTCCATTCCATCCCTGTTCTTCTGCGATCGTAATGGCTTCTTGTAAACCTTTACCGATTCCTTCTCCTATGGCATTACTTTTAGAAGTAAACTCTAAACACATCACACCGTCACCGATATCATGCACTACGCATTCACTATTTTTAAGAACTGGTGTATTTTCGCGTAAAGCGTCTAACAAAATAATACCTTCTGTTCCAGGAACGGGCTCGTAAATTTTAGAGTCAATATTAAAATATTTTTTCTGGCCATCCTCAAGTTTATAAAAAGCTGTGTTACCAGTGCTGGCCATCTCATTGATCCAAGAGGGTAGTACTTCGCCACATTTTTTTGCTATTTCTATTCCTTTATCAAAACCGATCAGATCCCAATATTCGAACGGACCGTAGTCCCACATATATCCTGCTCTCATTGCATCATCGACACTGTAATACTGATCAGAAATTTCTGGAATTCTATTAGCGGTATACGCAAACAGACAAGCAAAATATTCTTTTAGGAATTTGTTTTCTCGCTCATCTCCATTGATTAGATTTTGTAATCGTTTATCCAGTAGTTCTATCCCTCTAGCGTCACCTACGGCTTTTAATCTCGGTTTTATGGCTTGCTCATATTCTAAAGTTTTTAGATTTAAAGCATTGATAATAGTCTTGCCTTTCTCATCTTTTTGTTTAGTTCTCTCGTAAAACCCTTTTTTAGTTTTATTTCCTAAAAATTTATTTTCCAGTAAGAATTCCATGTATTTAGGAGAGGGATCATTTTTTATTTTATCTATAAATTCATCATCTTTTACATTAGCCATCACAAACTTGGTCACTTTATCTCCTGTATCTATTCCTACTAAATCTTGTAGTCTGTAGTGAGCCGTTTTTGGTCGTGCAATTAGGGGGCCGGCTATGGCATCCACCTCCTCGATTTTCATATCATACTTTTCTGTAAGCATGGCCATTTTTACACCGGATAATACACCGATTCTATTTCCGATAAACCCTGGAGTGTCTTTGCAAAGAACAGTTTTCTTTCCTAAGAAGACATCTCCGTAGTGCATAAAAAATGCGGTAACATCTGGAGAAGTAGTAGCATGAGGAATCACCTCAAAAAGAGGTAGGTATCTAGGAGGATTAAAAAAATGGGTACCACAGAAATGGCTTTGGAAATCTTTGGATCGACCTTCCACAAGCATATTTATAGGAATACTCGAGGTATTAGAGGTTACCAGCGAACCATCCTTTCTGTACTGCTCTACTTTCTCGTAAATTTGTTTTTTGATTTCTAGTTTTTCTATAACTACTTCTATAATCCAGTCTGCATCTGCTATTTTATTAAAGTCGTCATCAAAATTTCCAGTCTGTATTCTAGACGCAAAAGCATTAGAGTAGAGTGGAGCAGGTTTAGACTTTATTGCTGCTTTGAGAGCTCCGTTAACGATACTATTACGGATTACAGGTTTTTTTGCATCCTCTTCTGACAGATTAAATGGTACGATATCTAGCATCAATACATCCAGACCTATATTAGCCAAGTGGCAAGCAATTCCTGATCCCATGACTCCAGATCCTAAAACAGCAACTTTTTGAATTCTATACTTCATAATCTGCAAATTATATTATTTCAAATAACAATAGCATATCTATTGTTTAATTTAAATCAAAAATTTAACTTTGAGTTAAAAAAATAAAAATAGCATTTATCTTGTTAAATGTAAAGATTAGAAAAGGCTATTTAAAATATATCTAACGTTCTGTAAATATAAAATCAGTATCATGTCTAAATACATCAGTATAGAAAATCTAAAATTTGCACTATTCGAATTATTAGAAAGCGATAAATTATTTGCTCTGGATCATTACAAAGACCTAGATAAGGACTCTGTTAACATCATGATGGATGCGATCAAAGACTATGCAGATAAGTCGATGTATCCTGTTTTTAAAGAAATGGATCAGCAGCCTGCTGTTTATGAGGATGGGAAAATAATCGTCCATCCAGCGATCGGACGGTTTATGAAGGACGCAGGTGAAAACGGATGGATCGGACCGACATTCTCATACGAAGATGGAGGGATGCAATTACCACATGTGTTCCATACTGCAGCATCGCATATTATGGAATGTGCTAATAATAACATGACTGGTTACACCGGATTAACAGGAGGAGCTGCAAATCTAATCGCTACTTACGGAACATCTACTTTAAAAGAGATGTATGTCTCTAATATGTTGGAAGGAAAATGGGCAGGTACGATGTGTCTCACGGAGCCTCAAGCAGGTAGCTCACTTTCTGATATTATTACATCAGCCTCCCCTCAAACTGATGGTTCGTATAAGATCAAAGGGCACAAGATTTTTATCTCTGGTGGTGATCATGAATACTCAGAAAACTTTATACATCTGGTGCTTGCTCGTATAGAAGGGGCTCCTTTGGGAACAAAGGGAATCTCTCTTTTTGCAGTACCTAAAAATAGAATAACGGATAACTCAGGTTTAGAATATAATGATGTACTTACAGCTGGCGAATTCCAAAAAATGGGTCAAAAAGGATATTGTACCACTCATTTAGTATTTGGAGAAAATGATGATTGTTATGGTCATCTAGTAGGGGCAGAAAACCAAGGATTGAAAAATATGTTCCAGATGATGAATGGTGCTAGGATTGATGTAGGGATGACGGCAGCTTCTGTAGCAACAGCGGCATTTTATGCTTCGCTACAATACGCTCAAGAGAGATCGCAAGGGAGAAGGATTCTTCCTGGTGGCGTAAAAAATGTAGAGGCTCAGCAAACTTCGATAATAAATCACCCCGATGTAAAAAGAATGTTACTCTTACAAAAAGCGGTAACGGAAGGTTCTATTGCATTACTGTTACAAGCTTCTTTATATCATGATTTATCACATCACAGTAGTGAGGAAGATAAAGAAAAATATCACTTGTTATTAGAACTACTGACTCCGATCGCTAAGACATATCCATCAGAGATGGGTCGCGTATCGATCAGTAATGGTTTACAGATATTAGGAGGTTATGGATTTTGTACCGAGTTTTCTCTGGAGCAATATTATCGTGATATTAGAATCATGTCCCTTTATGAAGGAACCACAGGAATCCAAAGTCTTGATTTATTAGGTAGGAAGGTCGTGATGAAAAACGGAGAAACCATGAAACTCCTTACAAAAGAAATAATTGCTTCTATAGCTGCTGCATCTAACTACGATGATCTAAAACCTTATGCTGATAAGCTAAAATCAGCTTCTAAAAATTTAGAGCAGGTAGTCATGCATCTTTTACAGTTTGCGATGAGTGGCAATCATGAAAGGTACATCGCAGATGCAACCATATTTATGGAAATGATGAGTAATGTAGTTATTGCATGGCAGTGGTTAAAAATGGCAACTACTGCAAAGACGGCTTTGGTTACGGGAAATACTATACAAACTTCAGAATTCTATGAAAGTAAAATTCATACGATGAGATTTTTCTTTAAATATGAGCTGGCAAAAAATAATGGATTTAAAGAAACTTTAATGGATCCAGATAGCTTAACTATATTAGAAGATAAAAAGTCAGTATTGGCGTAATTTTTAAAACTAAAAAGAAGATTTATACTATGATGGATCAAGTAATAGAACAGTTTAATAAAGCAGCAGCAAATGCAGCTCCGATAGGTGGAAAAATTAAATTTGTTTTAGATGATAATCCAGTTCTGATAGATGGAACAGGAGAGACGAATATCGTAAGTGCAGAAGATGGTGAGGCAGATTGTACAATATCAACGAGTTTAGAAAATTTAGTAAAATTAAAAAATGGTGATCTAAATCCCATGATGGCCGTGATGAGTGGGAAGGTAAAAGTTTCAGGAGATATGGGACTAGCCATGAAGCTACAATCACTACTAGGGTAACTAGTAGAGGTATCAGACACCCCATTAAATATTATTAAGAGCATACAGACAGATCCGTTTGTATGCTCTTTTTTTATGCTTTATTTTTATCCGAGCCCTTTGACTTATTAACTTATGATATTAATCACGTTTAAGCTTGTAGCGAGAAGGTATATTTATCATCTTTGGACTTATGAAAGCAATCGTCTTTAAAGAAGTTAAAGCTCCCATATACTACGGGGATTTTCCAGATCCGATAGCCACATCAGAACAAGTAATAGTAAATATAAAAGCGGCGGCCCTTAATCATCGAGATGTATGGATTACTCATGGATTATATGGGATCATAGAGCCCGACATCGTTCAAGGCTCTTGTGGTGCTGGGGTTTATAATGGACAGGAAGTAATCATAAATCCTAATGTAAACTGGGGACCCGATCCTGATTATCCAGAGCATAAAGATTATCGTATTTTAGGGATGCCGATCCATGGAACATTTGCGGAGCAGATCGCAGTACATAAAGATCGTTTAGTAGAGAAACCTGCACATCTGACGATGGAAGAAGCTGGTGCTTTACCGCTAGCAGGGCTAACTGCATACCGTGCTCTTTTTACTAAGGCAAGAGCTTCCGCCAATGATAAAATCCTAATAAATGGAATCGGTGGAGGAGTAGCATTGATGGCTTTCCAGTTTGCTGTAGCCATAGGGGCAGAAGTCTATGTTACATCTAGCGATCCAGAAAAAATCAAAAAAGCAATTGCTTTAGGAGCCAAAGGTGGAGCTATTTATACGGAAGATAAATGGCATAAAAATCTGGGAGCAAAAGTAGATGTTGTTATTGATAGTGCAGGAGGTAAAGGGTTTAGTAGTCTTATGAAAGCATGTAATCCGAGAGCTAGAATCGCCATTTATGGAGGGACTCGAGGGAATAGTGTGGTCAATCCACAGTTATTGTTCTGGAAAGAGCTAGAGATCTATGGTAGCACCATGGGGAACGATATGGAATTTCAGGAAATGATCGATCTCATAAACAAATATAAAATAAGACCTGTTGTAGACAGTGTATATCAGCTATCAGAGGCAGAGACAGCTTATGCTCGAATGTCCGATGGCAAACAGTTTGGAAAGATAGTCTTTAAGGTATAGTTACAATAGAGCTATTTTTACATAATCAAAAAGTAAATCAATTAATTAAAATAATAAAATGAAAAAAATCAATCTGTTATTATCTTTTATGTTAGTAGCGTTTCTTGTAAACACGGGAAATACTCAAATTAAAACACCTGCGGCATCTCCGAGTGCAACTGTAATGCAGACTGTAGGTCTGGTAAATGTAAAATTAGAATACTCACGTCCATCAGTAAAAGGGCGTACTATTTTTGCTGCTGATGGACTTGTGCCTTTAGATCAGGTTTGGAGATTTGGGGCAAACCAAGCTACAAAATTGACAACTGATGGTGAGCTTATGGTAAACGATCAGAAGTTAGAAGCAGGAAGTTATGCTCTACTTGCGTTACCTGGAAAATCTACATGGGAGGTTCACTTCTTTAACTATGAGAAAAGCTCGTGGTCATCTTATAAAGAAAAAACACCAGTAGCCAAGGTTATGGTAAATCCTATGAGTTTACCTCAGTCAGTAGAATCTCTAACATTTTTATTTGCAAATCTTAAAGACGATGGAGCAGATATGATGATGATGTGGGATAAGACTGCAGTAAGTATTCCATTAAAAGTATCTACTGATGAGGTAGTAATGAAAAATATAGAATCTGTATTAGCTGGTCCTACTAAAGGGGATTATTACCGTGCTGCGAGCTATTATTTCTCTGCAGGTAAAGATTTAAATAAAGCCTATGAGTACGTAAAAAAAGCAACAGGTGGTCCTGATCAAAAATATTGGCAGTTAAGAAAAAGATCTCAGATCGAGGCTGCTTTAGGTAAATATAAAAATGCGATTGCATCAGCGACTACATCTATGGAGCTTGCAGAAAAAGCAGGAAATATGGAGTATGTAAAGTTTAATAAGACGGCTATAGCCGAATGGAAAAACAAGAAATAAACACTATTGTTTTTATGGATTGTAAATAAGCCGGCTTTAAAAAGTCTGTGAATAAAATGTAAAAGGGACGATCAAAAAGATCGTCCCTTTCTTTTGTTTACTGCCTTGTAAACTTAACTTACTAAACTTAAATAAAGGAGGAGGAGTACACTTTTGTAATCCGTTTTTATTGAAGAAAGAATAAAAACACTCCTTGAAAAATACCAGTATATCTATAATTATTTTGTTCCATTACTCATCATGTTTTTTAGAGCATGATAGTTTAAAATGCATAATAAAAAGGTCGTAATAATAATTGTCGTAATTTTCATAATCAGTGGTTTTATGGTTGTTCTATAAATTGAGGTTGTCCTATAATTGGTAGTTTATTCTGAGACTTAAGAAGTGATATGCATCGGCATTATTTCTTTCATCATCAAAATTTGTTACTGCACTCATCCCGTCTAGTAAGTCAGTCTGGGGAAAAACACCTCTTGCTTCTACATCCATACTTAGATTATGACTAAGGTCAAATCTGACTCCGGCTCCTATCGGAAAGTGAAGAAAAGGAGAAGAAAAATCGTCTTTGTCTTTTTGCTGTAAACTCATTGGAGGAAAATTATCTTCCGTAAAGTTTATTGTAGGATTTGTAAATGTGAGTGCCACGCCAGCTGTGATGTATGGAGAAATATTCTTTTCAAAAGTTCCTCTTTCACTTTGTACCATTTCAAAATTGTCATTACTGGAACTTAAAGATTTTCTACTTCTTTTTAAAATATGCCATTCCAGGTCTATGCCTAATTCGTTTAAGGGAGATTCAAATTTCCATCCCCTTTGCATGTGGCAAGATCCAGGAACATCATTATCATTAACATCGCTGCAGGGACCTTCTAGCTTATTATCGTCTCCTGATATATTAGTATAAAACCAGTTTGCTCTAATGTTTATATGAGATGATAATTGATAGTTTACATTTAATCCTATAAGAAGGTGAGCTTGGCTAAAAATACTTTCTCCATGCCTTCCCCAGCTATGGGTATCAGTACCCGACTGCGAGACTCCGAGATGGAGGCCCAGACTAAGTGCTCCTTTTGATTGTAAACTGGATATGTTGTTTTGAGCTACTAGCTGGAATGATACTATTAGCATTACGCTCAGGATAAATAGTTTGCTTTTCATGTTAATTGTTTCTGGTGATTATAAGTTGTTTTAAAAAATGATAATGTGACCTTAAAGTCTTTTTTTCTATAATTATTCTTTGTTTATCATTTTGGTGAAAAAGAAATTCTTCTTGATTACGTGATTTACAAATTCCTCTTTCTTTCTTCTCGATACTGGAATTATACTGCCATCCCTCATATAAACAGTTCCAGAATTTATATACCTCTGTATGTGTTTTGTATTAATAAGGTGTGACTTATGACAATGAAAAAAATGTTCTCCTGCAAGTAGTTTTCTGTAATGTCCGAGATTAAAAGATGAAGTGATTAGATTACCATTTAGTAAAAAGACTTTCGTGTATTTAGACCAGCCTTCGCATCTGATTACATTGCTTACATAAACAAATTCATATCCATTTGCTTCAGGAATAACAATTTTGTTTTGACCTTTTTCAGAGCGTACTAGATCGTATTTTATCGAATCATAAGCCTTGGTCTCTTTTTTAGAAAAAATCTTTTCTTTTGCTTTGTTTAATGCTGTATTTAGTTCTTCATTGCAAATAGGCTTAAGTAAATAATCTATGGCATTATATTTAAGAGCCGTTAACGCATGCTCTTTTATATCAGTTATAAAAATCAGTTCAAATGCGGTTTGCTTTATCTCATTTAGAAGTTCAAATGAAAATTTAGACCCTAAATTTATATTAAGCAATACTAAGTCTGGAGCTAGCGCTTCTACAGACTCTAATGCACAATGGAAAGAGTTACACGTTTTTAATACATGATAATCTGATCGATTCTTTTCAATATACGATTGCAGATTTTTACACACGTCCACATTGTCATCTACAATGATAACACTGTAATTAAGGGGTAGCTGATTCATTTTTGGAAGTTGATCGCTTCCTTAAAATTCAATCAAAATCATGAGAATTGTTAGCTATATGACCTTGTTTAATATTAACTGCAGCTATAAAGTAACGAACGGTATGATTTTACGATTTAACGGTAAAGTTTAAAAATGGTTTTAAAAGCAATGAGAGTAGAATTACTCCTAATCCACCTACGAGATTAAGCCACAAGAAGCTAAATATGTCGATATAGAATAAATAAAAGATCAACCCTTGGATAAGTAATGCAGATACAAAAACTGTAGTTCCTTGTATCTTTTTAAAATAAAAAGCCACTAAAAATATTCCGAGTATCGGTCCGTAAAAAATGGAACCGACTATATTTACAAATTGGATAAGGTTTTCGAATAGGGTGCCGATAGAAGCAAATAAGATCGCCACGAGTCCCCAGAATAATGTCCATACTTTACCCATAAGTAGGTAGTGCTTTTCGCTGCCGTTAGGCATAATTATTCTTTTATAAATATCTACAGTCGTGGTAGAGGCTAGAGCATTCAGCTCAGAAGCTGTGGAAGACATCGCAGCAAAAAAGATCATGGCAAATAATAGTCCGACGAGTCCCTTAGGTAAATAAGAAAGTATAAAATTGATAAAAATATAATCCTTGTCATTAGTTTCTATTTGATCATCTACTTTGGTAATGATACTTTTATATTCTGTTCTTATGTCTCTTTCTTCTTGAAGTAAAGATTGTAGAGCATCTTTATTGGATTTAATTTGCAGAGCATCTCCGTTTTTAAAACTGGTTACATATAGTTCTTGAGCTTTCTTTTTAGACTCATAGTTTTGATCGTATTTTGTTTGTAGTAGATTTGCTTCATTGGCGTAAGCCGATACCTCTACCTGATCCGTTATTTTACTATTAAAGAAGATAGGAGATTTATTAAACTGGAAAAATACAAATACCAGCACTCCTAAAAACAGAATGAAAAACTGCAGGGGCAATTTTAAAAAAGCATTCATGATGAGACCTTTGCGACTATGATCTACGGAGGCCCCAGAAATATATCTTTGCACTTGACTTTGATCAGTACCGAAGTATGAGAGGAATAAAAATGGAGCAGCGATGAGACAAGTCCAGATGTTATATTTATCATCCCAGTCAAATTTAGTGTCGATTATGTCCAGCTTGTCTGAGGCTCCTGCAATCGTAAAAATATCTTTTATGGAATACTCATGTGAGATATACTGCATTAAGATCCCAAAGATGATAAACAGTCCGATCAGGATAATAGACATCTGTAATTTGTGAGTGACATGGACCGCTTTAGTACCTCCGATAACCGTGTAAATAATAGCAATCGAACCGATAAAAATGGTTGTAAGATTTAGATTCCATCCCATGACTGCACTGAGAATAATGGCTGGAGCATAAATGGTAATTCCTGTAGCTAAGCCTCTCTGTATTAAGAATAAAAAAGATGTGAGTCCCCGTGTTTTATAATCAAAACGATTTTCTAAAAACTCATATGCTGTGTAGACTTTTAACTTGTAATAAATCGGGATAAATGTTACACATATAATGATTAGGGCAATCGGTAGGGTAAAATAAAATTGTATAAATTCCATACCGTCATAATACGCCTGCCCAGGTGTAGATAAAAAAGTTATAGCACTCGCCTGCGTAGCCATAACGGATAGTCCTACTGTCCACCATTTAGCTTCATTGCCTCCGAGCAAGTACGAGTTCATATCCTTGCTTCCAGAAGTTTTCCAGATACCATATCCGATGACCGAGATCATCGTGATCGCCATTACTGCCCAGTCGACATTACTCAATTCTTATAAATATTTTGCGGTAAGAAAATAAAATAGAAGGATATACATGACATTAGCCACGATGATCCAGGTATACATACTATTCCATTTCGTTTTTTTCAACGGTATTAAATTAAATTAGAGTAGCAAGATACTCATTGCTACAAAAGGGTTATATGAAAATTAAAATTATGTTTTAAATAAATCGGAGAATTAGTATTATTTGTTGGTTTTAGGATATTTTTACCCGCTTTAAACCCTACTTATGTTAATTCTTGTTGTTGTTTCTTTCTTTGTCGTATTGTCTATAGGTTTCTCTACCGTATCGGAATTTAAGAAGTAATAGCCTATTTAGATTTATCCACATCAGGCATCTGGCACTCTTCATCTGGTTTTTTGCCACATAGACTACATTCGCCTATCTCATCCTTAAGCATAGGATTGTTAGTCGCACAGGTTCCCCTAAATTCGTTTCCAGTAACGATATGTCTAATGTTTATCAGTATAAAGCTGATGATAAACACTCCGAAAATGATAATAAACATGGAAACAAACTGATTCATATTCTGATTTTATAGATAAACAAAAGTAATACATTTAAGTTTGTGATTATACGGATAATAAAACTAGATGGATAAGAGACTAGAAGCGTTTAAAAGATTGTTGGATATCATGGATGATTTGCGTGAAAAATGTCCATGGGATAAAAAACAAACCTTCCAATCATTAAGAATACTTACGATAGAGGAAACGTACGAACTAGCAGATGCGATTTTAAATAATGATCATAAAGGGATAGAGGAAGAGATCGGAGACCTGATGTTGCATATGGTGTTTTATGCAAAAATGGGTTCGGAGACCAATGCTTTTACAATAGACTCTGCATTACATAAGATTTGTGAAAAACTCATCAATAGACATCCGCATATCTATGGCGATGTTACCGTAAACTCCGAGGAGGAAGTTAAACAAAACTGGGAGCAGATCAAATTAAAAGAAGGGAAAGGAAAGAAAACAGTTTTAGGAGGTGTCCCTCAATCTTTACCGGCTATGGTAAAAGCCTACAGAATGCAAGAAAAAACAAAGCAAGTCGGTTTTGAGTGGGAAAACAAAGATCAAGTATGGGAAAAAGTAGAAGAAGAATTGATAGAGCTAAAAAAAGCGATACATGAGGAAAAAGATAAGGGAAGGATAGAAGACGAGTTTGGAGACGTAATGTTTTCTCTGATTAACTATGCGAGGTTTTTAAAAATAGATCCAGAAACGGCATTAGAAAAGGTAAATCAGAAGTTTAAGAGGCGTTTTGAGTATATAGAAAAAAATGCACCTAAAGACATGATGGATATGACTCTAGGGGAAATGGATGCTTTGTGGAATGAGGCAAAAATGATCTAGCGTTGTTTAAGGAATAGCAGTAGTGAGTAGTGTAATCAGTAATCAAAAAAAAGCATCTTTTTAGTCCTCTAATAACTATATGAGAATAGCCCATAATTAAAATATAAAGCGTAACTTTGCAGCCGCTAAAATTGTATTCATTAATCCCTTTTGGTAAAAATTAAAAATTATGGCAGTTTATCTGACAAAAGAAAAAAAAGCAGAAATCTTCGCAGAACACGGAGGTAGTGCAACTAACACAGGATCTGTAGAAGGTCAAGTTGCTTTATTTACATTTAGAATTCAGGAGCTATCTAAGCACCTAGAAGCAAATAAGAAAGATCACGCATGTCGTCGATCGCTTTTATCCCTCGTAGGTAAGAGAAAAAGATTCCTCAAGTATCTTGCTGCTAATGATATACAGAAGTATAGAGACTTGATCGAGAAGTTGAATATTAGAAAGTAATTATATTAGAAAGGTGCCTCATTTGGAGGCACTATTTATTTATTGGGCAGTCTAGTCACAAGTAATATTTTAATACGATTTTTTAAATCGACGCATACTTTAGCTACCTGAAGTTGTGCTTATTCATAAGCCTGTCCGCAACACGTAGAATAAAATATGGGTAAACAAACTCCAATTACCACGGCATTTAACCTGCCTGATGGTACAGAAGTAACTATTGAAACGGGAAAACTAGCTGCTCAGGCTCACGGATCATGTGTAGTTAAAGTAGGGAAAATGATGATCTTCGCATCTGTAGTTTCTGCAAAAGAAGCTAGAGAAGGCCAGCCATTTTTTCCACTTTCAGTAGATTATCAAGAAAAATTTGCTGCAGCAGGACGTATTCCTGGTAACTTCTTTAAAAGAGAAGCTAGATTATCTGATTATGAGATCCTTACATCTAGATTAGTAGATAGAGCGATCAGACCGCTTTTTCCTGATGGTTACATGATGGATACGCAGGTAATTATAAACTTGATTTCTGCACAAGAAGATTTAACTCCAGATGCATATGTTGCTCTAGCGGCATCTACAGCATTAGCGATCTCTGATATTCCATGGAACGGTCCACTATCTGAGGTTAGAGTCATAAAGCATAATGGAGAATATATCGTTAATCCTAAGAAAGACTTATTGGCGGAAGCCGAATTAGACATAATCATCGCTGCAACAGAAGAAAATGTAATGATGGTAGAGGGAGAAGGAAAAGAAATCGATGAGAAAGATTTAATCGATGCGA
This sequence comes from uncultured Saprospiraceae bacterium, assembly GCA_938015805.1. Classification (GTDB taxonomy): domain Bacteria; phylum Bacteroidota; class Bacteroidia; order Chitinophagales; family Saprospiraceae; genus JAHDHU01. The sequence goes on along the minus strand of CALLXF010000002.1, from coordinate 19,547 downwards.
TCAAAGTAGGTCACGAGGCTATAAAAGTACAATGTAAAGCGCAACTAGATCTAGCACAGAAAGTAGGAGATAAGGCTTTGAACAAAAGAGAATTTATATCTCCAGTGTTAGACGCAGATGTAAAAGCACTAGTGAGCGGACTTACAAAAGATAAGATTTATGGCGTTGCTAAAGGAGCTTTAGAAAAGCATATCCGTAAGGAACAGTTTTCTGAGATCAAAACAGCTATGAAAGAATCTTTATTAGAATCTCAGGGAGAAGAGTGGATGGCGGAGCATGGAGATATGGCTTCTAAGTGTTTTGAGAAATTAAAGAAAGATGTAATCCGTACCATGGTGGTAGAGGAGAAAGTTAGATTAGATGGAAGAAAATTAGATGAAGTAAGACATATCTGGACGGAAGTAGATTATCTACCTTCTACACATGGATCTGCTATATTTACAAGAGGAGAAACTCAGGCATTAACTTCGCTTACGCTAGGATCTAAAATGGATCAGCAAATGATCGATACTGCCATGGATCATTACTATGAGAAATTTATATTGCATTATAATTTCCCTGCATTATCTGTAGGAGAAATCAAGCCGATGAGAGGGCCAGGAAGAAGAGAGGTAGGTCATGCAAATCTAGCAGCGAGATCACTAAAACAAGTATTACCAGAAGATAGTCCTTATACGATCAGAATCGTTTCCGATATACTAGAATCTAATGGTTCTTCTTCTATGGCAACAGTTTGTGCTGGATCTATGGCCCTGATGGATGCAGGCCTTAAAACTAAAGCTCAGGTATCTGGAATCGCTATGGGTATGATCGCTGAAGGTGATAACATCGCAGTACTTTCTGATATCCTTGGAGATGAGGATGCTTTAGGAGATATGGATTTTAAAGTGACAGGAACAGAAAAAGGAATCTGTGCTTGTCAGATGGATATTAAGATAGACGGGTTACCATATAGTACGCTAGAAAAAGCACTCGAGCAAGCAAAAGCAGGAAGACTACATATCTTAGGAGAGATGAATAAAACGATGTCAGCTCCTAGAGAAGAGTTAAAACCGCATGCTCCTAGAATGGAGAAAATTTTGATAGATAAGAGTTACATCGGAGCTGTGATCGGACCTGGAGGAAAAATAATCCAAGAGATCCAAGAAGTGACCGGAGCAACGATTACGATAGAAGAACTAGACGGAAAAGGACATGTGCATATTTCTAGTAATGATGCCGATTCTTTAGCAGCAGCAAGAGCTAGAATTAATGATATCTGTTTTGAACCATCAGTAGGAGATATCTATGATGCAAGGGTAGCATCGATTATGCCTTACGGAGCTTTCGTAGATTTTAAAGGAAAGAGTGGTTTATTACACGTTTCAGAGATTGCTCACACGAGAGTAGAAAATGTAGAAGATGTGTTAAGTGTAGGTGACGAGTTACAGGTAAAGATCATCGGTATCGACGCAAGATCTGGAAAAATGAAGTTGTCGAGAAAAGTTCTTTTAGAAAAGACTTAAGTCGAATGTGATATACGATTTTGTAAAAAGGTAGTAGCTGTAAAAGTTGCTACCTTTTTTTATTTGTTCGAGCCTATAAAGTATCAAAATTCTATTTTTGAGAGCTGCCAGTTAGATTAAATAAAAGCCAATGATTTTAAAATGAAATTGGGAATTTAATTCAAGCAAAATAGTCAAATGGTTGCAGACAATTTTGTAAAAATGATTTAAAAAATATACTTAAAAACTTGTGATAAAAATGCCGATTCAGAATATTAAAATCTTTTCGAATTATGTGTGAAATTAATTAGGCAGAATACCAAAGTTCAAAAGATATCTTCACTTTGTTAAATAAGACACTCGATATAAAATTGTTTGGCATTATAAATTTGGTTGCATTATGAAACTTCACTACGTATTTCTTTTAGCGATTGTGTTTTATTCTTGTGGAGATAACCGATCTCCTAATATAATATCTGATGTTAAGGAAAATCCAGTACTAGATCAAAACAGTACTTCACTCATACTTCTTGGAACTTTTCAGGATGCCGGTTCTCCTCATATAGCTTGTAAAAAAGACTGTTGTAAAGATTTATTTAAGAATCCTGATAAGGATAGACAAGTTGTTGCTTTGGGTTTAGTCGATAATATAGATAGTAAAAAATATTTATTTGAGGCGACTCCTGATATAGCTACTCAAATGAAAGCTCTCCTAAGAAAAGATATTAAAAATAGTGAAGAAATAGTAGATGGGATATTCTTGACTCATGCACATATAGGACATTATGCAGGATTGATGTATTTAGGAAAAGAGGCAACTAATTCTAGAAATGTCGATGTCTTTGCTATGCCTAGAATGAAAGAATATTTGGAAACAAATGGTCCATGGAGCCAGCTAGTTTCTAATAAGAATATTTCGCTAATTCAAATAGAAGATCAACAATCAATTTCTCTTACATCAAACGTTACGATTGTTCCTTTTTTAGTCCCTCATAGGGATGAATTTTCTGAAACGGTGGGCTACAAAATTACAGGTCCTAGTAAAACAGCCTTATTTATACCCGATATCGATAAATGGGATAAATGGGACAAAAATATTTTAGAGGAAATTAAAAAAGTAGATTATGCTTTTCTAGACGCTACTTTTTATAGTGGAAAGGAAATAAACAATAGAGATATTTCTCAGATACCCCATCCATTTATAATTGAAAGCCTCGAAATGTTTAAACCTCTTGATTCTTTACAAAGGGATAAAGTAATATTTATTCATTTTAATCATACAAATCCAGTAATAAATTTAGATAGTAAAGAAGCTAAAAATGTAAGAGACCAAGGATTTAATATTGGTACAATTAATGAAGTCTATGATCTATAAATGATTGTAAACCTTGTTTTTTAATTAATAGTTAGGACCTTATTTATGAAAAGAAAATTTTTATCCGCACGATGGAATAAACCTTGTCTACAAAAGAACTAATATCTACTGATAAGGATATTAGGGACTTTAGGGAATAAATTCTCCCTCTTGAAAAATCACTGAGGCTCTAAGCGTGTAGTGTTCAAAATCACATTAGCAAATAAAATATTCTGCATTTTATACAAAATGAAACTCCAAGTACTATTTACTCTAATCTTACTTCTTTCCATAAAGATCCAGTCCCAAACTCAAATAGATTCCTCTCAGACTGGATTAAGCTATGAACTAGATTTTAGATTTAGAGCAGAACATGACTGGGACTCCAGAAAGTCTAATGGATCTTTTAGAGCGGATCGATCACGATTGCGATATCGATTAAGAACTGGAGCCACGTATAACAAGGAATGGTATTCTTTAGGTTTTAGAATCAGAACAGGTCAGCAAAACAAACAGCAAGATCCTCAACTAACACTCGGTAGGGGGTTTAAAGAATTTGGGACATTGCCCTTAGGTTTCGAGAAAATTTATTTCCAAGGAACTTATAAAAACTTAAAATTTTGGCTTGGTAAAAATGATTATTCATTTATAAAAAACAATGAATTGTTTTGGAGTGATAATGTTTTTCCAGAAGGAATTTATTTGGAACAAGATTTTAATTTAGATCTAGAATCCATCGTAAAAATATCCGTAAAGGGAGGTCATTATATTTTATCATCAAATGGGAAGTCGTTTTTAAAAGATGCCTATTTTCAGGGTATACAAACATCTATTTATTTCGACAATCCAAAGCTTGTAATATTTCCGTCCTTTTACTTATTACGTAATATCCCAAATGTACCTGATGGGTATCCTTCATTTAATATCGATTATTCTATTTTTCATTTTGGGTCTAAACTCCAGTTATTAAAATCTAATAAACTACTTGTTGATTTTGATATCTATCATAACTTGAATAATTATGAATCTAACGATAATGTACCTAATGATTTTAAGGATCAAAAAACAGGATACTCCGTTGGAATTCAATATGGTACTTTAAGAAAGGCTAAAGATTACAAGGTCAAAATAACATACACCGTTCTTCAAAGATACGCAGCCTTAGATTATATGGCTCAGAATGATTGGGCGAGATGGGATTACTCTGAATTTAATTCTCCTGACGGAAGATTAACAAACCTTAAGGGAATAGAACTTGTCGCAGGAGTGGGTATTAGTAAAAAGGCTAACCTTATAGCTAAATACTATCTCGTAAATCAATTAATAGAAACAGGTCTGTTTAAAGAAACAGGTCAAAGAATAAGGTTTGATCTAAATGTCAAATTGTAAAGTTTTTATTACCACAATTGATTCTTTCGGCTTCAAAATATAAGGCCTTCCATAACGCAGTGTTAAATCACGTATTGATTTTTTTAAACACGTAAATAATATCATCAGGTCCGAGATCTGGGTCATAATTAGAATCCAGTGTTAGTAGATTTTCCTCAATATGATACTTGAAAAGTTTTCTTTTTATCTTGATTAGATTGCGATCAGCATAGATCATATATTCGCCGGAAGGCAAGGAGAAATCATGCTCCATTTTATCATCTTCCCTTTGTACGATCAATTCATGTTTTCTTGGATTCATCGAGTAAATCACCTCTAATTTTGAGAAATCCGGTGTTTTTTCTTTTTCCTCGATAGGCAAAAATGCATTGTATCCAGTCAGTACCCAATCACCCTCCAGTAAATCGTATTGATCAATATGATCACTTTCGAGAATTTCATTAATAGCTAGGATTTGTAATTGGCCACAGCTTAAACAGGACAAAATAGTCAGGTAAAGCATTGCAGAAAAACAAAAACGAATTAATGATTTGATTTTAATGATGTTTACTGTTTTTGTCACTGTGCTTAAGAATTGGATTTTTAGAAAAGCGATAAAATTGTTGTTCATAATTTTTAGTGCCTAAACGGCATCTTTTTTGGTAAGTTGATGCATTAAAGGTGAAGCATAGAACTAATGATACCTAGAGCAAACTACCCAAGGGTGATCTATAATGTCCGAATAGATCGAATTCTTGTCCGAAGCAGAAATGAGTTTAATGGAGGGAGTGATGGTATAAAACAGACAATATTAAGTATATACGTTTTTAAATCTAAGATCAAAATTCTTGTTCCTTAAATGCCGGACAGTCAGGAGAACTATTCGGGTATAGAATTATATCATTGGGACATTGAGATATGTATATATGATTGATTTTATGGATGTTTAGAGGTCTTAAAATAGATGTGATGCTTTTACAAAGTTTTAGTAATATACAATAGGTACTTTACCATTAGCCATAATTAATGAATAACATTATGAGGGATAGCGAGCGTACTAAAATCCTTCTTGTCGAGGACGAACTTATCATAGGGGAACATATTTCGCGTAAGCTAGAGGAACATGGTTATGCAGTTATAGATATGATTACAAAGGGGGAAGACGCTTTAGCGTTTCTTTCCAGAACAGAAGTGGATCTAGTTATTATGGATATACAACTTGCTGGTGAGCTAGATGGAATAGAAACGGCAAAATTGATTTTGAGCATTCATAAAATACCCGTTATATTTTTAACGGCCAATGCTGACGATCTGACATTCAAAAAATCTATACTTGCTGCTCCTTATGCATTTATGCGTAAACCATTTAAATTAAAAGAGCTCACTCGTAATATCCAGATGGTAATGCAACGTGTAAAACATGAGTAAGCATTAGTATATAAGCTTTAACTAATCCGCCTATCATTTATGTCTCCTAAATGAATTAGTACAGATGATTTTATGGAATAACTTAAAATAATTTACATATGCTGTTTAACTTTTCTATTATCTAATGTATTTTGGAGGGGAGACTTTGAATTATTTTAATCAGACCATTAGAAATGAAGCCAGTAAATATTCTTGTTGTCGAAGATGATTTTATTATCGCGGCTCATATAAGTGCACTTCTTACCGAGTCCGGTTACACTGTTGCAGAGACGCTTTCTAAAGGAGAGTCCGTTGTGTCTTTTATAGATAATAATCCTGTCGATGTAATACTAATGGATATAAATTTAGCTGGAGACCTGGATGGTGTAGAGACGGCAAGATTAGTTATGCAAAAGCACACGATCCCAGTTATTTTCCTTACGGCGAATGTTGATACTACTACTTTTGATAGAGCTAAAGATACATACCCAGCTGGATTTATCAGTAAGCCTTTTAAAAATGAAGACCTTACCAGAACTTTAGAACTTGTTATATCCAAGAGGGATTTTATCCAAGAGCAAAGTCAGGACAATATCGATGATGGAGAAATGCTAGCAGATAGAATTTTTGTTCGTGATAAAAATAGAATGATCAAGCTAAATTTGGACGACATTCTCTTTGTAGAAGCAGACCGTAATTATTGTAAAATAACAACTAAAGAAAAATCATTTACATTATCTATTCCTCTTGCAAAGTTTGAAGGTAAAATGAAAAACACAAATTTTGTTAGAATCCACAGATCTCATTCCGTAAATATTAAAGCCATTGACGAATTAAATGATAATTATGTTTTCATTGCTGGGAAATCATTGGCGATAAGCAAATCTTATAAAGATGAACTTACTAGAAAACTTAATCTGGTTTAGCTTTATAAATGATATCTGTCAGAGATTACAATGTTTAAAAATAACGGATTGCCATTAATAAATTTATGATTCATACTTCCCAAATTTTCCTTTTAGCCATAGTAATCAATAAATGAAAAATCTACTTCATAGTATTAGAGATTCATTCGTTGTTTCCAAATATCCTGACTTAGATCAATTACGGTATCAAATTTTAAAATTTGTATTCCTTTTTACGATTACCTGCGGACTAATCGGTGTAGTATATGCAATTTACGATCGGGATATGTCTAAGACTTACGCGATTACAATACCCATTATCGCAATTGCCGCTATGGGTTATTTTTTCTTATCACGTCTTAAACTTGATGTTACGGCAGGTATTGTCTTTGCCCTGATATATTTAGGAGTATATGTTCCTGGTTATTTAGGTCTGATGGAACCTAATATTGTAATTCTATTTTTAAATAGCATTTTAGTTCTGGCGATGTTCTTCGTAAAATATCGTCCCGTTGTATTGGTCTCATATGTTTTATGCGTAATTGCAAATATTTGTATTATTTGGTCTACCGATTGGCTTGTTATAGAATATCTTTTCGCCTCAGTTATTTTTTTAATTTTATTTTATTCGATCAGCACATTAATCTATAGTTTTCAAGATCAATTAGTTAAGGAGTATAAAATTAGTCAGACCAAAAATGATAATATTAATTTGCTGCTAAAAGAGATTCATTTTAGAGTAAATAATAACCTACAGACGATCTCCAGTTTGCTCTATTTACAGTCCAGTTATATCTCAGATAAAGAAGCAAAAGACGCTATTGTAAAGAGTCAGCAAAGGGTAGAATCTATGGCTCTCATACATAAGAATCTATATCTCAAGGGAAGTCATAATAATATAGATATGAATGATTACCTAACCAGTCTAGTAGATAATTTAATGGATGCCTATAGTTATGATAAAAATATAAAAGTCAATATAGATGTACAAGCACAAGAGCTTGATATTGACACGGCAATACCTATTGGCCTTATTATGAACGAACTAATTACTAACGCTTTTAAGTATGCTTATAAAAATAGTGAGACGGGGCAGTTAGAGGTTAAATTTAATATGAATACATCTTCTAGTTTTTCTTTGATCGTAAAAGATTCCGGTACAGGAAGGAAGGACTTTAAAGAGGGCTTTGGTTCGCAATTGATCAATTTATTAACTAAGCAATTAGATGCAACTTTTAGTGATGGTATCGAAAATGGTTATTGGTGTAGGGTCACAAACGTAAAAGCTAAAAATTAATGTTAGTAATCATATATACTTATCGTTTGTCATCATGTTACCTTACTAAATCATGCCTGATATGAAAAATGTTTTTCAGTCACTAGTAAGTTTCTCCCTAATATCGAGATATCGAAATCTAGATCATCTGCGATATCAGATTTTAAGGTATGTTTTTATCTGTACTATTATTTTTATCGGATGTAGTATATTTTATAATTTTACGATTTTAGATAATGCATCTAAGTTTTTGACTATCGGTATTCCTATTGTATCGGTTTCCCTATTAGGCCTTTTTATTTTACCTCGTCTCGAATTAGACTCCACCATATCGATCACTTTTACATTAATGTATATAGGTTTATATGTTGCTGGTTATTTACAGATTTTAAATCCTGGGTATGTGATATTTATATTGAATATGATTCTCATCCTCATGCTTTTTTTTATTCGCTACAGGACAGCTGTTTTAGTCGCTTGTCTAGTAGGCGTAAGTGCTAATATTTTAATAATTCTTCCTACCTCTATTTTTTTACACGAATACTTAATAGGCTCAGTTGCTTTTCTTTCTTTCTTTTATGCCATTAGTACTCTGATTTATAAGTATCAGGAACGTCTCATAAAAGAGAATAAAAATATCGAAAGCAAGAATCTAGAAATACAACTGTTACTTAAGGAGATCCACCACCGAGTAAAAAATAATTTACAAACGATCTCTAGTATTCTATATCTGCAGTCCATAAAAATGAAAGATGTAGAAGCAAAAGAAGCCATAAAAAAAGGTCAGTACCGAATAGAGTCTATGGCTCTAATCCACAAAAATCTATATCAGCGAAGTAATCTTGCCGGTATAGAAATGAAGGAGTATATTAAAAGTTTAGTAGATAATTTAAAGCAGGTACATGGAGGAGATAAGGATGTAGACATCGTGATAAAAATGGAATCTGTAGAGCTGGATATAGATACTGCAATTCCTATCGGCCTTATCCTCAACGAACTACTGACTAATGCCTTTGAATTTGCTTTTGTAAATAGAGATAAAGGGGAGATTATCATTTCTATGACCAAGAATTTATCAGAACAATATGTAATAGAGATTCAGGATAATGGTGTCGGTAATAACTCTGCAAAAAATATATTCGGAAATAAGCTAGTCCAGCTATTAACAAAACAAATACAAGCTACATTTAAGGAAGAAAATCATAAAGGCTTTTGGTGTCAACTTATCTTAAATTAATCCTTATCATAACAGCTCCATTTTTTTTATTAGTTCGGTTGTAGAAAATATAATAATGTAGTCTATACGATTAGTAATGTCATACTAGGCCTTAAAATATTAAAGTCCTCTACTAGAGATAAAATATATAATTCGTCAAAATCAAATTTTATATATATGTTTTTTATATTTTTATAATCGCTGCTCTTTCTATCCGATATTATTAATCAACTATTGATCTAATCAAGGTACCATCCTATGAAAGTTAAATTTGCTATAATTTTAAGTCTTATATTATTTAGTTATCAGCTTAAGGCTGATTCTTTCCATAATAAATGGGAAGAGGATAAAGCTGTAGTATCTATCAATTGTCCCGCAGATTTTGAGATCGAATGTGGATGGGAGTGGGGACAGTATGATGAGTATGGTAATTTGATAAGTACTAACACAGGTGCGGCAACAGCGGGTAATAAAGAAGTAGAGGCGGATATAAACGATTTAACTAATGGATGTGGAGTAGGAGTAATCGAAATAGAATGGTGCGTAAAATATGGTGACAATCCTAAATGTTGTACCCAAGAAATCACTATTACCCAAGCGGCTTCTCCATGGGATCCTAATAATATTAATTTTCAAAACGATGTGTCCTTAGATTGTGTAGATGAAGTAACGTCACCAGTAAAACCTCAATGGGGAGAAGGCTTGTGTGATTTAGTTGCTTGGACAAGTAAAGATCTAGAGTTGTACTTTGAGGAGGATGCTTGTTATAAAGTAATACGAACCTATACCGTTGTAAACTGGTGTACGGATGAGACCGTTACCCATAATACCTATCTGACAGTTTTAGATGATACACCTCCTATAATAACTTGTACTGATCAGATGTTTGGTATTACTAATACGGAATGTAATATTGGCGTAAGCCTCACAAAATCTGCAGTCGATGGAGATAGTAATTGCTCGAGTGACTGGTTAGAGTGGAAGGCGGAAGTAGATCTGTGGGGAGATGGAACCGTAGATTATACATGGAGTTTTGCTGAGGGAGCAGATGAGAATTTTAGAGAAGATAGAGATGATGATTTAGATGGCATTTATTACTTACCTAAGGATACAGACGTAACTATAAATATTCCAGAACTGATAGACAACAGTTGTAATAATCATACTGTAAAATGGAGCGTAAATGATGGTTGTAATAATTTTGCTTCTTGTACAGAGACCTTTATGGTTGTCGATAAAAAAGCACCTACACCTTATTGTATATCTGTTAGTTCGGCCGTAATGGTAAATGGAGAGGTGGAATTATGGGCTAGTGATTTTAATTTGGGAGCAACGGATAATTGTACGGAGCAAGCTCATTTGTTGTTTTCTTTTAGTGATAACGTGTACCAGCCTAATCGGACATTTACCTGTGGAGATGACCCCGATGGTGACGGGATAATACAGCTTCCTGTTTATGTATGGGATGACGCCTGTACACCTAATGTCGAGTTTTGTAATGTTAGTCTGACACTTAGTAACTGTGGTGCGGGAGGTATTCCGATTACGGGTAAAATAAGAACAGAAGAGGGAGAAGAGGTGACTTCCGTCAATGTTACCATCCATTCTGACGGAGTAATAAATTATCCGATGACTTACTTAACCGATAGTGTAGGCGATTATTCTTTTTACTATAATACACTTGCCTTAGATTACAGTATAAATCCATCTAGTAACGATAACTATATGGAAGGTGTCAGCACACTAGACCTGTTACTAATAAAAAAACATATTATCGGCGAGCAAGCTATAGATTCTCCATATAAAATGATCGCTGCTGACATAAATAAGTCAGGTCATATCTCAGCTGTAGATCTAGTCCATTTACGTAAACTTATTTTAGGTGTTTATAAAACGCTACCTGCAAATAACTCATGGAGGTTTATAAATGCAGCACAGAACTTGACCATGGAAAATCTATGGGATTGTAAAGAACAATTAGTCGTAAGTAACTTGTCTACTGATACGATAAATGGAGATTTTATAGGTGTAAAAATAGGGGATATAAACGGGAGTTACACTTCTGATCTAGATACAAGAACAACACAAAACCGATCTGTAGAAACGCTATCATTAGAGTTTGTGGATAGAGAGCTAGAAAAAGGAGAGACCACATCTATCAGCTTTATGAGTAGCAATTTTAAAAATATTTACGGCTTCCAGATGACCATAAGTTTAGAGGGTCTAACAGCGGTAAATCTAAAAGGTGGAACTATAAATATTACAGATGCAAATTTTGCTTTGCTAGATAATGTAATAACGATGAGTGTTGATGATCCTAAGGCGATAAACGCTTCCGCGAATGAGGTACTATTTACTATAGAAATCACTGCTAATAAATCCGGTAAACTTAGTGCAATGATAGATATTAATAGTACAATCACAACGGCAGAGGCGTATATAGGAGAAACATTAGCCATAGCAAATGTAGAGCTAAACACAAGAACCAATGGTGATCCATCTCTAGTAAAAGGATATAAACTATATCAAAACGAACCCAATCCCTACAATCTAGAAACACAAATAGGTTTTACACTACCAGAAGCAAATACAGCTACTATAACTATCTATACTGTAACAGGAAAAGTAATCCAACGTATCGTAAATGATTACGAACAAGGATATAATACACTATCTATAAATACGAGTGATTTACCAGCAAGAGGGGTCTTTTACTATCAGTTGGAAAGTGGAGACTTCAAAGAAACTAAGAAAATGATTGTGATAGAGTAATAGGGTGTGGGTATAAGCTTGAAGAAGGTTTCTGATTTAAGAGATCATCAAGAAATTGGTAATCTCTTTTCTTGCCCATATGCATGAATAATCAATTGAGTCTGATTGTTTACATTTTTACACTGAGATATCCCTTTTTCACTACTTTTGCATCACTGTGGCAAAGCGTAAAAAGAAAACTATAGAAGAATACCCGTACGGTATATGTATGGTCAGTGTGGCACCCATTCGGCGTAAGCCAGATGATCGGTCAGAGATCGTATCTCAAATGCTTTTTGGCGAACAAGTAGAGATTATTCAAAAGAAAGGAAAAAACTGGTTATCTATAAAATGTTTATGGGATGATTATCCAGGGTGGATCGATCCTAAACAAATTGTTAGGTTAACCACTAAGAATCATAAAGCCCTCTCTGCTAATGGACAGTACGCCCTAGAAGTTCAAAATTCGATCCTTTCGGATAATAGGTCTCAGTCTATTTTACTAGGTTCTACATTACCAGGTTTTGATGGAATATCTTTCTCCTTGTTTGGGAAAAAGTTTGTCTATTATGGACAAGTGATCGACCCTCAGCAAACCGTTATTACAACAGATATTTTTATAAAAATCATTAAGAAATTTTTGTATGCTCCTTATCTGTGGGGTGGTCGTAGCCCTTTTGGGATCGACTGCAGTGGGTATACTCAGATCGTTTATAAAATGTGCGGTTATGCCTTGCCTAGAGACTCTAATAAGCAAGTTGATCATGGAGATACCATAGCTTTTATAGAGGAAGCTCGTCTAGGTGATCTTGCATTTTTTGAAAATAAGAGTGGGGAAATTATCCATGTAGGAATCGTATTAGACGATCAGAAAATCATCCATGCATCTGGACAAGTACGTATAGATAAGCTGGATCATTTTGGGATTTATAATCAGGAAATCAGGAAGTACTCTCATAAACTAAGAGTCATTAAAAGGATACTAGATCTAAAGCAGATCAAAGTAGAAGAAAAATCAGCAGAATAAGATAAAATCTAAAATACGTAAAACTTACTTTCCAGTAATTTACGATCTTCTAATCAAGCTATCTAATAGTTAAAGTCTATAATCTCAAGTCTATAAAGCCTGTATAATATCGTATTGTGTAATGACATGCATTCTACCTGTCATATCTTTAGCAATAACAGCAGGGTTTTCTCTACTGATGTAACGATTTAATTTATTGAGTGCAGTGTCGATTTCTACTGTAGGAAATGGAGTGCCTACGATATCTGATATAGAATCTTCTGGCCCTTTTCCTTCGCCTCCTAGGATATGATTTAGTAAAGATCGTTCCGTGATAGAGCCCACTATTTCCTCTTCTTCCATTACGGGCATTTGAGAAATATCGTTGTCTTTCATAATGGTGAGGACATCTTTTACAGATTGTGATTTAGTAGCAGAGATAAAATGCACATCTTTTTTACCTTCGATCAGGTCTTTAATTTTAATCTCAGTATCTAAAAATCCTCTTTCACGCATCCATTCATCGTTGTAAATTTTTCCTACATAACGACTACCGTGATCATGGAATATAACGACAACGACGTCATCTTTTGTGAGTTTATCTTTAAGTTGGACAAGACCGGCAACTGCCGATCCCGCACTATAACCTAATAAAATACCTTCCTCTCTAGCAAGCCTTCTCGCATAAACAGCACCGTCTTTATCTGAGACCTTTTCAAAATGATCGATCAGACTAAAATCTACATTTTTAGGAAGGATATCTTCTCCGATTCCTTCTGTGATGTAAGGATATATTTCTTTTTCATCAAATTCTCCTGTCTCATGGAATTTTTTAAATACCGAGCCATAAGTATCGATTCCCCAGATCTTAATATTGGGGTTTTGTTCTTTTAAATATTTTGCTACACCAGAGATAGTACCTCCAGTTCCGACACCGACTACGATATGTGTTACCTTACCATCTGTCTGCTTCCATATTTCCGGTCCAGTAGACTCGTAGTGAGCAGTACGGTTAGAGAGATTATCATATTGATTTAACCAAGCCGAATTAGGAATTTCTTTACTCAGTTTTTCTGCAACGGAGTAGTATGACCGCGGATCATCCGGAGTTACATTAGTAGGGCAAACAATAACCTCAGCTCCCACTGCCTTAAGAATATCCATTTTCTCTTTGGACTGTTTATCGCTAGTCGTAAAAATACATTTGTATCCCTTTACAGCGGCAGCTAATGCGATACCCATTCCTGTATTACCAGAGGTACATTCTATAAACGTGCCACCAGGTTTTATTCTGCCTTCTTTCTCAGCATCTTCTACCATTTTTAGAGCCATACGATCTTTGATAGAGTTACCTGGGTTAAATGTTTCTACTTTTCCTAGGACTAATGCTGGAACATCTGTAACTGTAGCATTTAATTTTACCATAGGTGTATTACCTATAGTTTCGAGAATGTTTTCTTTGTAATCCATAATTCTACTTTGGACTACGAAGGTAGATAAACTTAACTTTAAGGATGGAAACTAGCGGTAATATTTCATATCTAATTGGAACCGTCTATCGAGTACACCTAAAGTTTTGGCGACCTTTGGAGATATAATGACATCGACCTCTCTCGGATAAATTCCTTTGGGTATATTTCCGACGACCTTGGCCTTAATACTGGTATTAAGTAAGGGGTAGTGTAATTCGATGATTGAATTTACTTTTGCCGACTTGTGTAAAACAAATAAGTTGTGATCGTCTTTTATCTGATTATCCCATATCGCAATTCCAGAATTACTTTTTAAATTAGGAAGAGGGATTAGTTCTTTTTCTTTAGATTCTTCCTCCGCTTTGGCTAATTCTTCATTCGCCGTAAGGTCGCCCATCCTTTCAGGATTTAATGCTGTGCTTGTGGAAGATGACTCATCAATCTGAGATAATATTTTTACGAGCTTGAGTTCATTATCAATAGACTCATCCGTCTTTTGAGAAGATTCTACGACTATAGTAGCTGTTTTTATTTTTTGGATTGCATCTTGACTTGTGAGTATATGATCTAGTTGTGAGATCGAGGCCACTGATAAGATTTCTGTGTTAGGATTATGTTTATATTGCCTTGGTTTTCCTGAGCCTATAGGAAGAGGAATCCATCCAACGATCAGTTTTTGACCGACATCTAGATTAAAACTTCTCAGACCGTTATTTGTCATCAGGTGGTCCATCTGCTGAGGAAAATACTCTCTAGAGATTCTATATAAATTATCGCTAGGTTGCACGACGTAATAAACTGTAAGCATAGGCGTATGTAAAAAGAGGGGAGAATCCACATCAGTTAGTAGTACAGTAGCATCGAATGCAACTAAAATCTCTTCGTTTATACTAAAAATATGATCTCGCTGTTTTACATTATATTGTAAAATCTCATTTACAGATCTGTTAAAAAACTTTCCTAAACTATAAATCGTTTGTTTCGCCTTAAGTTTGTGCACGTAATGTAATCCGAGTACATCACTACCTTTGATCTCTATAGAATCCGAGGAAGTAAAAAATGTGGATTGGCTATAGGAAAAAGTTCCTAAGCCCAAAATAAAGATAATAATGAAGGTTATTTGCTTCATAGTGCTGTAAATGAATTACAAATATATTACTATTATTCATAATATGTTAATCAATAGATGAAGATTACTGCAATAATACCTGCTAGATTAAAATCAGATCGACTCCCAGAAAAACTACTTATCCGAGTAAAGGACAAAACGATACTCCAGTACGTCTTTGAGAAAGTCCACAATTCTAAGCTTTTTGATCGCGTAATCATCGCTACTGATAGTAAACGCATATTAGTGGAGGCAGAGTCTTTTGGGGCGGAGGTAATGATGACTGCCAAGTCTCATAAAAGCGGTACGGATAGGATCGCCGAGGTCTCTGAGAAAATTAAAACTGATATCGTTGTTAATGTTCAGGGAGATGAGCCGCTGATCCGTAAGTCTCATTTAAAATCGATTATCGATTTGATCCGTCGTAAAGAGGTCGAGATAGCAACTTTATGTACTCCTTTTGAAAATACTAAAGATATCCTTGATCCTAATAATGTAAAGGTCATCCTAGCAGATAAAGAAAAAGCGATTTACTTTAGTCGTTCTGTAATTCCTTATTCTCGAGGAACGATCAGCCCTAAAGATTATTTACATCATCTGGGACTATATGCGTTCAAGAGAAAAACACTTACGAGACTTTCAAAATTAAAACAGAGCCCATTAGAAAAGCATGAGGGCCTAGAGCAACTTCGATGGTTAGAAAATGGTTTTAATATACATCTAGCCAAGGTCAGAGGAAAAACCATAAGTATCGATACGCCAGCAGACTTTAGAGCTTTTGTAAAATATATTTCTGGGCCTAAGAGTTAATACCATTTGTGCTATTACAGAAAAGATCCATCAAAAGAAAAAGGTAATAGGTCCTTTGCAGATTCGAATTCGTAAATATTAGGACTGTCAGCTTTGAGATAAATTTTGATAGGAGACTGTTGTTTGTTTTGGAATTCTAAGATTACTTGACGGCAGGCACCACATGGTGAGATCGGTCTGTCTATTTCTTTCTTTGGGTTTTTTGCAATGATCGCTATCGACTCTATATTGACTTTAGGATCTACAGAACCTGCACTATATAAAGCCACTCGCTCCGCACACATGCATAGTGGATAGGAGGCATTTTCTTGGTTACAACCTGTATGGATTTTACCATTAGATAATAGAGCGGCTGCTCCTACATAAAAGTTAGAGTATGGAGCATAAGAGTGATCTAATTGCAATGTGGCCTGCTTCATTATTTCTTGGATCGATTGCTCCAGTTCTGTAATGTGATCATAAATCTTTAATGCTACCTTTACTTCTAATTTTTTCATAAACTATTTTGTACAATAATATAGCCAATAACTAACAAATGGCAGGTTTAATAGGAGGATCAGGCAGTACCGGAAGCTCATTGCTTAGACAGATATTAAATAGACATAGTCACGTTTTTTGTGGACCAGAATCATCATTATTTTGTAAGCCAGAATTATATGATGACTGGGAAGTGCATAAAAAAGCGATTTTAAAAAAAGGATGGCGTGGACTGCGATCTAAGAGTTGGCATATTTTCCGAGGCTTCGAGTTGACTAAGGAAGAGTTTAAGGTTACTGAGGATTTGCTTACGCGAATGATAGACACCTCACCAAATTTTAAAAGCTTTGTATTAAAATATTTCCAACATGTCACTAAAGAAAAGTCAGATCTGTGGTTAGAAAAAACTCCTGGTAATGCTTATGGCTTTCGCCAATTTTTAACGCTCTTTCCTAAGGGAAAACTCATCCATATTTATCGAAATCCTTATGACACTATAGCATCATTAGTAGGTAGAGGGTTTTCTCATTATCAAGCAACTTGTATTTATTTACTCAATACAAATTTTGCTTTACGTAGTAAAAATAGTCCTGCGTTTACCCAATTGAGTTACGAAAGTTTAGTTGAAAATCCCGAACAAGAAATTACAGCTCTGTGTAATCATCTGGACATTGATTTTGAGCCTAACATGTTATTACCTTCTAACCAGTCATTTAGTGATGATCCTACAAAAATTAAAGGATGGACTTATGACGAGACAGCTCCTGTCTCAAAAGGCAGTGTCGGTAAGTTTAGTACGCTTTCTAAAAAAGATCGGGAGATAATTATTTACGCTTGTAAAACTATCCATGTCGCACCTAATACGCTTAAAAAAGAAGAGCTGATTTTTAAAAATATCCACAGCCTTTCTAAAGAATTAAAATATGAGTTTAGAGAGGTACGGACTCCATCTTATTATAGTGATCTAAAAAACCAAAAGAACAAAGACCTATGGACACGTACTAAGAAGAATGCCTATTATAACTTTTTTAATTACCCTGTAGTTCTCAATAGAATATAATCCTAAACACGACTTAAATTATGACAGTACAAAATTTACTACAGCATGTTGAGAATATACTAAAAGATAAAAATCAGCCACCTAGAGAAATAGCTAATATTCTCAAAGCGTTGCGTATGGATCACCCTAAGATATATAGTCTGGAAGGAGTAGAGTCATTATCAGAGCCGCTTGCTAAGCAAATAATTAAGGCATTTAAAGAGGATGTCCCAGTACAATATATTACTGAGATGGCGCATTTTTTTGGACTTAGATTTTATGTAAATCCGGATGTACTAATTCCTAGACCTGAGACAGAAGAACTGATTTATAAAGTAATACAATATGTACAGTGCTCGACTTTACAGATTTTAGATATCGGTACGGGTTCAGGATGCATTCCGATAACCCTAAAAACTAAATGTGATCAGTCTACGATCACTGCCATAGATGTATCTGCAGCCGCTATTGAGGTAGCCCAGAAAAATGCTCTAGACCATAAGGCAGACATACAGTTTAAACAATTAGATTTTCTCGATTCTAAGCAGTGGGGCAGTTTAGAGGTCTATGATGTAATAATTAGTAACCCTCCTTACATTTCTCCTGTTGAGAAATCAAAAATGAGTGTTAGTACAGTTAGGCATGAGCCATCGATAGCATTGTTTACAGCTGGAGATCCTCTGGTGTTTTACAAAAAGATAAAGGATTTTGCATCAGATCATTTAAGCAAAACAGGGGTGATTTTTTTAGAGTTAAACGAATTTAATGCTGAAGAAACATTGGCTATTTTTAGTGACACATATGACTGCCAGTTAATAGAAGATATGCAAGGTAAAGCTAGGATACTTAAGTGTCATCAAAAAATAAACGAGAACTAATCTTTATTAGCTCTCGTTTTGGTTATAATGAAAAAAACTTTATTTCTATTTGTGATGGCAGCGTTGTTAAAAGTGATTTCCTCATTTCTATATTGCTATGACCCTCAGTAAATATTTTATTAATAGAGATTCTGTAATTAGATTTTGTGTAAAAATCATGATTACTAATTCTATTAAGCTTTAAATAATTAAAACCCCTATTATGATATCTGCTGATGTATCCTAGTTGCTCACCACGACATTTATTACTTTCGTTTGACAATGTTTATTTATGAAAAAATCACTAGTTATATTATTCGCTTTTTTAATTCTAAGCTCTTGCCAGAATAATAAAGAGCAGGTTATAAAAAACGATCTTATTGAGGGTCACGGTGATGCTAAAAACAAATCATCAGTTACTTTAATGCCAGATGCATACAATGTCGGAATTCTGATTATGGATGGTGTTTATAATACAGAGTTGACAGCTCCTTACGATATTTTCCAGCATACAAAATTTAGAAAGGGTATTAAGCCGATGAATGTTTTTACAGTTGCCTCATCTTTGGAGGTAGTCACTAGTTTTGAAGGATTAAGGATGCTTCCAGATTTCTCATATCGATCAGATGATATTCCATCTATTGACATTTTAGTGGTGCCTAGTGCAGAACATCATTTAGATACTGATTTAAAGAATGCAGAAATGATAGATTGGGTTAAAAAAGTGGGAGCTGATGCTCAGTTTGTCACCTCTCATTGTGATGGAGCATTTGTATTGGCGAAAGCCGGATTACTAAACGATGTAGCCAGTACTACTTTTCCATCTGATATCCCAAAATATAAAAAAATGTTTCCTCAGCTAAACGTAATATCTGATGTCTTATTTGTGCACGATAAAAAATATATCACTTCAGCGGGTGGAGCAAAATCTTTTGAAGCGGCTCTATATTTATGCGAGCATTTATATGGAAAAGAAATCGCTCAGAGTCTTGCTGGCGGATTAGTTATAGATTGGGA
>CALLXF010000001.1 GCA_938015805.1 uncultured Saprospiraceae bacterium | reverse complement strand
GGGCAATCATTATCAAACATAGCTCCATAAGATCCGGCATCATCAAAATTTTGGAATTCAATACCATTGGCATTTGATGGTAATGTAATCGTATACCAAACTACAGGGTCCTCATCGAAAGTACATGCGGTTCCATAATTTTGTGCCTCTGGACAGGCTTTTTCTAAGTCAAAACAAAGCTCAAACCATTCACAATCTGGGCCATTTGCTACTGCCTCTGCCGCTGTACAAACATCATTAGCATTTGTAGGGGGTGATGCTGTAACGGTAATATCAAACATTACTTCTGAACCCATGGTTGTAGATACTTGGATAAAATATTCTGTATCCTCTTGTAAACAAGATATTTCCTCAGATCCAGTAAAAAGACAAAATTCGCCTTCAGGCAAAAGATCACCTGTACCTGGCGGACATCCATTTGTTCCATCAAAAACTTGCACAGAAAAACCACCACCATTAATATCGATAGTCATCGTACTCGTTCCTGCAGGCATCGTAAATGAAAACCAAGCTGAGCTCTCTTCTACATTACCACAATTATATGATGTGGCATCCATCGTACAGCCCGTATTCTGAGTATCGAGTTGTACTCCATCATCTAGCGTAATCGCATCTACACAATCATCATTAGCACATCCAGTAGAAATCTGAACACAAATATCAAAACTAGAACAGCCTTCATTATCTGTCGTTCCTACTACTATAGTATAAGTCGTATTAGGCTGAATTACATTAGTTACATCTACATTTCCAGAATCATCGCCTGTAAGACATCCGATAGGTGTAAAAGAACTATAAGATCCGCAAGCCCCTTCTAAAACTGCAATCGCGGGATTTGCTAGACAAGATGCATTTAAATTCACTTGTAAAAACACTTGAGTCCCATCCGTCAATAAAGGATCATTATCTGTCGTAAATTCATAAAAAACTGCATTAAATAAAGTACCACCACATAGAGCATCTACCTCATCATCAGGACAAGCCAAGGTATTACAATCTGTTATACATGTTTCTCCGCTAGCATCATTTGTAGTTATAGTTCCTAATGAATTATCTGCATCTGCACATAAATCATTATCTAAACAAGCCGTATCATAATCTGGGTTATCTGTTTCGTCGTTAATTGTGATATCAAAAGTTCCTTCGTTTGTAGGATCCGATGCGACCGCAATAGTTACTATATCTCCATCCACTAAACAGGAAAGTGTTATCAGTTCCGTACCAGAATTACCACAATAGTCAGCGGTAGAACCATCAGCTTGATTCCAGAGTGTCGTAGAATTACAGTCTCCATTTATAGCAAAAACATTAAAATCATCGGATACTCCTCCAAAATTTTCTATATCTATTGTTAGCTCGTTGTGGCCTCCTGCAGGAACGGTATATGTGTACCATACTGTACTTGTTGCAGCATTATCACATAGACCATTTACATCTGCTGTAGCACAAACTGTAGACTCGTCGGTAAGTGTATTGCCTATAGATAACACCTCCGCATCCGCACATAAATCATTATCAGGAGACTCGATAAATTTAATATCAAAATCAAAATCTCCTTCTGATCCTGGTATAGTTGCAGCAATAAGGTATGTTGTATTTCCTGTTACTGTGATGAGTGTATTTCCATTTATACAATCGGCTAATGGAGCACCTACTGGACAGGCATCATCAAAAACAGAAATGTTACCTCCAGTGAAATTATCAAATTCTACCTGTGTAGTATTTGCTAAAGTTGTAAACGAATACCAAGAAGTAGCATCATCACTGTAATTACAACCTGTACCTAAATCACTAGGGTTTCCACTTGCATCTACTTCAGGACACATATCCGTAGTCGTAACTGTCATTGTCTCAAATACACAAACATCTACAGGAGATACATCTATAGGTGCATCACATTCATCGTTTGCTTCTTTGTCATCTCCTTCTGTTACAGATAGATCAAATTCTCCTGCATCATCAGGAAGACTTCCTACCTGTATCCAATACGTATTACCATTTACTGGACAATCTATAGTTACTGATGTACCGCCACAATCTTCTTCTATTAAAGTACCTCCACATCCATCGTAAACAACTAAATAATTAGAAGCTATTCCATTAGCTGTAAGGTCTACAGTAAATTCCTGAATATCAGTAGTGACCTCATAAGAATACCAAACCGTAGCATCATCCGTAGCTCCTGAGCAACCAAATGATTCTCCCGATTCCGTAGATGCACAAAGATTTGATTCTGCTGCTAGTGATCCGTTCATTCCAATCACCTCAGCATCTGTACAGTCATCGTTATCAGGTGCTTCTAAAAATTTTATATCAAAATCAAAATCTCCTTCTGTTCCTGCAATTGTCGCAGCTATTAAATAGGTATCTCCTCCGTTAACTGTTATGGTGGTATTACCTGAAATACAGTTAGCCAAAACAGTAGTTACAGGACAATCATTTTCAAAAACAGATATCTGTCCGCCATTAGTGAACATGTCAAATTCTACCTCTGTCGTACTAGCTGTAGTTGTAAAAGAATACCAGGAGGTAGCATCATCGCTGTAATTACAAGATGTACCTAAATCACTAGGATCACCACTACCATCTACTTCAGGACACATATCAGTAGTCGTCACAGACATTGTCTCAAAGACACATACATCAGTAGGCGTAACATCTACAGGAGCATCACAAATATCGTTTGCAATAATTGCAGTCCCTTCTGTTACACTAATATCAAATTCTCCCGCATTATCAAATTCACTTCCGACCTGTATTAGAATTATATCTCCATTAACAGGACAGTCTATAACAACTTCCAATCCATTACAATCTTCTCCTAAAACTGTTCCATTACATTCATCATAAGCGATCAGATAATTAGATGTAATTCCATTCTGAGTAAGGTTTATAGTCAGATCTTGTACATCATTACCTATTGTATATTCAAACCACACTGTGGCATCATCAGCATCTCCTCCGCATGAACCAAAAGGCTCTCCACCTTCTGTAGTAGCACATGCATTAGAAGCTGTTAATGGGCTTCCACTAAGTCCTTCTGGAAAATCACAATCATCATTTCCTGGAGGCTCTACCGCCAAAAGATCAAAATCATAAGCTCCTTCCATCCCTGATTCTGAAACCACTGCAATGTAATATGTATTACCTCCGGTCAGCCCTGTAAAGGTGGTAGGTGCAGAACTTACACAAGTAGTTCCACCGGTGGTACCTCCACCATTATCTGGACAGTCAGAAAACAAAGTAATTTCTATA
Source organism: uncultured Saprospiraceae bacterium (assembly GCA_938015805.1). Lineage (GTDB taxonomy): Bacteria > Bacteroidota > Bacteroidia > Chitinophagales > Saprospiraceae > JAHDHU01. Next base: position 18,279 of record CALLXF010000001.1, on the reverse strand, counting down.
TTCCCAGAATTTATGGCTTCTAGTATAACTTCTTCCGTATTTATTGGTAAAGTAATCTCATGCCATGTAACAGGATTATCTGCAAGCGGAATAGCTCCACTACAAGTAGATAAGCCTATCTCAGGACAGGCATCAGTATTATCACCTGATATATTTGTTAAGGTACAGTCATCAGCAAGAGTTCCCTCTGATGTTGCATTCTCGCATAAATCATTAGACACAGGATTTCCTAATTCCGTAAGGGTTAAATCAAAATCTCCTTCGTCACCATCCGCACTTCCGATAGCTATTATTAAATCTGTATTAGGTGGAACACATTCCAGAACTATATCTGTATTAGCATCACATTCTTCTACACTAGATCCACCAGCATCGTATGCTGTTCCTAAACAGTTAGTCCATATAGACATTCCTACATTATTAGCACCATCTGTATCGAGTTCTATTGTAATCTCCGAATAGTCAGCACCTGTAGTATAATCATAATAAACTACGTGATCAGACACACATCCAAAATTCGTATCAGCTGAAGCACAAGAAGTTGTACCATTTTCTAATGATCCACTATCTAGCATTGTATTATTACCCGCATCACAAACATCATTAGATGGCTCTGCAGAATTTATAGTAAATTGGACATCAGCAGCTCCAGACCCTTCTACATGCAATCCTATGATATAATCAGTCCCAGCCGTAAACTCCATACAAGTAGTGGTAATGGCAGGATTAAAATCTTGGTTTTCTACAAGATCCATCATCGATCCACAATCTTCTCCAAAAGTAGCACAGTACATTCCAGTAGCTACTCCAGCTCCATCGATTACCATTTCATAAAATCCATCAGCTGGGACATTAAAGAGAAAAAACATATCAGAAACTACACCGACCCCGGTACACGAAAGTGGGTCTGATGTGGTATCATCAGTGGGTGCAGCTACCGCTGTTATAGTCTCCGTTACGCCCTCTGTCATGGCAAATGAAGTGCTTCCTTCCGCAGTTAAACATAAATCTTCAAACATTTGAGCAGAAAGGAAAATGGGGCTCATTCCAAAAATTAGAACAAAAAGTAAAGCTTTTTTCATACTAGTTATATATACATCAACAATTTACACATAGGAATTCCCTATATGTATTGTATTTTTTCCGCGAGAGTCGCCTGTCTTTAAATGGTTCTAGAGAGGATCAATGGGTGATTTCTCTCAGATTTCTCGTTGAAGGTAATCTTTTTCCTTTTAATTAGGAAAAAAACGTGCCATCAAAATTAAATACGGTTGATAGATAAAAAGGAAAGATAAATAAGAATTATTTAAGCTAAAATTCAATATTTCTTAGTTAATAAGTCTTTGATTTACTCTAATTAAGGGTAATTCCATTTTACTCTAGAATATTATTGATGTAAATGTAGAAAGTTGCAAAACCCCCAGTGAAAAATATTACCTTAAGCAAACTAAATCTGAAGACATTCTCACTCATCCGCTTGCTCGAATTGTGTACGTTCTCCTACATGATCTTAAATCATTGTTACCATCATAAGACGATATCATAAATTGTAAATATCCTAGCTTAAACTTCCATGGGTAATTTACATCTTACTGAGGTTAAAATGATTTGTGATAATAACATAGAAAAGGCGATGTACTATTCGTGCATCGCCTTTTTATGAATGTATTTTTTTATAGGATTAGAGTATCAATAATTTTTTAACTAAGTACTTATCATCTATTTGTAGTTTTAATAAATGAGTTCCTCTTGCCTCTAAATCTATAATAGAGAGCTTATCTAATCCTGATTTTATTACTCCAGTTTTTATCACTCGGCCCAGCATATCTATAATCTCATATCTAGCTTCTTGCTCTAAAGATTTATTAAACGTCATAACAAAGTTTCCATCATTTGGATTTGGAACTACAGAAACATTGACGTCAGTCAAAAGATCTTCTACCCCACTTACGATTACCGTTACCTCCATAGTCGTAGTAGTAGTACCACACTCATTAGTAGCTTCTAAGGTCACGGTATACGTACCAGATGTGCTATAAGTATGAGATGGATTTTCTTCATTACTCGTATTACTATCCCCAAAATCCCAAGCGTAAGAAATCGCCCCTACAGATGTATTTGTGAGATCTATTGTTGCGTCATTTTCTACAACACTAAAATCTGCAACAGGAATATCGATTACTGTAATCGCATCTGTAAATGTAAACATAGAACTACCGTCTACATTTGCTACTACTGCAGTAATAGAATAAGTACCTGGAGCATCATATGTTACGATCGGGTTTTGGTCTGTCGAACTAACAGGCGTCCCTCCCGGAAATGACCAATCCCATGATGTAGGATCGTTTGTACTCATATCTGTTATCTGTACTTCTAATGGAGCACAACCAAAGTCAGCTGAAAAACTGGCTCCAATACCTGGAGTCGTAAAGTTTACATCTATAACTTCTATTAATTCTAAATCACCACAGTCATTACTCACTTTTAATGTAACTGTATAATTATCCGGGTTCTGGTATGAATGACTCGGGTCTTGTAAAGTGGAAGAATTACCATCTCCAAAGTCCCATAAATAAGAAGTCGCCCCGCTTACCGAACTTGTAAAGTCTACAACTGATCCCATAACTGCCGAGCTAAACATTCCAGTCGGGACGTCATTTATAGTAATAGCATCTGTCATCACCATCATATCATCTCCATATTGATTGGAAACAGTCATTGTAACATCATACACTCCTGCTGTATTATAAGTTACAGAAGGATTTTCGTCAGTAGATGTTGCTGGTGATCCTCCTTCAAAAATCCAAGCATAAGTACTACCTGCGTCCGAACTATTAGTAAAGTCTACAGTGTATGGCACACAACCAGTTGCATTACCATTTATCCCGAACCCAGCTACCGGATAAGCAGCGATTGAAACGTCAAATGTAACTTCATCAGAACCACAATCATTAGATACTACTAGTGTAATAGTAAAATTACCATTAGAAGCAAATGTATGTGTCGTTGTGTTTGTCGCATATGAGGATCCGTCAGATACTGTCCAAGCTGCTGTAGTTCCTGCTGTATTGTTTATTAGTTCTACTTGATTACCAATTATTGTAAAATCATAATCTGCTACTGGAGCCTCTCCTACTGTGATATAATCTACATCAGAAATCATATCTGTTCCTGAGGCATTAGTAACTGTAAGACTTACGTCGAATGTTCCGGCGTCATTATAAGTAACCGTAGGGTTTTGATCTGTAGATGTAGATGGTGTACCACCTTCAAATGTCCAATTCCAAGATTGTACATTATCACTAGAATTATCCATGTACATCACAGTAAATGGTTTACATCCTGTAGCTGCACTAGTCGTAAATCCTGCTGTAGGCATCTCTGTCAATGCAACATTTAAAGTTTCCGTTACAGATCCACATGAGTTATTCGCAGTAAGCGTTGCTGTGTAATTACCCTCTGATGCGTAAGTATGTATAGGGTTAGCATCATTAGAAGTATTTCCATCTCCAAAATCCCACATAAAGGAATTTGCATTTGCTATATTACTAGTAAAACTTACTGTAAGCACATTAGTAGAATAAGATGCTGATACCTGAGGAACATCATTAATAACTATGTAATCATCCTCTGTGAGTTCGTCAGAACCGTTAGCATTTGTTACTTCTAAGGTTACATCAAAAGTCCCAGCTGTTGTATATTCTACAGTAGGATTTTGGTCCGTAGAAGTAGCTGGAGTTCCGCCCTCAAAAGTCCATAACCAAGAGGTAGGATTACCTGGAGAATCATCAACATAATCCACTGTATAAGTCGCACAACCTAATAGAGGTTGCTGAGCAGAAAATGTTGCTACTGGTTCTAGAGATATAATTACAGTCTGTGTACTCGTTACGGAACCACATGTATTTCCAGATAGCAACTCTACAGTATAAGTACCCGAACCAGCATAAGTATGAACAGGATTAGTATCTCCTGAAGTGTTTCCATCTCCAAAATCCCAAATATAAGAAGTAGCACCACTAGAGTTATTTGTAAAACTCACCTCTGCTCCATTAGTAGTGTAGCTAAAATCAGAGGTAGGTAAATCTAGCACTACTATATAATCATCCAAAGTTAATGTTGCTGTTCCTTCTGGATTAGTTACCTCTAGTGTTACATCATAATCTCCCGCCGTTGCATATTCTACAGTAGGATTTTCCAAAGTCGATGTAGCAGGAGTTCCACCCGGGAAAGTCCATAACCAAGAATCTATAAGACCTGTAGAAAGGTCATCGAATTCTACAGTCATCGTCGCACAACCAAAAGTAGTATTAGCAGTGAAATCAGCAAATGGATCGTCGTAAACTGATATCGGAATGACGATAAATTCTGAACCGCAAACATTCTCGGCCTCTAAGTTTACATCATAAACTCCTGCATCTGCATAGGTATGTACTGGATTAAATTGGTTAGATGTACTCCCATCTCCAAAATTCCAGAAGTAGTCATTATTTGTACCTCCCGGTGTTGTATTTTCAAAAGTAATAATTAGTCCAGATGGAAGAGTAAAAAAGTCTGGATCTGGTAATTCAAATATTTCTATCTCATCTGTAAGTGTAATTTCATCATCCCCAAATGAATTTTCTACTTCTAAAGTTACGTCATAGGTTCCTGCGTTATCATAAGAAACTACAGGATTCTGATCAGTAGATGTAGAAGGTGTTCCACCTTCGAAAGTCCAAAACCATGAAGTAGGATTACTTCCTGATATATCTGTAAATTCTACCTCTCCTATAGCACACTGCTCTGTTATATCATAAGTAAAATCTGCAACAGGTGGTGCTCCTACTGTGCAACTTGTTAAACAACTTCTAGAGGCAAGATGACTTTCTATATCATTTATAGAAGTACTAGACCATGTATTAGAATTATTTACAGATGGGGCCATTATAAAACCAGAACCTGCGGCATCATGGAAAGAATCCCAATTATGACCCAGCTCGTGAGCCATCACTACTCTTAACTGCCATGAACTGTTTGAAAAATCTTGACAACAATTATATCTAGACCCCGTACATATAACTCCTACATAAGCTATTCCTACTGTTCCTCCATCAAAATCTCTATCTGTCCAAAGCGTAGCTACATCATGTCCACCAAAATTCCCTGGTCCCCAGGATCTAAAACTATTTAATAATGTTCCTGCGTCTGTGGATGAAGTCCATGGATCGCAAGAACTACAGTCGGATACAAAAATTTCCGTATTAAAGTAAGATATCTCATCCGCAAACTCATCATCATAATTTCCTTGTACATCGTTAAGTACTCCCGTGATCTGGTTCTCTACAGCACCTATACTTCCATAAGTATCAAACATTAACCAATCCGCTGCTAATGCAATTTCTACTTCCCAGCAGTCACCCATCATTTTATTACTTTCATCGATAGTAGTAGACTGTTCTATAAAGTCCTCATGCTTATGTAACTGGCATGTTGCTTCCTCCTCGTCTGGAATAATATCCGTGTCATAGTAAGATAGCACCATGTTCCGGTCTGCTGACTTATCCATGTATCTTGCTGGCTGTATATTTAATCTTTTATCATCATATTTAATGTAGCCGTATAAAAAACCATCATTTACAGTCAGCCTTACATTAGAGATTTCTGCTCCATTTACTTTACCTTTTAAAGCTATAGGTTGATTAGATTCTACTTCTCTTTTATCTGGACTTAATGCAAATAGTTTGAAACCTTTTGCTCTAAGGTTACTATCCCATAATTCTAAATCAAAAACTTCGTTTCCTATCGTTAATTTGATATTGTGGAATTTTGACTTATCACTTACCCGCTGGTATAGACTAGAGGTATTATATTCTGTAAGTTGATATTTGGTGAATTTTTCTGCTAGTTCCTCTTCGAGAGAAGATTGGGCAGATAATGAATTAAAACAAAAAGTAAGAAGAAGTAAAAAATAAGAGAAACATGCTTTCATGAATTAGCTTTTGATTGTTATTAGGAAGTTAATTATATCTTAAACATCATTGGGGAATGCTAAATTTAACATTCTTATCTGTTTTACATATGAGAATAGTCACAGAATATTAATAGATTTTTAAATGTTTTGTTGCTTAGAAGACTAAGTTTGTAGTCTAAATTTAATACTTATTAAAAAAAATTATAATTTGTCCTCTGAAAAATATTAAAATATGAAAAAGTTTCTTTCTTATTTAATGGTTGTAGTGATGTTAATCATGTTTGTGGAAGATGCTACGGCACAGCGTAAAAAAAGACGTAAATCTCGAGATCGAGAAGAAGCAAAAGAAGAAATAACAAAACCATTTTCTGAGAATATGGTTTATGAAATCGGTTTTGGAAATCCGTCCTTTTTAGGAGGAGGTGGCTCATCACAATTTAATATAGCACTCAAGCCTGCCGTAGGGTATAAATTTCATAACAGAGTAGCTGGTGGTGCCTTTGTTAAATGGGATTATCTTTTTGCGAATATAAACGGTCAAGAATTTAATCTACATGACTTAGGGGCTGGAATTTTTGGTAGGCTTAAAATTGTGGATGCCATATATTTTAGAGCAGAATATGCGTGGCAGAGTTATTCTTACGATCGGATATCTGGTGTACAAACCAGAGCTAATTTCCTAGAACCTCTTATCGGAGCAGGTTATCGGAGCGGATATGGCAAATGGGTTTTTGGTGGAGAAATCATGTTCCATTTAAATAAAAATGTAAGAGACTACTCGCAACAAGTTATAGAATTCTGGTTAAAGTTAGATTACAATTTCTAGTCAGCTTTTAAGGACCTTTTCTAAACTTAAAATCTTATTTCCGCATTCAGTAAGAAATTTATACCTGCTTGTGGATAGAGGAATACTTCTGAAATAGTATCTCCAAAAATATAACTATAGGTATATCCATTTGCGGAGTATAATGTATTTAAAACATTATTAACCAGTAAACTGAAACGCATTGATTTGGCGAAAGCCAAATCAACATCGTAAGAAAATCTCAAATCGTTTACAAAGTATGCATCTAAAGATTTAGCATCATCAGAGGTGTTATCCAGATATTGCTTACCTACATATTTTGCAAGCCATTCTATTTCTCCATTTTTTATAGGCCTATATCTTAAGCTACTTCCTGAGATCACCGCTGGAGAAAAACTAATATCTGTATTTTCGAATGGAATATTAATAATCTCAAAACCATTTGTGTAATCATAAACCACCTGATTAAAAGATTTAATTTTATTTCTTGACAAGGTAAAATTAGGACTCCATATTAAATTCTCTAATACACTTATTGCGGCTGTTAATTCTATACCCGCTCTATAACTTGAAGGCACATTAGTTCTCAAGTTAGACCCGACATCATCTAGCTCACCAGTAAGCACAAGCTGATTTTTATAATCCATAAAATACGCATTAGCCTGGAGAGATAATTTCTCTGTTTGCATTTTCCACCCTGCTTCGTAATCATACAGTGTCTCATGCATTACGGTTCTGGATTGCACAAAATTAGACACAAAATCATTTCTATCTGGTTCTTTATTGGCTACAGCCAATGAAGCATAGATAGATTGCTGGTTACTGATTTGATAATTTAGGCCTAATTTAGGATTGACGAAAGTCATAGATGTATCGATATTAAGATTTACCATATCATTATCTATGCCCATAATGTCATAAGTGATATTTCTTAGTTGTACATCTCCGAAAATAGAAAGCCTATCGTTTAATTTATAGTCCAGTTTTGCAAATGCATTAAAATCTGTTTTGTTTCCTCTATTATCATAATAACGATCATCATTATCGATATTACTATCTACGGCTGCCCAAGCTACCTGGCCATAATGATCTCCGATGTAAGTATTAAAACCTGCCCCAGTCATAAATATCGATTCTCCAAATTTCTTTTGTAAACTGGCAAGACCACCCATAAAATGATTATCTAACCATCGACGTCTTATTAAATCAGAAGAAGAAAATACCATTCCGTCATCATTAGTCTGATCCGGTAAATTATAATCTGCAAATGACTGATCTATTTTATACTCTTCAAAAAAACCAAGTCCTCTTGTATAATGCAACGCAGAATTTACGACCCAATCATTAGAAAGGTTCCGATCATAAAACAACTGATAATGCGTCTGAGTATAATCGTCTACCTGATTATCATATGTGTAGTAATTATAGCGTCTATCAGATCCGAATAAATTTAGAGAGTCTGTAGTGGTCTGATAAATGCTTCCCAGATTATTATTGTAATGAATCAGTAATCCCTCATCGTCTCCATTTACTTTCTGGATCGGGCTCCCATACCATGACTGATAAGTAACTTCATGTCCTGAGAACATATTTAGTCTCAACATACTTTTCTGTCCGACCTTAACTGCGGAAATAAAGTAAGAAGAAAGATCAGATGAGGCTCGGTCGATATACCCATCAGAGTCTATCGCAGAATATCTAAAGTCGATAGAAAACTTATCATTCATCAATCCCGTTCCCACTGCTGCACTATATCTCAATGTATTAAAAGATCCATAGGTGGCATTAAAATTTGCATATGGGTTTTGATTAATCTCATTAGTATTCATACTTATCGTTGCTCCAAATGCTCCAACCCCATTTGTAGAAGTTCCGACACCTCTCTGTATCTGTAAACTAGAAACTGACGAAGCAAAGTCAGGAAGGTTTACCCAAAAAACACCTTGTGACTCTGCGTCATTTAGGGGAATTCCGTTTATCGTTACATTTATTCTAGTGGCATCGCTACCTCTTATCCTTAGACCTGTATATCCTATACCTGCCCCTGCATCACTAGTCATAACAGCGGATGTACTGTGCTGTAAAAGAACCGGCATATCTTGTCCTAAGTTGTTTTTTTGTATATCTTTTTTAGTAAAATTTGAATACGTAAAAGGAGAAGATTCCTTAGCGACACTAGATTTGATTTCGATTTTGTCCAACTCAAAAATACTACCTGACATTACCAGATCAAATTTATAATCATCGATCAGATCAATTTCTTTTTCAATGGCATTGTATCCTAAATAAGTGCACTTTAATAGATACTTACCCGATTCTGATACTTGTAATTTCCAATATCCAGTCTCATCAGAAATAGTAGCATATTCCGAATCTCTTAAAAATATAGATGCACCTACTAATGGTTCTTCATTGGCGGTAAGCACTTTACCTTCTATGGTAAATTGTCCAAAAGCTGAAGTGGTTATTAAAAACAAAACTGCACAAATAGATAATCTCATGACCTTAGTTAATTAGTATTTAATAAACGTTTGGAATTACAGGTCAGCACATAATAAATTAGTGTGGACACTACGGAGAGTAATTTCATTTCCCTTCCTGGTATTATCTAGGCAGGTTCTATGGGTATTTCTCAGAACTTTCTTTGTAGAAAGAACACCCCAAACGAAGATGTAAAAGTACACTAAAAACTATGAAGTAATAAAATAAGAATCAATTAAATCAATGGCATTTTTTAATCTATCGTCTCCAAGTCCTTTAACAACATTAAATGGTTTTTGATATAAGTATAACTCCGATTCGTAAGTTTTATAAATCCGTGATCTGTCAAAAGGGTTTTCTCTTTGAGGATCTGGAGTCCAGGGTAGATCAGGTTTACATAACAAGTAGTAATTATAATTACGTTTTTTTACCTGGTCCATAATCCACGGATCACACCTCTCAAATTTATCCATGGCCCATATTTTGAGAGTCAGTAGATCCGTATCTAAAAAAATAAATTCTTGACTAAAATTAGCGACGATCAAGTCTTCTTTTTCGATTTGAGCCTTGGCTATTTCTAATAAATCAGATTCCTTATAAACACCTTTTTTTAGATCCAAGTATTCTCTTGCATACTCAGTTATAAAAGGGGCCCTATAGTGCTTTGCTAGCTGCGACGTTAGAGTAGTTTTGCCACATGACTCTGGACCTGTGATTACTATTTTTTTCAATACTTTGTATTTGACTCTCTTGGATAAACTGAGTGTCAGTTTATTCCCTATGAATTTATCGCTATAAGTACTATAGTTATGCTTTTATGATGGATAATTAACAAAACATTAATGAGATCATATATCTATCGATTAAACAGAAGGAATTAAAGTACATCTTTAAATATTGTTATAAGTTTGTACATGGATAAAGCGTTTGCTTAATAGATGCATGATATAGAACCTTTTTACGGATGGAGAGAAAAGTACATAGCAGCCGAGGATGACCAGTCGTCATTTTTTGGAAACTTGTCTGATGAATTTAATTTTACAAATAAGGTTTATAACTATTTTATACATCCTCAATGGGATGCCTTTGGTACAGATACGCTATATCTAAAAATACTTTTTGTAGACTATGATGATCATTTTGCGATTATAGAATTTATAGGAGAGTGGAATGATTGTATAAACAATGATATCATGTTTCTAAAACGCAACGTGATAGACCATCTTGTCCAAAATGATATTTACAAATTTGTGCTCTGTATGGATAACGTTCTTAATTTCCATTCGTCTGACGAGAGTTATTATGAAGAGTGGTATGATGATATCAAAGATGATAATGGATACATTTGCTGTCTAAACGTTTTAGATCATGTAAATCAGGAAATGGTAAAACAGAATATCCATTACTATGCAAACTTTGGGACGCACCTAGATGACTTGCAATGGAGAAACTTAAAACCTAAAAATCTCATTATCCAAATAGAATCCATTCTTAGTACGCAAATAAAATCTTTGCATTAATTTTATACATGTCGCATAAATCAGGTTTTGTAAATATCATAGGTCATCCTAACATAGGTAAGTCTACCCTAGTCAATGCTTTGATGGGAGAAAAAATGTCTATTATTACGAGTAAACCTCAGACTACCCGTCATAGAATCCACGCTATGCTTAATGAGGAAGACTATCAGATCGTGTTCTCTGATACTCCTGGAATTATAGAAGATCCTAAATATAAGATGCATAAGGCTATGAATAGCTTTGCCCAATCTTCTTTTGAAGATGCCGATGTCTTACTATTTATGACAGATCAGTACGATAATTATGATGATGATGATATCACTATTAAAAGACTAAAATCCTCTAAAGCGCAGAAGTTCTTAGTTATCAATAAAATCGACTTGGGTCAGCAAGATAAGCTCATCCAACTGGCTGAAGAATGGAAAGCCAAGATTGCATTTGATAAAATTTTCCTTATCTCGGCAAAAGAAAATCATGGAGTGCAAGATATCCTTAAGAGTATTTTAGAGGTATTACCCGAAGGTCCTGCTTATTATCCTAAGGATCAAACCTCAGACCGTAACATGCGATTTTTTGCTGCGGAAATGATTAGAGAAAAAGTGCTTAAATTATATAAAAAAGAAATTCCTTACGCGGTAGAAATAGTCGTGGAGAGATATATCGAAAGAGAAAAAGAAGGAAAACCACTTATAGAGATAGGAGCGATTATCTTTGTGTCACGTAAAACGCATAAAGCAATCATAATAGGAAAAGATGGATCCGCAATTAAAAAATTAGGAATCGAAGCAAGGAAAGAAATACAACGATTTATACAAGCAAAAGTATTTTTAGAATTATACGTCAAGGTAAAAGAAGATTGGAGAAATAATGACCAGATGCTTAAAAGCTTTGGTTATGAAAGTTAAGAAACAATATGGCAGATATAGTAGCGATAGTAGGTAGACCCAATGTAGGTAAATCTACTTTGTATAACCGACTTATAGGAGAACGACAAGCGATCATAGATAACATCAGTGGTGTTACTAGAGATCGTATGTACGGTTTTACAGAGTGGAACGGTAGAGAATTTACAGTAGTAGATACTGGAGGCTTTGTACATGGATCTGAGGATATTTTTGAGGCGGCCATAAGGCGTCAGGTACATATAGCTATAGACGAGGCTGATGTACTTATTTTTCTTACCGATGTAACCACAGGAATCACAGATCTAGATGCAGAAATCGCAGATCTTTTACGTAAGTCCAATAAAAAAGTAATCGTAGCTGTAAACAAGGTAGATAATGGAACTCGTGCGATGGCAGCCAACGAGTTTTGGTCACTAGGTTTTGAAGACACTTTCTTTTTATCGTCGATGACAGGAAGTGGAACTGGAGAAGTATTAGACGCAGTAACGGAAATGTTACCACCAGAAAATGATGGTGTCGATAAACATGATGGTCTACATCGCATTACTATCGTCGGGCAGCCTAATGTAGGTAAGTCTTCTCTAACGAATGCTTTACTAGGAGAAGAACGTAATATCGTAACCGATGTCGCAGGCACAACTAGGGATAGCATCCACACCCGCTATACTAAATTTGATAAAGACTTTTTACTGGTAGATACAGCAGGTATCCGTAAAAAAGCTAAAGTCCATGAAGACCTAGAATTTTACTCTGTTATCCGAGCTGTAAAAGCCATAGATGATGCCGATGTTTGTATCCTGATGATCGATGCAAAAGACGGAATAGAGAGCCAAGACATGTCTATAGTAGATCTTATTCTGAGAAGGAAAAAAGGTCTAGTTATAGCGGTTAATAAATGGGATCTAATAAAAAAGGAAACTAATACTGCCAAAGAATTTACGGAGCGTATCAAACATAAGTTATCTCCTTTTAATGACGTTCCGATCATTTTTACCTCTGTACTAGAAAAGCAACGTATTTTTAAAACTATAGAAGCGGCTCTAATAGTAGCGGAAAATAGAACTCAAAAAATTACAACTTCCGAACTTAATGATGTGATGCTCGACTTTATAGAGAAAGTGCCCCCACCTGCTCATAAAGGGAAATTTGTGAAAATAAAATATGTTACTCAATTGCCTATTTACTATCCGGCATTTGCTTTTTTCTGCAACAGTCCTAAATATGTAAAGCAGAGCTATAAAAACTATCTTGAAAATTGCTTTAGAAAAAAATATAATTTTGAAGGTGTGCCGATAAGTATCTTTTTTAGAGAAAAATAATGACGATAACTACTACGGATTTTGCAGATTTACTAGTCATCCAACCTCAAGTTTTCCAAGACAACAGAGGATATTTTTTTGAGTCTTTTACTCAAAAAAAATGGAACAACCTAGAGTTAGATTATTCTTGGATTCAGGATAACGAATCCAAATCATCTTATGGCGTAATCAGAGGCCTACACTTCCAAATCGGAGATTCTGCACAGGCTAAACTGGTAAGAGTTATACAGGGAAAAGTACTAGATGTCGTAGTAGACCTGCGTCAGGACCAACCTACTTATGGTAAATCCTACAGTATTCTTTTAAGTGGAGAGAATAAAAGACAGTTACTTGTTCCCAGAGGATTTGCTCATGGCTATGGGGTACTAGAGGACAATACTATTTTTGCCTATAAGTGTGATAACTATTACAACAAAGAAGCAGAGTCAGGAATACATTGTGAGGATGTAAGCTTGGAAATAGACTGGTTGATCCCAACCGAAAAAAGGATTATCTCAGAAAAAGATCAAGTATTACCATTGTTAAAAAACCTATAATCTTAAGCATATTAATCTCCGATCGGTCCGAGCTCTACTCCTTCTGAGTAAGCCGCTTTTATACCGTGCTGATTAAACGACTGTTTTATTTTTCCATACACCTCAAAAGTCGCTACCCAATAATCATCAGGATTTATATAAGGCCTAACAGCTAGAATTATATTATGACTATCATAACTCTCTATTCCAATATGTGCTGTTGGTTCGCTTAAGATATATTTAGATTGAGCTAATGCTTCTTTGATAACTCTCTCCACCTTTGGAAAACTCTCCGCGTAAGGCATAGTTACATTTAGCTCAAGTCTAATATTTCCTTTAGTAGAAAAATTTGTAATGATATTATCTGTTACTTGACCGTTAGGAATAATCAAGGTTTTATCATTAGGGGTTTCCAAAGTAGTATTAAAAATCTGGATACTTTTAACTTGCCCAAAATGATCTGAGACTTTTACCCAATCGTTTATGCGATAAGGTTTAAAAAACAATATGGTTAGTCCTGAAGCAAAATTGCCTAGAAAACCTTGTAAAGCCATTCCTACCGCAAAACCTGCAGCAGCTAATAATCCCACTAATGCAGTCATTTTTACACCTGCCACAGCGGCTGCTATGAGGACTACTAGCACCTTTAAAACCCCAGAAATGAGTGAAGATAAAAACTGAGTGATCTCTAAATCTAAACCTGCTTTATTTAAAGCAATATTTATCAATTTCATCAGTTTCTTTACGATAAAAAAACCAACAAAAATTATAAATACCGCTAAGACTAAAAGAGGAATGGTCTTTATGGCCCAGTCTAGAATTCCGTCGTAGTACTCTTCAAGTTTTTCGGGGGTCATCTTAATATTTTAATGTGTAATAAGCGGCTAAAATAATTACAAAGGTATAATCGAACAAATATACACATCAAAAAAAATATAATATAAGACTTGGACTATCTGACGGAGATCTCTTTGATAGAGGGATTATAGGAAGACACTACTCCTAAACCATTAGAAACATTTGTAAAAGAAGCAACAGGTTGTCCACTAGTAGATTCCTGAGCTCTTATTTGTTTAGAGGTGGATAATAAAAAATTGTAATAACTTTCTTCTACCGTTCTCAGTTCAAAATTTACATCTTCGATAAAGTAATTTTCAATATCAAAGCCAGCATTCGTGTAAAACGATACCAACATCTGATTGTTCTCTAATTTTGAATGGTTAATCAATATCCCACCTAAATGCTCTAGGTCATGTGATGAATTCCCTCCACCCAGGGAAAAATTAAAATCTTCAAAAGGCTCTAAACCTTTATAAACGGAACTGGTGTCATTTTCCTCATCTATTGTCAATACATCAGCGGATGGAAATAAATGAAAGTATGTAGGAGAAACAACTGGTTCATCAAAAGAAATAAGAAAATCATATCTCAAACTCTGCGTTCCATCTAACCGATCAACAACAGTAGGTTCTTCAAGTAAATCAAGTTCTAAAATTTCCACTGATTTAGGTATAGTTGTCTGAGCAAAAATAATATCGAAATTTTCGTCGGGAACAGAAGCGGATAACTCATAGGTTTCACCTTCCTTTATGATCATATCATTATCTGCGTAGGATTCTAAAGCAGATGAATAGGTCATTATTGTTTGTTCACCAGTAGAAAGTTCTTCTAAGGTAATAGTCGCATCTTCAGGAAAGGTAAATTCTTGGTTTCTGGTATTAATAACAATAGAAGTACTCAGGAATGCCGAATTTACAGTCTGATTAGGTACTAAATAAGATTCTACTACTAAAGTAGATTTTTCGTTACCGTCACGTGTATCGATCTCATCAACACATGAGCTAAAGCCCAAAGGTAATAGTAGTAATAATATGTAAAGTGTGTCTTTCAATAATTCTGGTAATTTTAAGACTACCAATGCCACGAAGGTCACTGTTTTTATCCTAAGATTTTAATATAAAGAGTTAAAAATACAGAATTGTACAAAATCTTTCAAGAAAGTCATAATATATTATAAAAATTTATTATGTATTACTTGCTCTATATCAGTATTAAAAAGACAAACTATAACTAATAGAAGGGAAAATCGGCAGTATACTATACTGGAATGTCTGAAAGTCATTAGGATTACTATCGGAGGCTCCCACATCAATAAAGAAAGGATTTCTTCTATTATATGCATTAAACAACCCTACCGAAAACTTTTGACGAGCCCAACTATAGGTATTATAAAAATTAAATCCTAGATCAAGCCTATGGTAAGCAGGAAGTCTTTGCTCGTTCCTACCATCTATCTCCGGCACTGGAATAGGATTACCATCAGTATCTAGAACCACCTTATAAAAAAGTGGTATCGATGCAGGTGACCCCGAGCTGATTTGCCAGTTCATTGAGAACTCCGCATTTTTATTTAACTTTTGTAGATAAGTGAACTTAACCTGATGTCGTCGATCGTATCTAAATGCAAACTGATTACCAAAATTAATATCTTCAAATTGTCGATCGGATACAGATAAGGTATAGTTTATAAATAGATTAGAATATCCATAGGGCTTTTTGAAATTGAATTCAATTCCTTTTGCTGATCCACTCCCAAGAGGTAAAATATTTTCCCAATCATCAGAAGAGTTTATTGCATCTACAGACCCTTCACTAAAACTAACGATACGGTCAAAATTCTTATAAAACCCTTCTACTTCAAATTGTAACTGATCTGTTAAATCTATGCCAAAGCCAGTAGTGAACACCCAAGATTTCTCTGGCTTTATACGGTCCGTAGATGGTATCCAAACATCTGTCGGCAACCCAAATCCTCCATTAGTCAGCAAATGTAAATACTGAGACATCCTACTTGCTCCCAGTTTTACAAAAAACCTATCTCCTTCCGCCAGTAAACTTAGTCGGGGCTCTAGTGATCCATCCCAAAGCGTTTTTGTTTTAACCAGATTATACCTCAGACCTAGATTCATTCTCAATGTTTTACTAAGCCTTATCTCATCTTCTGCATACCCATATATTTCTGTTCCTGTAATATCTGGCCTGGATAATGATTCTCCTAGTGTCCTTTTAGATATAAAACCAGAGGGCCCATTAGATTGGTTAACGTTTAAAATGCCAGGAGAAAAACTATGCCTTACCGCTCCTAGTCCAAAACGAACAAAATGACTCGTACTCGGGATATAATCAAAATCAGATTTAAAACCTAGATCCGTAATTCCCGAAGAAAATAATCCTGCTGTATATGTTCTCGACGAATCTATTGGATTTTCTCGATTAAACTCTTGTAGATCAAAACTATTGAGCGTAAAACGACTCCTATATAAAGTTAGGTTGTGGTAAAGCTTCTGTGTTAGTTCCGAATTAAGTCTAAGCGATAAAATATTATTTCCCCATTTAGAATCAATTTGATTCAATTCAGTGACTGTCGTGTCTGACTCAAATACAGTTTTAGAAACTTCATTATTTAAGACATCATTACCGTAATAATAGCTCATAATCAGCTTATTACGTTTACCCATTTTAAGGTTTAGCTTAAGATTTACATCAGCAAAATGATAGTTTAATTCTCCTTCTCTTCCACTTAAATCATTTATGTAATTACTAATATTTTTTAGCAACCATAAATCTAAATGCGTTCGTCGGGCAGAAACAATATATGAGCTCCCGGAATCACCTAGAGGCCCTTCCAGTGTTCCTTTAAACGCTATAGATCCAAAGCTTATATCTCCTTGAGTTCTCTTAGTACTTCCTTCTTTAGTCCTTATATCTAATACGGATGATAATCGGCCTCCATATTTTGCGGGGAATGCCCCTTTTATAAGTTTGGCAGACTTTATAATATTGGGATTAAAAACAGAAAAAATGCCTAAGGCATGACTGGAATTATAAACCGGAACACCATCATACAACACTAGGTTTTGATCAGCCGAGCCTCCCCTTACATTAAATCCTCCAAAACCATCTGCACCAGTACTTACTCCTGACATTAACTGCACCAGTCCGTAGACATCAGACTCCCCTGCTAGTGAAGTAATAGACCATATTTTATCTACAGGTAAGACATCCGCAGAATACAACTCTTTTTCCTGAGCATCTACCTGACTATCTAAAATAAGTACTTCGTTTAAAAGAGCATCAGGATTTAAAAAAACATCGACTATAGTGTCCTTTTTTAATTTCAGTTCCAGTATAGTCTTTTTATAACCTAGATATGAGTAATAGACCCTTTGAATTCCTTTAGGAAGCGTAAAACTGTAAAAACCATAGTCGTTAGTATTTGTACCATTCGTCTTTTCCTGATCAAAAATATTTGCATAGACCAGAGGTTCTCCACTTAGGCTATCTCGTAAATAACCGCTAATCGTTATAAGTTTTTCTGCTTTGACAAATTCATCTTTTACGATAACGAGTTGAGATCCGACGATTTTATACTTTGCATCAGTACCTCTTAATATAGCATTTAAAATAGCACCTAAGGTTTTGTTTTTTGCTGAGATATTTATGGCTTTATCATCTGGTAGGATACTAGGATCAAAGGTGATATTAACCTCAGACACTTTACTTAAATCTATAATTACCTGAGAGATATTTTTCTTTAAGGCTGTATAATCGACGCGTACTTCATCAGGGACAATATCCACCTGGGCCCATGTAAAACAGGGCAGACACATAAGAGTCATGAAAAACATCGCACGTAAAATCATCTTTTATAATACCTCATTGGAGATATTCAGTCAATCTATGGCAAAAATGCCGCCAATTTGACATTTAGCGTAAAGGTA